>NZ_JADYWQ010000013.1:0-126515 GCF_015864725.1 Pseudoalteromonas sp. NSLLW24 | reverse complement strand
GACAATTAAATAAAGGCATCAATTTTGATGTTTAGACATTAGCTCGTCTTGACTTCAAGGGAGCGTCCATATATGTCTTCAGGGAAGTTTTATACCATGAAATATAACAAAACCACTCAATGCTCTCGCTTCACTCAATGCTCTCGCTTCACTCGCTGGGACACTAGGTACACAAGGAGGTCCTGTGAATTTAAATCAAGTTACGTTACCCGTAAATAACATGGATAAAGCTACAGAGTTTTATCGTGCTCTAGGTTTTACTCAAATAGTCGATACTCCTCATTATGCACGTTTTGAATGTCCTGAAGGAAATTCAACTTTTTCATTATCTTTAGAAAGCTCTGACTTTAAGAGTTGTACTGTTATCTATTTCGAACACGAAGAGTTAGATAGTTGGGTTGCTCAATTAAAGTCTAAAGGTCTTAATTTCGATCAAGAGCCAACGGATCAGAGTTATTTGTGGCGAGAAGCTGTTTTATATGATCTGTCTGGTAATAAAATTAAACTTTATTGGGCAGGTGAAAACCGCCTTAATCCACCTTGGCGTGTCGAAATGCGCACCTAACAACACGCCCTAAGGTGGACGACCAGTAAAATCAGCTATTAATTACAAATTTTAAAAATGGTGGACCTCAGTTCTTTTAGCCAACAGCAATTTGCCGCTTAAGACAGCATTCTACGCTTAGTCTAGTTCGGTTGTGATTCACTATTAGGAGTAAACTTTGAATAAAGGGATTTTGTTATTTCTACTCACTGTACTTTGTACCATTAATTCTGCGAACTCCGCTGAGACAACCTGGAAAACCCAAGGTTATGGTTACGTTTTTCATACTGTGGACAATAAAACAACAGCCTTTGATTTAACAACTAAGCATTGTTTGGAAAACCACTTTATCACCGATGAGTTTGAACAAATCTCGTTCATTGAAGAAACAAAAAAAGTGAATAAAGATACTCGCTTACTTAACTTTGGTGGTTTGTTTCCGTTAAAGCTAACGAAATTAGATAGTTTACCCGCTCAATGTCAATCCGAAAAAATTGTTAGTATTAAAGACAAAAACTATGAATTTAATGCCAGTATTGTTCTTGACGTTCTAATGAATAATTTTGAAGAGCACTATGCATTTTCAAAAGATAAAGATATTAATTGGGTTGAGCAGAGAAAACTTTGGCAAAAAAGAATAACCTCAAAAACTACGCAAGATGAGCTATTTAGTATCATTGATGACTTTCTTAAAGAATTACGCGACGGTCATGCCATATTACTCAATCAAGAACTTGATAGGCTTTCACATTACTCACCAAGAAAGTGGTCATTTTGGGGTGAATTAAAAGCGCACTCAGTAAATTACCCTGAATACTCAACTTACTGGGAATTACATACCGCATTAATGGAAAAGTCTCAGGGAAACATTAAGAATTACATTGATAAAAACTATTCCACTCTTCAATATCACGATAATTTTACCTTAGCAAAAACGCCTCAAAATATTGCCTATTTAAAAATAAGTAACTTTGATGATTTCTCAAATAATGACGTAAAAGCAACAAAAGAGGTTATGGATATATTTACGCCTATCATCAAACAAAGCAATGGTTTAATTATTGACTTACGTTTTAGTATGGGTGGAAGTGACTTAGTGGCATTTTCTATTTTATCTTACTTAATAGATTCAGAATTAGCCTTGGGGGGTAAACAGTTTAAAACATCGACAGGTTACAGTGAACTTCAAAAAATTGTTGTCGCTCCATCAAAAATTAATAATTACACAGGAAGCATTGTTGTTCTAACTAGTCAAAAAACACCTAGTGCGGCTGAAGTATTTCTTTTAGGTTTACAAGCAAGGGGCAATGTTACTTTTATTGGTGAAAGAAGCTACGGAGCTTTTAGCGATACGTTAACAAAAGCTTTGCCTAATGGTTGGGGGATCACATTATCAAATGAAAGGTATCTCAATTCTCATGGGGAAAATTATGAAAACATTGGATTGCCTGTAGATCATGAATTTGTATTTCTTAATGTGAACAATATTGAAAGCGGAAAAGATGTGCAGCTTAATGAGGCAATTAAAGCTTTTAGATAGGTGCTTTCAGCGTATAACGAGGCGTCACTAATGTCCGCTGTTGGCACAAACCGGAAATCCCCCCCATAAATACACATTAAGGTTTTTAAAACCTTAATGTAATGAATTTTCAACCATTCAAATATTTACCTAAACCTATTCTTACTTAGATTTAAGGTGGGCTTTAATTAACAAAGCTCGATTTATGTACTATACTTTATTTCAATTTAGGCTTTTTCAGCGGCTGAAAAATCTCGATTTAAGTGGCGATGGCCAAAAAAAAGCCAAATAATACACATTTTTTCAAATAACAATTGATAACCATTTTCGTTTAGATTAGTATGCACCTACTAAATGAAATTGAGAGTGGTTTGTATTCATGTATATTTGTCTATGTCACGGTGTGACTGATAAAAAAATTGAGCAAACAATTGACGATGGTGCAACAACCATGCGTGAATTAACTAAAGAGCTTAAAGTAGGCAGCCAATGCGGTAAGTGTTGTGGTTGTACTAAAAAGATCCTTAATCGCAGACTTATTCAGATTGCAGATGTGACGGATCAAGTTGCTTAATTACATATAAAATTTAGATATAAAAAAAGCAGCTTTTTAGCTGCTTTTTTTATGCTTGTTACTATTTACAGTTGAGACTGCAAGTAGTTTTTAATGCCCGTATTTTTAATAAGTAATTGTTGGGTTTCTAACCAATCAATTTGCTCTTCTTGCTCATTTAAAATGTGGTCAAGGGCTTCACGGGTAATATAATCTTTTTTGCTTTCAGCCAGTTTAACTGCGCTTTGTAACTCACCAATAGTATCAAGTTCAAAACTCATGTTAGCTGCAATCATTTCTTCGCTGTTTTCACCAATACGCAGTCGGCCTAGGTCTTGAAGATTAGGTAAACCTTCTAAAAACAAAATACGTTCGATTAAACGATCGGCGTTTTTCATCTTTTGAATAGATACTTTGTAATCTGCTTTGTCTAGTTGAGTGAAGCCAAAATCTTTAAACATACGTGCATGTAAAAAGTATTGGTTAATACCAACAAGCTCATTAGCGAGTACTTTATTAAGCGCTGCAATAACGTCTTTATCGCCTTTCATAATATGCTCCTACTAAGCCATTTGTGCTTGATGATAATTTTCAGAACCAATCTTATCAATTAAGCCAAGTTGTTGCTCTAACCAGTAAACATGGTCTTCTTCGGTATCAAATAACAGTTTTTCTAAAATGCTACGAGACTGATAATCTTGTTGTTCTTCACATATTGCGATGACGTCTTTAACACACGCAACTACTTCAAGTTCTAGTGTTAAATCGTTTTGCATCATGCTTTTTACGTCGTTACCGATAAGTAAATCACGGCGTTTAGTCATATTTGGTACACCTTCTAAAAACAAGATGCGCTTAATAAGCCAGTCTGCGTGATCTTTTTCTTCTTCCATTTCGTGGTTAAGGCGCTCGTATAGTTTGTTTAAACCCCAGTCGTCATACATGCGCGAGTGTATAAAATACTGGTCGATTGCTGCTAATTCGTTAGCTAACAATGTATTAAACGCATCGATTACTTTTTGATTACCTTTCATGATAAATCGCCTTAACTATTTCAATTGTATGCAGTGTAGTATAAATAGCCTATATTGCAAGTTTTCTCTATAAAAATCATTGCGTTACTATTGGTTTTGATTCTTATTTAAGTTTGCGTTACTGCTTGGTTTATGGACAGTTTTTTATTTGCATTAGCATCTAATAGACGCCCTAAATAAAAATTGAGACGTTTATTTATGTGGGATTTGTTGAGCATATAGGCATGCAGGGCATGCCTATAACGTGCGCTTATTTGTTAAAATTGATATTTAGCACCCAGCGTTGCGGTTGTGCCTAATCCTTTAATGTTATATCCACCGTAGGTGTAAGCCTGTGCGCGGGCAGGGTAGTAATCACTATTGAAAAGGTTTTCTATTCCAAAATAGCCACTCCACTTGGCGTTAACATTGTATTGGCCACTTAAGTTGAATGTGTTGTAGCTACTAACAGGGCCCTGATCGCCAGAGTATTGGCCCTGTGCATTTTTATCAAAGCGCTTTCTGTCGCCTACATATAAAAAGCTCATTGCAAGCGATAGCTCGTCATTTGTTTGCCACGTTACATTCGCTGTTGCTTTAGGTGGGCTAATTTGGCTTGCGCCTAGATAGTCATCAGCTTCGGTGTTTTTACCTTCTACGTAACTATATGTGGCGCTTAACTTAAGGTCTTGGGTAATAGTGTAATTAACTAACCCTTCGTAACCCCATATTTCTTGTGGTGCACGCACAGGTTCGTAAACACCCGTTACTTCATTATACTCATTACTAGTACCAAGCTCTGAGGTACTTCTGTAAAGTGCAAATTCAAAACGTACGTTTTCAAACTGTGAGGTAAAACCAACTTCGTAATTGTCGATTATTGAGGCTTGTGTTTGAATAAGTGCAATGTCGTCAAAGGTTGCAGCGCGAAGTAAGCGACCAATATCAGAAATATCAGAGCCCTGTGAGTAACTAAAGAACGGGCTAAAGGCATCTGTTAAGTTATATTTAATACCGGCGTTATAAGTTGTTGCATCGTAATTAATGGTGTCGCCACGCACATTTAATGGTACTGAACATTGCGATGCGGTTTTGCAAAGTTTTAGCGTTTGGTAGTCACTTACGCTCAAATCAATGCTTTCGTTTCTTACACCCGCTTTTACAATAATGTCGTCGTTTATTACCCATTTTGTTTGTAAAAAGCCTGCCACACTTTCCATGTCCATTTCTGGCACCCACACTCGGCCATCTACTAAAGGTTGCGATGTTTTATCGTTTAAGGCATCAATGCCGTAGATTAGGGTGGCTGTTACATTTTCAAAATCAAACTGGCTATTAAACGTGGCTCGTGCACCTTGTTTATCTGATTTAATAACCGATTGACCACCGCTGTAACCTTCATCAAGATTGGCTAAAGCGGTTGAGAAAAAGAACACGTTTTCTATATTTTGTTTATATAGATCGAGGGTCATTTGTGTGTTTTCAAGCAGCGCGTAATCAACATATTTTAGGGTTATATTCTCGTTGCCTTCAGGGCCTTGCGGTTTACCTTGTTTTTGAAGCTCTAAGGGGACGTGTATAGCGTATGTTTTTTCCCCTATATTGCCATCGCCAGTCACATCGCCTAAGTCTGTTTTTTGTTGTGAGCTGTAAAAGTTGTAGCTAAACTGAAGTTGTTTTTCGTCGTCAAAATCGTAACTTAACTTTGTAAAGTAGTTTTGAGTTTCAGAATCAGATAAACCATATTGCAAGCCTAAAATATCGCCCTGTGCATCGCGTTGTACGCCGTTTTCTTCATAGCTTGCTGTTAGTAGATAGCTTAGTTTATCAAGTTTACCGTTCACTGCTGCTGATATTCTACCGCCGCCACTTTCTGCTAACTTAACAGCGCTAAAGCGACTTGAAATACTTATTTCGCCTTCCGGTTTACCATCACTACGCGCTTGTTTTGTTATGTAGTTAATAATGCCACCTGAGGCACCATTACCATAAATAGAGGTTGCTCCTTTTATGACTTCAATGCGCGCTATTGCGCTTGCGTCTAACGTTTTTACACCTAATGAACCATTACGAAGAGGGGTTGATTGCGGTACGCCATCAATCATTATTAATGGCGCGCGACCACGCAGTGTTTGTCCTGAATTACTTGAGCTGCCAGTGTTAGGTGCAAGGCCTGGAACCATTTGCGCGAGTAAACTCCCCAGCTCTGAGCTTACTTTTAAATGCTGCTGTATTTGTTGCTGATTAATAACGGTAATTGAGGCTGGTACTTCGTCAATGCTTTCTGATATTCGGCTGCCAGATACAATCACATGCTCTAACTGATCAGAAGTGTATTCATTTTTATTATTTTCATTTGCTAACGTGTTAGCACTTATTGCAACAGCAATAAGGCAAAGCGAAGTTTTTAACATGGGAGGGTCTTAGTTGATAATAAGTTGCGTAATGGTAATTATTATCAACTAATGACGCAAGTGTTAATGAGATTTATTTCCATTTGTGGCGTTTTAACCAAAAATACACACCGCTTACAATAAAAAATGCGAGTGAAAGGGCTATTAATAACCATAAAAACTGCACTATAGGACCTGCAAAATCACCAATGTGAAATTTATACTTAAAGTTCCATGCTTGTGTTGTGAAGTTGGTTTTACTGGCGTCAAATGAGTTTAATACTTTACCAGTAAATGGGTTAGTCCAAACCCAGCTGTAAGCATGGCTTTCGCCAGGGTTTTGCATTCTCAGTGCAATTGCTTCGTCATCTTTTTTAGGCAAGTAAATTCTATATGTTTTGCCATCAGGGAATACGCTCTCGGCATTTTTTATTGCTTCGTTATAATTTAAAACAGCTTGAGAAAGGGGGATTATTTTTGGCGCTTTAGGTCTTTGCTCTACTTTGTTAAACGTTACAAATTCTAATACAGATTGAGTTTGTGTTTTCCAGTTAAATGCCATGCCAGTAAAGGCAATAAGCATAAGGGGTATAAAAAAGTAAACACCAAGCACGGTATGTAATTGATACATGAGCACTCTAAATTTGGCTTTTGGTTTTATAGCTAAACGTTTAACTCTGTTTTTTGGTTTTACCCATAAGTAAAAACCAAGTAATACATTTACTAGCAGCAGCAATGCACACACGGACATCCAATTTCGGAAGGTTTTTTCACCCTTACTGTTTTCAAACAACAGCCAGCGATGTAAGCCTTGGGCAAACCCATAAATAGTATCGGTTGATTCATAGACGTTTAGTACACTCCCTGAATAGGGATTAACACTAGCGTAGTGTTTATTAGCTAACCTAAACTGCCATGCGGCGTCCGGTGCTTGCTCTGGCATAAAAAAAGTAATTTTTTGCTTAGTTTGAGTTTGTACATTTTGTATAAGCTCATCGTAATGCATAAAAGTAGCTTGTGGTGCTACTTGCCATTTTGCGGGTTCTATTAAGTGCTGAATGTCTTTTGCATAAATCATAACAGCACCGGTTAAGCTCACTATTAATAAAAATAGTCCGCTAATAAGGGCAAGGCCTAAATGAATTCTACGTAACCAAATTTTCAAAAACGGTATCTCATTATGAGTTAATAGTAATATTGTAAATGATAATACGAGCTGTTTTCAATTAAATAGTGATGTATTTGGTTGGATTTCTATTATGCAATTTTCGATATTATAATTATCGTGTAAGAATATTTTTATGGCTTGCAAATTAATCGCTTGCTGAGTGCTAATAATAAGCTCGCAGTAGCTTTCTTTATCGTCTAATTGCCAAAGCTTAATACTGGTTACCGATTCGATATTAAATTTACTACTAATAGCATCCGATATTGCGTGTGTGTCGATATTGTCAGGCGCTGCTTGCATTAAAACTTTGCAGCTTTGTTTTAAAAGTAAAATGCCATGATAAATTACATACATAGAAATAAGTACAGTGGCGATTAAATCAACAATATACCATTGATATAAAATAATTAAGGTGCCAGCAATGATTACCACAATAGATGCCATTGCATCTGATACGTTATGAATGAAGGCTGCTTTTATATTTATACTGTGATTTGCACCAGCTCGATAGGTTAAATACGCTGTTGCTAAATCAATCACTAACGCTATTGCGGCCACCCACACAACTATCCAACCATTAATTGGTTGAGGGTTTAAATAACTCGAAATTGATTCAAAAATTAAATACACACCAATTATTATTAGTGTACTGCTATTAAAAAGAGTGGCGAGTATTTCAGCGCGTTTATAGCCAAAGTGATGAGTGTCATCAGCTGGTTTATTACCGATTTTTCGTGCAATCAAGGCTATAAATATAGCGGCGGCATCACTTAAGTTGTGAAGTGCATCTGCTATAAGTGACAAACTGCCCGAAAATAACCCACCAATAACTTGGGCTATGGTTAGTAATACATTAATAAAAACTGCAACGGTGAGCTGCTTATTACTTTGGTTTTCGTCTACATGACTATGTGAATGATCGTGCGCCATTGCCATAATCCCTTCAAATACATTGACTGAATATTGCTTATATCATGGGTGGTTTAAAACAGCTACAGAAGTTGTCGCGTACATGAACGTAATTTTAAGTTAATGATAAAGGCGTATTTTATTAAATGCGTGAATTTAAGTTTGTCGCGCTAAATGTCGAGTTTTTAAGGAGTTTACGGCTCAAAACTTGCGTCTTTATATATTTAGTGCATTAATGTAAGTAATATTAAATGATTAAAAGCTGCTGGATATTAAGCATGGACAAAGGTTTAAACTTTGGTGAATTAACAGGTAAAGGACAGTCTGTTCGAAGTAAGTTAATTATAACCTTTATAATTATAGCCTTAGGGCCACTTTGTATACTTACGTGGTTTAGTCTTGAACATGTAAATAGCACGCTTAAACAAAATGCAGACACTGAACTTAACGAGCTTAATAATATAGGTAAGCAATTTGCTGATATTTGGTTTACAGACCATGTTAAAGATTTATATTTGCTTAGGGCGCAGTTTGATATCAGCCCCAATAAAAAGCAAAAATTAATTAATCAATTTATTGAGCAGTATGATTTTGTTAATCATGTAGAGCTTATTGATGTAAACCTCGTTAATTCACTACCTTCATCACCTTTTTTAAATGTTATTAAAGAGCCGCGCTTTAATAACATACGTTCTGGGATTATAAATACAGGTAAAATCCAATTCCAGTCAATGACTGCCTCAGGGCGTGAATATCATATTATTGGCTTACCGATATTAAATGATGAAAATAAGCTACAAGCAATATTGCTTGCAGATATAAATTTAAATGGCTTATTAAATAATCTAAGTAAAATACACGCTGCTAATAAAGACATAACATTTTATGTTATGCACAATAATAAAATTCAAAAAAGTAATATTTCAGACGATACCCAACCATCATTTTTCTCTCAAAATGGCTCACCAACACAACGTGTTTTTTCTTATATTGATAAAAATGAAGTCACTTTATATGGGTATATTAATTCATTAGAGTTTTTAAATGAGTCTGGCTGGCAGCTACTTGTATCAAAACCAAAAGAAGTCGCACTACAAGGTGCTAATTATTATAAGCAGCTCGCTGTATTAACTAATTCAGGTGCCTTACTGCTGATATTAACGTTGTCGTGGTGGTTTGGTCGCCGGCTGTCTCAGCCTTTAATTAACTTAGCTAAAATTGTCGAAAATATTACAAAAGGCGATTTAGTTAAAGTTCCAATAATAAACGATAGCATTGAATTTAATCAGCTTTCATTAGGCTTACGTAAGTTAGTAGCCGTAAAAGAAGAACAACAAAGTATATTACAAAAACAACGTTCGGCACTTCAAATTGCATTAAAACAATTAGCAGAACAAAAAAGTGCATTAGATGAACATGCCATTGTTGCGGTAACTGACTTACATGGCACTATTACTTTTGTAAATAAGAAGTTTTGTGAGATCAGTGGTTTCGACGAACATGAATTAATAGGCGAAAACCATCGCTTATTAAATTCAGGGAAACACGAAAAAGAATTCTTTAAAAATATGTACAAAACGCTTAAACGCGGTGATGTATGGAACGGGCAAATCTGTAATAAAGCTAAAAATGGTGGTTTTTATTGGGTAGATACCACCATTGCACCATTTCTAGATGAAAACGGTATACCACAAAACTATATTGCTATTCGTACCGACATTACAGCGCTTAAGTTACAAGAGCTAGAGCTTGAACAGCACAAAACACAGCTACAACTAGTGATTGACTCAACAGCAGTGGGTATTTGGGATTGGTACATTGATACTAAAAAGGTGACATTTAATAACCGCTGGGCCGAGATTATAGGTTACAAGCTCAGTGATATTGAACCTTGTACTATAGATACTTGGTATACCTTTGCTCACCCTGATGATTTAGCTATGTCGGAGAAAAAACTTCAAGCGTATTTTTCCGGCGAGACTGACTATTATGTTAGTGAAGCCCGCATGAAGCATAAAAATGGACATTGGATTTGGGTTCTCGATACTGCAAAAATAGTTGAGTGGAATACCGATGGCTCTCCAAAACGCATGATCGGTACGCATTTAGATATATCAGATCGAAAATCTACAGAGCTTGAGCTACAAGGAAGCCGAGACAGATTTGCATCTTTGGTATCAAATATCCCTGGCATAATTTATCGATGTAAGTTTGATGACAAATTAAGCATGCTTTACATGAGCGAGCAAGCGAGTGAAATAACCGGTTATTCACCCGATGAGTTGATACACAATGAAGACCTTTGCTTCTTTGATTTAATATGTGAAGACGATTCTCAAAAAATAAAAGATGAAATTGTCCATTGTGTTAGCGCTAAGCAGTCATGGTCTGTTGAGTATAGAATTAAAGCCCGCGATGGCTCTTTGCATTGGGTAAACGAAAAAGGCCAAGCGATTTACGCAGATGATGGCAATATATTGTATTTAGATGGATTTATTTTAGATATTACAGAACGTTACAATACACAATTAAAAATAAGCCGTCAGCAAAGCCTGCTTGAATCAATGAGTAAGCAAGGACAAATTGGTGCATGGGAGATGGACCTAGATGCGCATACTCTTTATTGGTCTGATGAAGTTAAAGTTATCCACGAAGTACCAGAGGGATTTGAGCCGAGGATAGATACTGCTATTGATTTTTATAAACCAGGAATACACCGAGACACTATAAGTACCTTATTTGAATGCGCTGTGACTTTAGGTGAAAGCTGGAGTGTAGAGCTTATTATTTTGACCTATTCGGGGCAAGAGCGTTGGGTTAAATCAATGGGCCAAGCAGAGCTTAAAGATGGTAAATGCGTACGTGTTTTTGGCTCATTTCAAAGTATTGATGCACATAAGCGCCTTGAACTCGAAAGCGAAAAAGCAAACCGCTATAACAAAAATTTAGCCGCGCTTACAGTCGCACCTGAAGTGCAAAATAGTGATGTAGAGCAAGTTAAAAAGCTAGCCGTTAAATCTATGTGCGAAGTGCTAAATGTTGCACGTGCGTCGGTATGGATTTTTAACGATCAACGAGATGTAATGACATGTCATAGTTTATACATAGATGGACAAGGGTTTGTAGATACAGATGCTGTTTTAACTGCTAAAGGCTATCCTGCATATTATAACGCCATTTATAAGCAAAACTTAGTAGCCATTGATGATGTTTATACCCATCCAGCAACTGTTGATTTTATAGAAGCGTATACAAAGCCATTAAATATTAAATCGATGCTTGATGCAGTAATAGCAACTGGTGATGGTAATTTAGGTATTTTGTGCGCTGAAACGGTAGGCGAATATCACAATTGGACGCAAAGCGAAGAAACGTATCTTCGATCATTGGCTACTTTAGTGGGAAGTACTTTGATTTCTCAGCAACGAAAAGTAATCAGTGAGGAGTTGAAAGTAGCCCTTGTAAAAGCTGAAGATGCAGCCATTGCGAAGAGCCAATTTTTAGCAACGATGAGCCATGAAATAAGAACGCCAATGAATGGTGTACTCGGTATGCTAGAACTTGTTCAATTAGAGTCACTCCCTAAACCAATAGAAACAAAAGTAGGTATAGCCAAAACAAGTGCGCATTCTTTATTGGGTGTAATTAACGATATTTTAGATTTCTCTAAAGCCGAAGCGGGTAAAATCGAACTTGAAGAGATTAACTTTAATGGACGTGATTTAATTGGCGAAGTTGCTGCCGCACAAGCATTGACTGCTCAAGAAAAAGGTATAGAAATAATTTTAGATTTGGTAGCGCTAGAGCCTTCGCAGTTATGCGGAGATCCTGGGCGCATTCGACAAGTACTTACTAATTTGCTGAGTAACGCCGTTAAGTTTACGAGTAAGGGCGAGGTTGTGGTAAGCGCCAAAATTAATAAAGTGGCTCAAGGTTTAGAATTTGTTGCAAGTATAAAAGATTCAGGCATAGGAATAAGTGAAGAAAAGCAACAGCAGTTATTTACCCCGTTTTCTCAAGTAGATGCATCAACAACGCGTGAATACGGGGGCAGTGGCTTAGGGCTGGCTATTTGTAAGCAGCTTTGTGAGTTAATGGGAGGAGCAATTTCTCTTACAAGTGAAGCAGGTAAAGGGAGTACCTTTACCGCCACTATAATGCTAACTCCGGGAGATCAAAAAGAGCGTTATATTCCTAATATTAATATGGAAGAGCTAACAGTTTTAGTTGTTGACGATAACGAGACAAATCGAATTGTAATTTCACAACAGCTTGAACATTGGGGCGCTAAGGTTGCACTCGCATGTGATGCACATGAAGCACTTGATATGTGCGCGCAGCACTATAAAGATAAAAATTGCATGTATGATATTGCAGTGCTTGATATGCAAATGCCAGGAATGGATGGCATAGAGCTGTGTAAAGCACTAAAAGCACATGAACATTATAAATCAATGCCACTTGTAATGATGACCAGTATTGCAGGTATGGAAGGCGCGCAGCGTTATTCTGATGCTGGCTTTCAGGCATATTTTCCTAAACCAGTAACCACTGCCGATTTAATTTCTGCACTGTCGGTTATAACGAGTAATGATGCAGGCGAGGCGCTCCCACTTGTTACGTCAGGCTATATTTCGTCACTTAAAAAAGAAAAAATGCAGGAGTCTTCCCAAATACTACTGGTAGAAGATAATCCAATTAACCAACAGGTGGCTAAATTAATGCTCAAAAAGCTTAATTGTGACGTTACTATTGCTGGGAATGGCCAATTAGCGATTGATATATTAGAAGCGCATGATTCAGGATATTTTAAGCTTGTACTTATGGATTGCCAAATGCCTGTTATGGATGGTTTTGCAGCAACCGCTGCTATTCGTAAAGGCGTGGCGGGCATACAGCATAAAAACATTAAAATAATCGCTATCACCGCAAATGCAATGAACTCAGATAAAGAGCGTTGTATAACCGCTGGAATGGATGACTACTTGAGTAAACCTATTCAATTAGATATTTTAAAAGATAAATTAGAGCAGTATATTTAAGGTAAAAATACAATGAGCCAACCCGTTATAATACGTGATGCAAAACCAAGTGATGCAAAAACAATTTTGCACTTTATTACCGAACTTGCCATATATGAAAAAGAACCTGATGCAGTAAAAACAGACGAGCAGGCAATTTTAGATACTCTGTTTAGTGAAGGTGCAACTGCGCACAGCATAATTTGTTTAGAAGGTGATGAGGCAATTGGTTTTGCGGTATATTTTTATAATTACTCTACCTGGTTAGGTAAAAATGGCCTATACCTTGAAGATTTATACGTAAGCCCAGGTAGCCGTGGCAATGGCGCAGGTAAAGCCATTATGAAGCACTTAGCTAATAAGGCGATTAGTAATAACTGTGGGCGTTTTGAATGGGTAGTGCTTGATTGGAATAAACCCGCTATCGATTTTTACAATAGCATTGGTGCAAAGCCTCAAAACGAATGGATTATATATCGCTTAACAGGGCAGGAATTATTAGACTTCGCTAAATAGTTAATGAAAATCATTTGCATTTAGTTTTATGGGTGTGTAAGTTAAATACACACTCATAAATAAACGTGCAGATGATTATATGATCTCAAGTCAAAAACAACCCCACTCAGATTTACTTTATCTTGATCAAGCATTAAGCCCTTGGCAGTCGAATATAATGCAAGGTAATTATGCATTTGAACAAGGTGCACTTCTCGAAGCCCGCGATAAATACTTATTAGCTAAAACACTTGCAGATCATCTTCTTCAGCAATTTTTATATGCTCAGATTAATAACACTGTCATTCATGCTATTGAGCACTGTATACCCGCACTTGTTGTTGCGTCACATAATTTAGCTGATACCTATATAGCTATGCAACAGCCTGAAAATGCATGCAAATGGCTATGCGAAGTACACTTAACACTCTCTTCATTAATTAAGCATACTCATTACGATATACAAAAAGTGAGTAAGCATCATTACATTAAAACTTCCTCTGAACTTGTATCATTTGCAAGACGTTATCATTTTTTACCTGAGCTAATAGAGCAAGTGAATTTTTGCTTATGCTCTAAAGACTCAACAAACAGCCTGCTACATTAAAATAAAGGAGTAATTTATGGCGTTTACATTGCCAGCACTTGATTATGAATATGATGCGCTTGAGCCTCATTTAGACAGCAAAACTATGCATATTCACCACACATTGCATCATCAAACGTATATCAATAAAGCCAATGCTGCTTTAGCAGATACTGTATATGCAACCGCAAATGCTGAAAAATTACTTAAGGGAATAAACAGCCTGCCTAGTAATTTGCAAAAAGCAGTACAAGAGCATGTAGGAGGGCATTTTAATCACAGCTTATTTTGGCAAGTAATGAGCCCACAAGGAGGAGGTGAACCTGAAGGTATTGTGGCTCAGGTTATAAATGAGCAACTAGGCAGTTTTGATAAATTTAAAGACCAATTTACAGCCGCGGCAATTAGCCAATTTGGTAGTGGTTGGGCGTGGTTATGTGTAACGCCGGATGAAAAGTTGATTGTAGAAAATAGTGCTAATCAAGATTGCCCTTTAATGCAGGGAAATATCCCTATTTTGGGACTTGATGTATGGGAGCATGCCTATTATTTGAAGTATCAAAATAAACGTCCTGACTATATTGCTGCATTTTATAATGTAATTAATTGGCAAGAAGTACAAAGGCGTTATTTATTGGCTATTGGTTGAGTGCCGAATATGGCTAGTAATGTGAGTTTTTTTCTATAAGCTAGGCTCTATTAGCTTAACTTATAGAGCCGTTTATGGACACTTCACATTGGCAAAAAGCACGTCAGAGTCGCGATCCTCGTTTTGACGGGCTTTTTTACGTAGCGGTAAAAAGTACCGGTATTTATTGCAGACCTATTTGCCCTGCGCCAACGGCTCACGAAAAAAACGTTGCTTATTATCAGTTTGCCCATAATGCGGCGCAAGATGGTTTTAGACCCTGTATTCGTTGCAGGCCCGATAGTGCCCCTGGCAGCGCAGCATGGCAGGGTACAAAAACGACTGCACTTAGAGCAAAACAGTTAATAGATCAAAATGACGAGCACGACTGCGAAAAATTAGCAGCTCGTTTAGGTGTAAGTAGTCGTTATTTAAGACAGTTGTTTAAGCAGTATTTTGGCGTGTCGATTACGCAATATCGATTATTTAACCAATGTCACTTTGCTAAAAAGCTGATTCAAGAAACACATTTACCCCTTACCGAAATAGCGTTTTCCGCAGGTTTTAAAAGCATTAGGCGCTTTAATGATGCATTTTTACAGCAGTTAAATATAGCTCCCTCGAAGCTGCGCAGTGGCGATAAAAAACCAACGTCAACACTCACTTTAACCCTGCCATTTAGGCCGCCTTATAATTGGCCTGCTTTGCAGGGCTTTTTACAAAGGCGCTTGATAAAACCAATGGAGTGGATAACACAAACGAGCTACGGACGTACTTTTGCAAGTGAGGAATACAAAGGAAGCTTTACCGCTGAATTTATAGCGAGTAAAAACCACTTTAGTGTATCTATCAATATAGACAATACAGTGTACTTACAACCTGTTATAAATAATATACGCCGTGTGCTTGATTTAGATGCCGATATTAATTTAATTCAAACGCATTTAAGCGCCAATATAAACAATGCGTTTACAGTGTGTGAAGGGCTCAGGCTTCCAGGGATTTGGTCAAGTTTTGAAGCCGGTATAAGGGCGGTACTCGGACAACAAGTGAGTGTTACTGCGGCGCATAATTTAGTAACAAAGTTAGTTGACGAATTAGGCGAAAAAGAGGGCGATCCCGTTTATTTTCCTACAGCTAAAATTGTTGCTAATAGTGATTTTGCATTTTTTAAAATGCCACAAGCACGCAAAAATGCACTGCACAATTTAGCCCATTTTTGTGCACTAAATCCTGAAAATGACGATTTAGATGAATGGCTTAGCTTAAAAGGAATTGGCCCTTGGACAGTAAATTATGCAAAGCTGCGAGGACAAAGCCAACCCGATATATTACTTGATGGTGATTTAGGTGTTAAAAAAGCACAAGCAGCGGCAAACCCTTTCGTACCTGCTAACAGCGCTCCTTTTCGCTCTTACTTAACTTTTCAACTTTGGCAGCAATTATAATGATCATTCAAACATCAATTTCGAGCCCTATAGACGACATAATTATTCAAGCGACCGAGAAAGGCGTGAGTTACGTTGGGTTTTATCCACTAGTTGAACACCCTTATACGCCATTTGAGCAAGTCACTAACAAGGCGGTGCTTATTTGCGCTGCGCAGTTAAATGAGTATTTTGCAAAAAGTCGCACTACTTTTGATGTACCACTTGATACAAGCGGTACGGTATTTCAGCAAAGTGTATGGCAAGCATTATTAACGGTACCTTTTGGACAGTCGCAAACATACGGCTATATTGCAAACCAACTCAATAACCCAAAAGCAGTGAGGGCAGTAGGTGCCGCGAATGGTAAAAACCCGATTAGTATTATAGTGCCTTGCCACCGAATTATTGGCGCAAATACAAAGCTAACGGGCTATGCTGGTGGGCTTAATAGGAAACTTTGGTTGCTGAAACACGAAGGATTAATGTAAATTAATTTAACGAATATTTTGTATGTTTAGTTCTACATACTACACTGTAGATTTAGTTTATAAATAAAAATCACTATGAAAATTAGAACGTTACTTTATATTTTTGTTTTGAAGTGTATTGTTTTTTGCGATGGCGTTACGGCCAAAGAATTACTTTTTTGTTATGAAGATAAAAACACAGCACCACTATTTTTAGGTTTTGATAAGGCTATACCTATCGATCAACCTGATGCCTCAGTTGAGGTTTTAAGTTTATTAGATAAAGCGATTGATGGTGTTGAGATTAAGTTTGTTAGAAAACCATGGCGTAGATGCTTAAGCGATTTAGAATTTAATCGAGTTAATGCTGTTATTGCCAGTTACCGCAAAGGACGAGAAAACGTTGCTGTTTACCCTGTTGATCAGCAAGGTAAGTTACAAGATGACTATGCAGTAAGTGAATTTAGTAGCTGCCTTATAGGGCGTTATAAATTTCATAAAGAATGGGAGACTCGCGAAGTATTTCAAAATAAAGCATTTACGATAGCTATTCCTAATGGCTATGGACTAAATAGCGCGTTAAAAGAAGAGCCATTTTTTATTCATAATACGTTTTCTAAAAGCAAAGCTTTTGAGTTGCTAGATAAGGGCGTGGTGCAGGCGAGCGTTGATCTATGCCAAGTTGATGGCTTAAAAGTGTCGAGTTATCCGTATGAGGGTAATAATGTCAAACCTATTTATCCCCCTTACGAAACCAGCCATGGTTACCTTGTTTTTTCAAAAAAATTCTACGAAGAAAATAACACTCTAAGTTGGGAAATATGGCATTGGCTATCAAAATTTGAAAGTGCACCTGTGTATATTAAATACTTACAAACACCTAAATAACCTCATTAAATTCGCGTTTGTAAATTGGTATTAATTTAATATTAAGGTAGCATAAGCGCACTTTTTATAAAATGGCACCACAATGGCTCAATTATACTTTTACTACTCTGCAATGAATGCAGGTAAATCAACCACGTTATTACAATCTGCATTTAATTATAAAGAACGTGGCATGGAACCTGTGATCCTTACTGCTGCCATTGATGATAGACAAGGCGTGGGTAAAGTATCGTCTCGTATTGGCTTGCAAGCAGATGCGCATGTATTTGATGCTAGCAAAGATGTTTTTGATCTTATTCAATCACTCAATAATGAAAAAAAACGCCATTGTGTGTTAGTTGACGAGTGCCAATTTTTATCAAAAGAACAAGTAATGCAATTAACCGATGTGGTTGATGAATTAGGTATACCGGTATTGTGTTATGGCTTGCGTAACGACTTTAGAGGCGAGCTATTTATAGGGTCGCAATATTTGCTTGCGTGGGCTGATAAGTTAGTTGAGCTTAAAACTGTATGCCACTGTGGACGTAAAGCAAACCATGTACTGCGTACCGATGAAAATGGTGAAGCAATAGCCGATGGTAACCAAGTAGAAATTGGCGGCAATGACCGATACGTTTCGGTATGCCGCAAACATTATAAAGCCGCGTTAAATATGGGCCGACAAAGCATTTAAAAATGTATCAATATCTTCGCGCGTAATATCTAAATGCGTTACTAGCCTAAGCTGCTTGCTTGGGCTAAATAGTATACCTTGTTGTTTAAGTGCCTCAGCAATCTCTTCAATATTTATACTGCTAGTGTATGTTGCGTAAACCATATTAGTGGTGTTACTCATATCTACAGTAAAGCCACTGATTTCACTTAATTGTTGAGCCAAATAACGTGCATTTGCATGATCGTCTTTTAAGCGCTCTACATTGTGCTCAAGTGCAAACTGCCCGGCAGCTGCAAGCATTCCGGCTTGGCGCATACCGCCACCAAGTACTTTTCTCCATCGTCTTGCTTTATTAATAAGTGCTGGTGAGCCTAATAATAAAGAGCCTACGGGCGCCCCCAAACCTTTAGATAAACAAATAGAAATTGAGTCAAAGTGCTTTGTGATTTCAGTGATATCAACATTTAGCTCAACAGCGGCATTAAAAGCACGTGCGCCGTCTAAGTGCAGCGCTAAATTATGCGTATTAACAAAGTCACGAGCTTGGGCTAAGTACTCAAGCGGGAGTACTTTTCCGCCTATGGTATTTTCTAAGCTAAGTAATCGCGTGTTTGCAAAATGGCAATCGTCTGGTTTTATTGCTGCAGCTATTTTACTGAAGGGGATGCTACCATCGGCTTCATTTTCAATAGGCTGTGGTTGCACAGACCCTAAAACAGCTGCTCCGCCGCCCTCAAACTTATAATTGTGAGCATTTTGGCCACAAATGTATTCGTCACCTCGCTCACAATGCGCCATTATTGCAAGTAAGTTGGCTTGTGTACCTGAGCTACAATAAAGTGCGGCTTTAAAGTTAAAACGCTTACACGCATAGGCTTCTAGTTGGTTAACGCTTTCATCATCGCCATATACATCGTCACCAACCGGTGCGTTGTGCATAATATCGCGCATTATTTTTGAGGGCTTTGTAACTGTATCAGAGCGAAAATCTATCATGATTGCCTTATCCTTTTTATTGTTTTTAATAAAATTGGTATTAAGCCAGTTCACTACATATTTGTTCACGGGTTTCTTTATCAAAGTAGCTCCATGCAATAAAGCGGCTAATTTTTTGACCTTGTGCCATATCAACTATTTTATACTGTGCTATTGGGTGAGCTTTTAATACTTCTTCAAGGGCTGCAATATTATCTTTTTTAGAGACTAACGACGTAAACCACAGTACTTGCTCTGCAAAGTCTTCGCTTTCTTTAATCATATTAGAGATAAACTGTACTTCACCGCCTTCACACCACAATTCATTATTATGACCACCAAAATTAAGCGTGCTACTGGGTGTTTTTCCTAGGTTTTTCCACTTACGTTCACTGCCTTTACTTGCCTCTTCTTCGCTTGCATGAAACGGAGGGTTACAGAGCGTTAAATGATATAGATCTTTTTGATTTACAACGCCTTTAAAAATATGTGATGCGTTTTTTTGTTGTTTTAGGATTATTTTTAAACCATTAAACTGAGCAATTTGCTTTGCTATTTTTACCGAAGCTGGATCAATATCAGTCCCTGTAAAATGCCACTTATATTCACTTGTACCAGTAAGCGGATAAACTAAGTTAGCGCCAGTACCAATATCAAGCACTTTAATTTGCTTACCTAAAGGTATTTGTTGTTGGTTATCATCACTTAATAAATCGGCTAAGTAATGAATGTAGTCAACACGCCCAGGTATAGGTGGGCATAAATTATGCTCAGGAATATCCCAAAAATCAATATTGTAGTGAGCTTTTAAAAGCCCTTGATTAAGTGTTTTAACGGCTTTGTTATCACTAAAATCAATGCTTTTAGTGCCTGCAGGTGTGGTTATAACAAAAGGCAGTAGAGCAGGGTGCTCTGTTGTTAATAAATCGAAGTCGTACCCATTTTTATGTAGGTTACGAGGGTGTAGTTTTGAACGTGTATTATTTTCTTTCATGGCTTCATTTTAACAACAGATATGATGTGGTGATTGTAACAAATGCTGATGAGTAAAGTGCAGACATTTCCTTTGGTATATTTAATATTACTGGTAGGATGAGTTGAAAATAATAAAAAGGAATAACTGTGGCAATTTCTCAGCAATCAATAATTATCAATTTAGACGCTCACCAAACACTTCATTTACGCCGTATTAGCGATGAAGGTCAGCAAGGGCCTATCGTATTTTTTATGCATGGAGCTGTAGAAAACGGTAAAATTTTTTACACGCACTCCAATAAAGGGCTCGCACCATTTTTAGCTGAGCATGGATATTGTTGTTATGTTGCTGATTTACGTGGCCGAGGTGATAGTAAACCGGTTATTTCAAGTGACGCTAAGTACGGGCAAACTGAAGCCATTTTAGAAGACATCCCTACCTTTATTAAGCAAATAGAGTTGATTGAAGGCAAGAAGCCTGACTACTGGGTCGCTCACTCTTGGGGCGGGGTATTGATGAACAGCGCGTTTGCACGTTTTCCAGAATATATTAATGATGTAAAAGCGTGTGTGTATTTTGGCTCTAAGCGCTCTTTATTTAATAATCATCCTCAAAAATTATTACAAGCCAATTTAATTTGGTATTTTATGGCACCTTTACTTGCTAAAAAACACGGCTATTTAAATGCTAAAGGTTATAAGTGGGGAAGCGATAACGAAACTCAAAAGTCGCATTATCAAAGTATGCAATGGGCTAAAAAGAAGCCATGGATAGATTATGATGATAATTTTGATTATGCAAAAGCTCTAAACAATCTGCATTTACCGCCAACGCTTCATATTGCTGCGGTAAAAGATAAAGCATTAGCGCAACCAATCGATATTCAAAAGTTTATGGACGAATCAGGGCCTGGCATTCAACAAATGCGAATTTACGGTCGTAAACACGGGCATAATTTTGATTACGATCATATTAATATGCTTACCCACCCAAGTGCGCGTGATGATCAATTTAAAGATTTACTTAATTGGTTTAAAGCACATCTGTAGGACCTGTTGACCTTTCAGGGTTGAACCCAAAAGGCAGCGCATGTTTGGTCTTTATGCTACGTTATCGCCTATTTATGGGGAATGACCACACTTCATAGGCTCTGCCTTGTCTAAAAACCAAACAGCCTACTGCAAATTTAACCTCGAAAGATAAACAGGCCCTAATTAATTCTCATCAAGTAACTTTAAAAGAGGTGTTTTGTAACGCTCCCACTTAGCGATTGCGGCGTTATTAATAGGTTGGCGAATAGCATGTTTACTCAACGTGGTTACCGGTGTTTTTTGTTTATAAAACGCTAAGCAGCGCTCTTCAAAATGACAGTTTAAAAAACCAAGTAACTGCGTTAGCTGCTCTTTTGGGTTACTCACTAAATCTTCGTAACTGACATCATAAATTGGCATACCTTTAAAGGAGTGCCAATGGCTCATCAGTTTTTCATACACACTATGGTAAAGCTTAAACTCAGGTAGTGAGCAAAAATAAGGCTCGTTTTCAGCAAAGTAATTAGTGAAAATAGAAAACGCTGTAGCATTAAAATTACGACTTAAGTTTATAAATTTGGCATTTGGAAATAGGATATATATTAGTCCGAGCGACTGATAATTACTCGGCAGTTTATTTATTATAAAAGGTCTGATGGGCGATGCTGTTTTTAATGTTGTGATATAAAGCTCGCGGGCTTTTTTGATTAAGTCAGGCGTTAAATGCGCTAAACATTGCGGGTAAGCAACTCCCGTTTTTTGCTCGATAAAAGCAACCGCGTTATTACTAATACTCGTACTTTCTCCTAGGCTCGAAAACTGACTATGGCTTGCCAACATTTGCTCCAGGAGGGTAGAGCCACTACGAGGCATACCAATAATAAATACAGGTGTAATATTACCTGTAAATTTTTTATCGGCAGAGGCAATAAATTCCTCGGTGTTGTATTTTATTATTTCATCGTAAAAAGGGATTAAATCTTTAGTGTTAAATTCACTTAATTTTTTTTGTAATTTATTCGCCAATATAAAGTAATTAAATGCTTGCTCGGTATCTTCAAGTGCATCGTAACTGTTTGCTAATGCGTAGTAACACACCATTTTTAAACGTAAATTGCTCGTTTGAGTTAATAAGTGGTGTAAATTACTTACATAATTATGCTCTTTATTAAAGCGGCCTAACTGTACAAGTTCAAATAAAATATAGGCTGTTACTGGGTAGGTGCCAATACTGAGAGCTTGGGCAAACGTTGTATGGGCTTTATCTAATTCGCCATATGTTAAGTAGTGTTGGGCTAGGTAGTAGTGGGGTTCTGGGTTATGACTCGCTAACTTTTTTGCATATTCGAGAACAGTTAACGCATCGTTTGGCGAATTAACACCGTTAAATGCATCAGCAAGGGCATGTAATGGTTCAAGCATATGAGGCATGCGCTCACACGCTTTTTGGAGTAAGTACACGGCAGCGTCATAACGCTCTAGTCGTAGGGCAATTCTGCCTAAGCCAAATAAAGCTTCACCATTTTCGGGATTACTATTTAAAATCGCTTTAAAATGGAACTCGGCTTCTTTGAGTTTATTCTCTTGAAATAATTGGTTGGCTTTATTAAGTAACATAGTTAGACATTATTATTATTTTTATTAACTATAAAATTAAAAAGGCGAAATGTCTTTAACATTTCGCCTTTGGTTCTTCATGAAAATAGTTTAAAAAGTATATGTTGCTTTAGCGTAGTAAAAGCCACCGTTAATACCAAACGGAGATGTCTCGTAGAACTGACCACCCCAGTTATTGTTAGGCGTATCAATTCTATCAGCAAAATCTAGCTTTTCAGCGTCTTGGTCAAATATGTTTTGAGCGCCTACAGAGAAGCTAACTGATTCATTTAAGAAGTAAGTTACTTCAGCATCAATAGTGACTGCAGCATCAGCTGTTTTAGCTGTTGCATCATAATCAACGTGAACACCTTGGTATTCGCCGTAGTAGTTTGCACGAGCAAATGCAGAAACTGATTCCCATTGCTGAGATAATGTGAACGTTGCACGATGATTAGGTAAGTCTTCTTCTAAGCGCTTAACTTTAAACGCACCTGTAATCTCACTAAATTGAGTTACTTCAGTATCATTCCAGTTATAAGCAAGGCTAAATGTAGAGCTACCGCCCATTAGCTCAGCTGTATAGTTGGCAACTAAATCGATACCTTGTGTTGTTGTATCAAAGTCATTTGTAAAAAAGCTTACTTGAGCAAGACCTTGTACATTAGGAACTCCAGCCGCTGTAAGTGTATCTTTATCTGCTTGGCTTAAGTTGATTTTATCTGATTGGCTAATACGGTCATCTACTTGAATGTTGTAGTAATCAAGCGTTAAAAATAACTCGCCGATTGTGTATACAGCACCAAGCGTATAGCTTTGTGATTCTTCCGGCTCAAGCTCTGTACCACCTAATTGCACTGCAATTGGGTTTGTTGGTGGAAGAAGCGCTGAATCTTGTAATACGCCGCTGTCTAAGCTTGTTTGTACGTTACTTACGTTAGCTTGACCAACTGTAGGTGCACGGAAACCGCTACTTACAGAGCCACGAATATTTAAATCTTCAGTTAAATGGTATTGAGCCATTACTTTGTAGTTAGTTGTAGTACCAAAGCTGTCGTAGTCTTCAAAGCGAAGCGCCACACCCATTAGGAAATCTTCAGTGAACGGTGCTTCAACATCAACGTATGCTGCATAGTTACGACGAGAAAACTCCCCTGCTTGTGATGGTTTAAAACCAGGGAAGCCGTTAGAGCCAATACCAAAACCCTGTTCTGTTAAAGGGCCTGCAGTGTAAGATGCTTCATCACCAGAAATGATAGTGAATGTTTCTTCGTGCCATTCAAAACCACCGGCAATATTTACATCATAAGCTAAACCAAAGTCGACACCCTTTGATAAATCAAAGTTAAAGTTTTTCTCTAGTTGCTCATATTTACCTGGGCTGAAATCACGCGGTGTATCTGCGCCTAAAGAAGCATTAACCGTATCGTAAATAAAGTAACGTGATTCATTTAAGCCCACAGTACCACTTAAGTCATAGTAAGTATCTTTTAAGAAACCACCAGTGAATCGCCCTTTAGTACCGATAGTTAAAGAAGTATCAGTAATGTTGCCGCCAAAGTTAGGTGTAAAACCACCTGGAAGCGATTCGTTAAATGCAAAACAATCTGGATTGTTCGCTACACCATTTATGTAAGCTGGATCATCTAGTACGTTGCCATCTGTTATTGCAATAGTAGGACAGTTAGCGCTCATATCAGGTGTTAAATCTGCAACAAGCAGAGTTTCGCCACCATCATTTGAATAAACACCAGAACGCGTTTGAGGGTTACGGTAGTAAAAGCCACCACGTACATCACGTTCAGAGTAATTACCAAACATGTAAAATTCAGAATCGTTCGTTAGCTCTAAACCCACGTTACCAAAAATTGTAATATCGTCATCAACTTCTGGTGCGCCCCATACTTGTGCGAGCGAAGATACATCTGGAACACCGGCAGCTGAAAGTGCTGCGGCATCGGCACGTTGAACCGAGCGGCTTGTTGCATCAGCTGTTTTGTACTGAAAACTTAAATTAGCAAAGCCATTGTCGGTAAACGGTAAACCCACGTTACCCGACACTTGTGTTGTATCGCCATCACCTTCATAAAATTGACCATGGCGGATTTCTAATTTACCGCCTTCTGAAGCGTCTTTTAACTGGAAGTTCATTACACCGGCAATTGCATCAGAACCATACTGTGCTGCTGCGCCATCACGAAGTACTTCTACTTGTTTAATAGCAATGCTTGGAATAACTGAAATATCTGCGCCTTGCGCGCCATCGTTAATACCACCGCCTAAAAATGCAATTACAGAAGCACGATGACGACGTTTGCCGTTTAAAAGAACCAATGTGCTGTCTGATGGTAAACCACGTAAGTTAGCTGGGCGAACAAGAGAGGCCGCATCACTAATAGGATTTTGATGTACGTTAAAAGATGGCACGGCACCTTTTAAAAGCTCAAGCATGTCGGTATTGCCTGATCTTTCTAATTCTTCGCCGCCAATAATATCGATTGGAACTGGTGAGTCACCGATTGAACGTGGAGCTGAGCGCGTACCTACTACGGCAATTTTCTCTACGTTTTTATTTACTTTAGTTTGCTGTTGCTCGTCTGCTGCAATAGCAGAACCCGAAAAAAACAACCCTGCAGTGGTTGTAGCTAAAGCAAATTTGATTGCTTGGTTTAGCGCATTATTTTTTAATTTCATTCTAATTTTCCCCAGTTAGAATAATTCTTATTTTTGATGCTAATTTCACATCATTTATTTTTAACTTAATTTTTTGTTTCACATAAGTTTGAGGGTTTAGCTCAAAAGCCTAATCAATTAAGCTTACTTTTTGTGAAGTCCTATTTACAGACTATAGGTAAAAAACGGGAAGGGCAATTACTAATTAACCATTTGATAACAAAAAGATTCAATTTAAGAAAAAATGCAACAATGGTGCAAAGTAAAGCTAAAATGAACTAAATAAGTGCAAATAGGGTTGTTGAGAGGAAAATTAATGCGTTATCAGTATTTAAATGTTATTTATTTGTTTCTTTTTGGTGGGGTTTTCAATGTTTTGTGCGCATCGCCAAGTTGCTAATTTTTCTTTATATTCATCCCACACGCAGGGGCAGCAACTGCCACCACCACAACATTCATCAGATTTTGGTTTTTCAGGTTTTTGCGGTAGTTGGTTTGTCATATTCAGTGTTGTTGTATGTATTTAATACTAATTTGGTGCAAAGGATAAGTTAAAGGATGTTGTAAGTAAATTATTCTTTGTGAACCCGTGCTGCTGTGTGAAAATAAAAGTTATGCGATTATATAAAGTTATTCACCGTGCACCTTGGCGGGTAGTTAAAATTAGTAAGAAACGCCAACAGCTGCGTTTTCGCCGTGCTATGGTGGCGCTTAAAATTGCACTTGCGCAAGAAAAACAAGAAACCAAAGAAATGCTCTCTATTTATAGGCGCTATACCCAAGGCCAAACAAGTAAAGAGGAGTTAAAACGCGCTAATGAACAGTTTGTTGATATTCTAAAAGGGCTAGGGCTCGGTGTGTTTGCTGTATTACCTTTTGCCCCGCTTACAATTCCTTTAGTTGTTAAATTAGGGAGTTTAGTGGGAGTTGATGTACTGCCAAGCTCGTTTAATATAAACAAATCTATTAAAGAACTTGATGCTAAAATAGATCAAGAAAATCAAAAGCAAGAATCCAAAAACAGCTTAAAAAAGTAGCTAAAATCCCTTCAAATTAGCGATACCTTTTAGGTGCGCTTATTGATATGCTCTTAAGTACCATTTTTATATTATATGAGCTTTTTAATGAGTGCATTACTACGTCATACATCTTCTGGTATTCCTTTATCTTTTATTCTTAAAAACGAATTATCTGACTGGCAAGCACAGCAGCCTGCATTTATACAAAATTGGTTAACTAATACAGGTTTCGAAAAGCAAGGTGTTGCTTTAATCCCTGATGCTAAAACGGGCGAGTTAAGCCAGGTATTTTGTTTAATGCAAAGTAGCGATGATTTTTGGGCTGCGGGTAATTTAGCAAATACACTTCCTACTGGTACTTATCAAATTCAAGGCGAGAGCGCTTTTGTAGAGCAAGTTGCTTTAGGGTTTGTGCTTGGTGGTTACGAATTTAGTGAATATAAAGAAAAACCAACAGCAAAAGCGCAATTAGCCATTAGCGATAAAGCGTTGTTTGAGCGTATTAGCCAACAAGCTGATGCTATTACACTTGCACGTGATTTAGTTAATACGCCAGCGGTAGATATGATGCCGCAACATTTATCGCAAGTAATGGAAGATTTAGCTGCAACTTACAATGGCGAATTTTCACAGTGGATTGGCGATGAGTTACTAGAGCAAAACTACCCGACTATTCACATGGTGGGTCGTGCAAGCGAAAATAAACCGCGTTTACTTGATTTAAAATGGGGCGCAACAGATGCTCCATTAATTACACTAGTAGGTAAGGGCGTATGTTTTGACTCAGGTGGACTTGATTTAAAACCAAGTTCTGGCATGCGTAACATGAAAAAAGACATGGGCGGCGCGGCGCACGTAATTGCACTAGCACAGCTTATTATGGCAGCTAACTTACCAATTAGATTACGAGTGCTTGTACCCGCTGTTGAAAATGCAGTATCGCGCAATGCATTTCGCCCTGGCGATGTTGTTAAAACACGCAAAGGCATTATGGTCGAAATTGATAATACAGACGCAGAAGGGCGCTTAGTATTGTGTGATGCATTAAGCGAAGCACAAAACGATAATCCTGAGCTAATTATTGATTTTGCTACCCTCACGGGTGCATGTCGTGTTGCGTTAGGCACGGAGCTTCCGGGCTTTTTCTCAACAGAGCGCGATGTAGCAAACGGTATTATTGATGCAGGTTTAAGCGTCCATGATCCTGTTTGGCAACTTCCGTTATTTGAGCAATACAAAAACTTACTAAAAAGTGATGTAGCCGATATGGCAAACTGTGCAAGTACACCGTTTGGTGGTGCTATTACTGCAGCGCTTTACTTAAAAGAATTTGTTGAGCCAACAACACCGTGGGTACATTTTGATGTAATGGCGTGGAACTTACGTGCATTACCAGGTCGTCCAACAGGTGGTGAAGCGTTAGGTATTCGTGCTGTATTTAACTACTTACAAAATCGTTTTAATAAATAAGTTTTTGATTCAATAGTAAGAACTTGAGCTTATGAGTTTTAAACCTCATAAAGCTCAAGTGGCAAGTTATCTGGATCGGCAAAAAAGGTAAACTTTTTGCCGGTTATTTCATCCACTCTAATATCCTCAACGTTTACATCGCACGACTCTAAATACGTTTTTGCACTCTGTACATCCGCTACCTTAAAAGCTAAATGTCTTAAGCCTTGTGCTTCGGGATAGCTTGGTCTTGCGGGCGATCCATCAAACGAAAATAGCTCTATTTGGCTACCATCGGGCATGGCTAAATCTAATTTATATGAATTACGATCAGCTCTAAAGTGCTCATTAATAACATTAAGTTTAAGTACATTGCTATAAAAGTGTTTAGAACGTGCATAGTCACTGCAAATAATGGCAGCGTGGTGAATACCTAAAAGTTTCAAATTTAATTCCTTAAAAAGCAAAAACGCACTTAATTAAGTGCGTTTTATATGTGACTTATTACATGTTGTGTTAGCTTGGCTGCGCTTCTTTACATGCTTTAACGGCCGGTGCTACAAGTTCTAAACCGGTTTTATCACATGGCGGTAAAGCGGCATCGCTTACACTAATAGGCGTTACGCGTTCGCCCCATTTTATGTAACTTGCAGCCCAGGTAAGGCCTGCACCAAATGCAGCAGACATAATGTTTGAATGCGGTTTAATTAACCCTTGCTCAACGGCTTCACATAACGCAATAGCAATCGTAGCAGCAGAGGTATTACCATACTCACCAATGTTAACCATTACTTTTTCGTCAGGTACTTTTAAACGATGCTGAATAGCTTGAATAATACGTAAGTTAGCTTGGTGTGGAACTAGTACATTAATGTCATCAAGGCTCAAATCGGCTTGTTTAAGTACATCGTCGCACGCTTCGCTCATGCCTTTAACAGCACGTTTGAAAATTTCACGACCTTCAAATAATAAATCAGATGGTCCAATTGGCTCATATTTATTTAAATCACTACCAAAGTTAGTGATGTGTAAAATATCGCGGTCTTCACTGTCACAACCAGTTTTGGTTGCTAGTAAACCCGCTGGCGTATCTGCCGCTTCAAGTACTACTGCACCTGCGCCATCGCCAAATAAAACAGCGCTATCGCGACGTGCCCAGTTTACGTACCAGGTCATACGCTCAGCGGCAATGACCACTGCTTTTTTGATCATACCCGCTTGAATTTGTGCTGTAGCAGCTTGCAATGCATATAAAAAGCCCGAACATGCCGCGTTTGTATCCATTGCGGCAGCGCCTGTTGCACCAATGTTTTTTTGCACTTGTGAGGCGGTATTTGCCACAACAGTAGAAGGTGTACAGGTTGCTAATATTACTAAATCAATATCTTTGGGATCAACGCCTGCGCACGCAATAGCATGCTTAGCTGCAACGGTTGCCAGCTCGGCGGTACTTACATGGCTCACACGGCGAGATTTAATGCCTGTACGCGTGGTTATCCACTCGTCGGTGGTATCAACTATTTCACTAATTTCATCGTTGCTAATGCTTGCTGGTGGAATGCATTTACCCCAACCAGTGATATGTGCGTAAGGCATAGTATGTTCTCTTAAGGTGGTCTGACATGTATTTCTAATGGGTGAGTTATACCAAAAAACGGCTTTCAAGACTAGTTTATAGCATGCTTTGTATCGTAAATATTCGCAATTACGGGTTATTTAAGGTAATGCTAGTATAAAAAAGGAGCAAGTATGAAAACAACACTAATAACAACATTCACTGGAATAACGCTGGCATTAATTGCAAACGGGGCTTTTGCTCAACAGCATAAAATTATATATGCGGGCAGTTTACTTGCATCCGAGGATCAAAAAGTAAAAACAGAGCAAACGTTAGTTATAACAGATAATACAATAACAGCCATTAAAGACGGCTACCTCACAAAAGTAGAACTTAACCTACCTGATGCCGATATTATCAATCTTAAAAATCAATTTGTAATGCCTGGTCTTATTGATATGCATGTTCACGTTACGTTTGAGCGAGATGCTAAAGCAAACCCTCACCGCTGGGCAACAGAATATGATGCCGACTATGCTTTGCGCTCAATTAAATATTTGCAACGTACGCTAGATGCGGGTTTTACATCAGTGCGAGATTTAGGTAGCGATCATAAAGTTATATTTCCGCTAAAACGCGCTATCGAGAGAAATGATATTAACGGCCCTCGTATTTTTGCAGCGGGTAATACAATATCGCCTACCGGTGGACACGCAGATATGCACGGTTATCGAAAAGATATTACAGATGCGGTTACAGGTGGGATTGGTATTTGTAATGGCGCGGATGATTGTAGCCGTGCGGTACGCGAGGTAATTAAAAGTGGAGCTGATGTAATTAAAATTACTGCCACGGGTGGAGTACTAAGTAATACCGCTGCTGGTGTTAACCAACAACTTACAGATGCAGAGCTGATTGCAATTGTTGATACTGCTCATCACTTGGGGCGTAAAGTTACAGCGCATGCACACGGTACACAAGGTATAAAAGCGGCCTTAAAAGCCGGTGTAGATTCTATTGAGCATGGCTCTTATTTAGATAAAGAGGCAATAAAGTTATTTAAAAAAACGGGAGCTTATTTAGTACCGACGCTTTTAGCGGGTGCAACGGTAAGTGAAGAGGTGCTTACAAATCCAAATATGCCACCGGCAATAGCCGACAAAGTGCGTGAAGTGACTCCAAAAATGCAGGCTTCGTTTAAACTTGCACTGAAAAATAAGGTTAATATAGCTTTTGGAACAGACTCTGGGGTGTCGCGTCATGGGCTCAATGCTAACGAATTTAGTTTAATGGTAAACAATGGTATGAGCGAAGCCCAAGCTATTAAATCAGCAACTATACATGCAGCTAAACTGCTGGGGCAAAGCGCACTCATTGGCGACTTGAGTGTTGGTAAACAAGCAGATATTATCAGTGTGAATGGCTCACCGCTTAAAAATATCGACGTACTTAAAAACGTGCAATTTGTTATGAAAGCCGGGCAAGTTTATAAACAATAGGGAAGGTTATGAGCAGCAAAATAAAAGTGTCGTTGTTTAATCATTTGATTGACGCTGAGCGCCAGTTACTAGACCCAGAAGTTCGCCAATCTGAGCGCGCATTAGATGCTTTACTCGATGATGAATTTATCGAAATTGCTGCCAATGGCACTACATTTAATAAATACCAAGTACTTACCCGCTTACCTACCGAGGTTGTGCCACAGTTTTATAATCAGCATTTTAAGGGCCGAATGCTGAGCGATGATGTAGTGCAACTTAGTTATCAAGCAGCTTATAGGCGCTCTGCTCGCAGTGAATTTAATTATTCATTGCGTATGTCGCTTTGGCGTAAGCAAGGTGAGCAATGGCAAATGGTGTTTCACCAAGGAACGCCTTGTGCTCCGTTTTCAATTTCGATGGATGATGATTAAAAATTACATAACCGTTAAAATAACCATATTAAACATTTGATTGGGCAATTACCTCTTGTTAATGCAAACCGACCCCACCATTAGTCGACTATTGATGCTGCGAAGTGGCGCAATTGCAGTGCAATTAATTGCGGTGCTTAGCGTTTATTTTTTGCTAGAACATCAAATCGCATTACTGCCTTTGCTGATTGTTATTGCCGTTGAGGCTGTGTTTCAGCTTATTAGCCTGTTTGCCTATCGTAATGTAAGCCGCGCTAAACCTTTGGGTATGTTGATGCAGTTAACCGCTGATGTATTATTTTTAACGGTTTTGCTCTCACTAAGTGGCGGTGCAACTAATGCATTTGTATCGTTGTTATTACTCCCAATAATGATCGCTGCTGTTACGATGCGAGAAAAAGGATTAGCTTATATTGCGGTATTAGCCATTGCCGCATACAGTTTTTTACTGATAAAGATGCCCGATCACAGTATGCATCAAATGAATATGAGTGGTCACTTTATTGGCATGTGGGTCAATTTTGTTTTAAGTGCCAGTGTAATTGCACTTGTTATTGGCGCAATGAGCAGGGCACTTAAAGAGCGAGAGCGAATTATTGCAAACGTGCGTGAAAAACAATTGCGTAATGAACAGCTTGTTACCCTTGATGGGGCCGCTGCACAAATAACCCATCAACTAGCGACCCCAATTGCAAACTTACAGTTACTGTTTGAAGAGTTATTAGAAGATCAACCAAACAATCCTATTGTTAAGCACATGCAAGCGCCGCTTACTCAGTGCAGTACACAACTTAACGACTTTAGAAAACTCTCAGAGCAATTACGTCTTAAAAATTCGCAAGAGCATACCACCGTAAAGCAACTGCAAACACAAATTACAGACACACTTCTACTACAACACCCTGATCAGCACATTAAATGGATTACGCCACCTATTGCAGCAACATTATTGAGTGATGCGATGTTATTGCCCGCTATTTTAAATTTATTGCAAAATGCCGCGCTTGCTAATCAAAAACAAGGTCAAACCCAGTTAGAGCTGAGTTGGCAGCAAGATAACTTACATAGTGAATGCGTTTACTTGTTAATTCGTGATTTTGGCTGTGGCTTTTCGTCATCGCAATTAGCAGAGCTGGGCGGGCAACTTATGCCAAGCGATCAAGGAATGGGGCTTGCTGTGCTTTTATCAAACGTTACTTTTGAGCGTTTGAATGGCTCACTTACCTTGTTTAACCATGCAGATGGCGGCGCTGTCGCCAAAGTTAAACTCGCTATTGTAAACACTGAGAATAACGCCTTATGAAGTTACTTATAATTGAAGACGACATAAATTTAGCCAGCACACTGGCAAGGCGCTTAACTAAACAAGGCTTTATCTGCGAGGTGGCGCATAACCAAAGTGATGCGTTACTTACCGCGCGTAAACTATTGCCCGACTTTATTTTATTAGACATGAAACTAGGTGACGATAACGGACTTGTACTCATAAAGCCGCTGCGTAGTTTGCTCACTCAGGCTCATATTGTTTTACTAACTGGGTTTGCAAGTATAGCAACCGCAGTAGAGGCAATGCGTTTAGGCGCAAACGACTACCTTACTAAACCGGTTGATATGGCAACATTATTAAAAGCGCTTAACACCGAGCCTGTGGCATCGGCATCGAGTGTTATTGATGATGCGGTTATGTCGCCAGAGCGTTTAGAGTGGGAGCATATTCAACAAGTATTACACAGTAATAATGGCAATGTGTCGGTTACCGCAAGGCAACTTAATATGCACAGACGTACTTTGCAGCGCAAGTTACAAAAAAAGCCGGTGCAGCAGTAATTTAGTACTTAATTTAAGGAAAGTGTTATGAGCGATGATGCAGTGACACTAATGCAAAATCAAAAAATTATATTATTTGATGCGCAATGTAAGCTTTGCAGCGCGTGGTGTAACTTTATTATTGCTCACGATAAAAATACTATTTTTAGATTATGCAGCGTGCAATCTCCAAAAGGGGAACTGTTGTTAACACACTTTGGTTTTTCAACAATTGAATATGCCTCAATGGTTTACCTAGAAAACGGTAAAGCGTATACGCAAAGCCATGCTTTTTTTAACGTTGTTAAGCAGCTAGGTTACCCATACAAACTAGCAACTGTATTTAGTATTTTGCCAAATAGGTTTAATAATTGGTTATACGATAGGGTTGCTTTAAACCGCTATACCTTATTTGGAAAATATCAGTACTGCAGAATACCCAACCCAGAGGATGCCAAACATTATTTAACCTGAACGCAGGTAAAGAAATTTACTAATGTTTTGAATCATAGTGCTCCATTAGACAAATACTTTAAGCAGTGGAATAACCGCAATGATGCAATATAAGCTGCTTATGCATCGGTCAGCTGTTAGGGTTTTTTCAATACCTGACACCACCGATGGTATAACTAATGGATTAAATTCAGCTATAAAGAAGGTTGAAATAGCTACACTGTATTGTGAAGCCCTCCTTCTGGAATTAGGTGCTAATATGTTTAAAAAAAGCAAAGTTTTTTTGTCGTAATGTTTTTAGCTTAATTCGCTTGGAGTACTTATTTAGTAGCAATTGTTTCAGAAGGCCTGGCTACGAAAAGTTGGCCTGTGGTCGAGGGTACTGTTATTTTTAGTAATGCATTGCGTATACAACATAACCAGGAGCGCTATATTATAGAGGTCGAATACTCGTATTCAGTTGAGAAAAAGCTATTTGTTGGAAACCGAGTATCTAACTTTAACTCTATGCTTGATAGAACGGATCGAGATTTCTAACTTAAGAAATATGAAATGAGCGATAAAGTTAATGTTTATTATAACCTTAAGGAGCCTAGTAAAGCCTACCTAATAGTCGGTGTGGACTACGGTATTTATCTTTTGTTGTTTGCGCTTATAGCAATGGTAGTTTATTCAGCCGTGAATTTAAGAAGGTTATTTAAAAACTGATTTTAGAAAGGCTCATAGCAGAGGCAGAAAACTAATTGGGTTAGGTTTTTTCTTCTTGCCTTTGGTTGATTACTGCTAATCTTGAGGTATTAATTTATACAAATTGATAGGTTATAAAATGACTAGGCCTCTCAGGTTAGAGTGTACGGATGCGTTATAGGGCTATCCTCCCCGAAAATTAATAGAAGCCAAATGTATAATTTTTTCTTATTGTAAACATAGGAGGAAAATATGAAAAAATTTATATCTATGTCTAAATTGTTATTTTTAATAGTATCTGTTTTTTCTGTAAAAGCATTTCCTTTACAGGAAAATATTGAATGTAAAAAAGTATCATGGGGTCAACTGTTTAAGAATCAAAGTGAGCTGATTGGAACTAAAGTGTGCTTAGTTGGATATTATGGACACTGTACCACTACACACCTTGTTTTTTATGAAGATCATGCAGCTTTAGAGAATATGTCAAAGCAATACTTAGTATTCCCATTTTACGGTGATGTAACGGAGGGGTTTGTTAAGCGTTGTAGCGATAGAATGCTTTTAGTGGAGGGCGTTATTTCCAGCCATGAAAAAAGTAAAGCACCACGAATAAGGAAAGTAACTAGGTTAAGCCCATTCTCAGACCCTGAATATAGCTGCTTAGATCAAATATCAGGTTTCGTGAATTAAAGTGTACTATTAAGTGTTGCCAATTATTAGATTGGTTAGCTATAAGTAGATGCTAGGTTTAGGTGGCTGTGCTAAAATCGCCGCGTTTAATTTTAGCTAACGGTATAAAAGGCTTTTTTCATGGCAAACACAGCACATGCACTTCACATTTTGGTTAAGCACAAAGAAATTGCAGAAGATATTATTAAGCAATTGGGTAAAGGTGCAAAGTTTCAAACCTTAGCTAAAAAGTATTCATCATGCCCATCGGGTAAAAAAGGCGGGGATTTAGGTGAATTTGGACGCGGGCAAATGGTCCCACAGTTTGACAAAATTGCATTTAAAGGTGCAATTTTAGAACCCCACCTAGTTAAAACAAAATTCGGCTGGCATGTTATTAAAGTGCTTTATCGTACTTAGTTTACTTTTAAGTAAGAAGTAACCTTCGCTATATAGAAAAAGGCTGCAATGTGCAGCCTGTTTTAGTTAGTTATTATTTTGCTAAATTAAAATCTATAGTCATTTCTAAATTCTCATCAACTACCGCAATACCATTAACTACTTTAGGTGCGTAACGCCATTTAGAAAGAGAGCGAATCGCTGCTTTATCAAAAATTTTCACAGGCTCAGCTTTAATCACTTTAATATTAATGGGCTTACCAGATGTATTTACATCAAAAGACATTGTCACACTACCTTCAATTTTTTCACGGACACTTTTAATTGGATACTCCGGAGGACTGGGCATTATTAGCGTAGAGTGAGGGTTATCAGGTAGAGGTGTTGTCGAACATGCGGTTAAAAGAAACAGTGAAGTTAATGTTGTAATTATATATTTCATTATAAATCCCTTTATAGGTATTGTTATCGATTTGTTAAATGTAGTTTCTATAATGACACCAAAAGAGATCTAAGGTAAATAACAACTTTGTATTATTTTTGAACTGATAAATATATAAGAAAGGCTGCAATGTGCAGCCTTTTTTAAGTATTAAACAACAATTTTACTCGTTAAGCGTCTTGCTTGGCTTCTTCTTCACTAATTTGTTTTAGTGCTTGAATGAATGAGTCGCTTGGTTGTCCGCCAGTGAGTGCATATTTATCGTTTATGATAAATGTAGGGACGGAAGTAATACCCATCTGTTTAAAGTTGTCTTGCTCTTGGCGTACGTCTTGTACGTATTTGTCTGAATGTAGAATACCGCGCGCAGTTTCTTTATCAAGACCCACTTTTTCAACAACGTCGAGCAGTGCTTCTTCTTGATTTAAGTATTTTAAATCTGTGAAGTGCGCTTCAAAAAAGGCGAGTTTTAACTCGGTTTGCTTACCTTCTTCACGTGCCCACATTAATAAACGATGCAAATCAAAGCTGTTGATCATGATGCGTTTGCCATCAAAATTAAAGGTAAACCCAGCACGTTGACCGGCTTCGAACATGTTTTTACGATTTTCGTCGCCTTGTTCTTCACTTAGGTTGTACTTTTGCATTAAATGTTCGTTTAAATCCTGACCTTCAATTGGCATATCTGGATTTAGTTCAAAAGGATGCCACGTAATATCTGCGCTCATTTCGTCTTTAAGTTGCTCTAGTGCAGTTTCTAGGTTTTTATAACCCACTACACACCAAGGGCACATTACGTCTGAAACGATATCAATTTTAAAGTTTTTCATATTTATCCTTTTGAGGATTGCTTATAACTAAGTATAAAAAAGGATATTGGGATTAATTTAGCTTTATCAATACCAAACTAAAAAGAGCAGCTATACAGCTGCTCTTTTAGAAGGTAATAATCTTTAGGCGTTAAGCCCAAATGGGTCGTCAATGCTATAACTTGGTTGTGTAAACCAATGAGGGCCGTTGTCGGTCATGTAAAAATGATCTTCTAAACGCACGCCAAATTCATCGGGTATAACTAACATTGGCTCGTTACTAAAGCACATGCCAGGGGCAAGTGGGGTTTTATCACCGCCAACTAAGTATGGCCATTCGTGAATGTCTAGCCCAATGCCGTGCCCCGTTCGATGCGGGCAACCCGGTGTTTGGTACTGCGGACCTAGCCCTTGCGCCGCTAAATAAGTACGTGCGCCCGCGTCTACGTCTTCGCAGGTAGCACCGATTTTAGCGGCATTAAACGCGGCCATTTGCGCTGCTTTTTCATGATCCCAAAACATCCGTTGGCGCATTGTAGGTTCGCCAAATACATAGGTACGGGTTATATCAGATAGGTAATCGTGTACTTTACAGCCGGTATCAATTAATACCATATCGCCTTTTTTAAGTACTTGGGCGTCTTTAACACCGTGCGGAAAAGACGTTGCAACACCAAATAAAACAATACAAAAATAGTTACCTGGCGCGCCTACTTTTTGATGTGCTTGCTTAATAAAGGCTTCTACTTCGGTGGTGGTTACTCCCTCATAAAGCATGCTTGCTGTGGCTTGATGCACGGCTAAGGTCATATCCATCGCGCGCTGCATTAAGCTAAGCTCGTGAATTGATTTATGCATACGGCAATGCGCCGTTACAGGTTGTGCGTTTATGAGTGTTAAACCCGTTTGCGCTTTATTAATGCCGTCGAATATAAAAAATTGTGCGCTTTCATCAATGCCAATGGTTGCGTTTTCATTAATATTTAACTTTTTTAGTACTTCGACAAAAAGTGCATAAGGATTTTCGTGCTCTTGCCACCCATGAATAGGTCCCTCTATTACTTTAAACCCGTTTAGTGAACCAATTTCGAAATAAGGCGCAATGTATTGTACTTCACCAAGGGCCGGTAATATTGCGCCAACCATGCGCTCGCTCGCGTACCATTTCATACCTGTAAAGTAGGTTAGGTTGGTGCCAGCGTTTAAATAAATTGCATCTATGTTGTTTGCAAGCATATAAGCTTGCGCTTTGGCTATGCGCTCTAAATGTTCGTCAGCAGCAATAGGGGTTAGCGTTTGCGTCATATTACTTAGGCTTGCCAGCGCTTGCTCGCTTGATTGTGTACCTATGCCTATAGTGGTCATGTTTTTCTCCTTGGATTTTTAGCTAGTGTGATTAATACCAAGGTAAAATTCAATGTTATGCGATAAGAGGCTAATAGTTTATAGCCTCTTAAATGATCATATTATTTTTTAGCGTAAGGTAAACGCGTGAGTTTATTGCTTGTGTGGTAGCTATCAAGCCCGGTTACTGCCACTGTTTCTATTGCTTGTAAATCTAGGAAACCATCGCTTTGCAGCGCGGCTTTATCAACAAAAACATCCATAATTTCGCCAATAACGAGCTCAGTCCCATTGATGGCTAAATGTTGATTTTCTACAAATTTAACCGAGTACTTTAAGCGGCTTTCTTTTACAAAAGGGGCTGCAAAGTCGTTTAAGTATTCAGGTGTTAAGCCTGTAGCATCAAACTCAGACTCGTCTTTATCGTAACGGGCTGAAGTTTGATGAGCTTGTTTATAAATCGACTTATTCACTTGATTAATGGTGTAAGTGCCCGTTTGTAAAATATTTTCAAACGTATGACGCGGCACACTATGAGGGCGCATAATCATGGCGACCAAAGGTGGGTTAGCCCCAAGGTGAATAACCGAACTTACAATCGACAAGTTGGTATTGCCGAGTAAGTCTTGCGTGCCAATTAAATTAGCGCTTTTAAAACCCGAAAGAGAATTAATTAAATGTGTACGGGTATGTTTTTCAAGTGCGTCTATTTGCGCTTTAGTAAAATGCATTAAAAGTCCTTACCACGGTATTGTAGAGCCTTGCCAGTCTAAATAAGCAGGCTCACCGTTTAGTTTTAAATCAGGGTTATTGTTTGTTAATTCAAATAGTTGCTTGGCTACAAATTCAGGCGTAAATAATTTGCCTTCAGGTACATTTTTTTGAAAGGGCTTTGAAAGTGCTGTATCTGTAGTGCCAGGGTGAAACAGAATGAGTTTGGTATTTTTAGCACGACGAGCAAGCTCTATAGCAGCGGTTTTAAATAGCATGTTAAGCGCCGCTTTAGATGCGCGGTAAGTATACCAACCACCTAATTTATTGTCGTTTATGCTGCCTACGCGCGCACTTAATGCAGTAATAGTACACTGCGTTTTGTGGGTTAACAGTGGTAATACGCTCTGTAAGCAAAGTAGGGGAGTTAGGGTGTTTGAATTTAGAAGTTGGCTAAAATACTCAGCGTCTAAATCCTCCAGCTTTTTTTCAGGCATATGGGTTTCGTTGTGCAGTGTACCATTGAATATAATAACTTGTTGTATATCGGCATTTTGCTCTTTTAGGTAATTAGTAACGCGCGCTAAACTTTGTTTTGTGTAGTCAGTATGCAGGTGGACAACACTTGAGCCAGACTCAATACTTTTTGAACTAATACAAACGATCTGATGAGTAGGCGTGTTTATTTGTAGATGTTCCATGTATGCATTTGCTATGGCACTGCTTGCGCCGAATAAAACAATAGTTTTCATTTATCACCTTTTGCTTTTAGTCCACATTGGCCATTACTGCACTGAGTATTTGGCATTAAAAAGCGACTGATGGAGTGCCGATACTTAGCAAATAATAGGTATCCGCAGTCAGCGAAAAAGCGAATTATTGGCAAGCGAAAAATTTTCAACCAGCTGTGTTTACCCACTATTTTCCATGCTTCGTAAGTTACATCGAGCCCATAAATCATTTCACCTGATTGCTTTTGAGCTTGAAGGTAGTTCATTGCTTTGTCTTTATCAATATACGGGTAGCGCTCACTGAAGTCGCTCGCGTTAAGATCTTCAAGCGTAATTAAGTTTTTGTTATCAGCGTGTTTTAGTTGCTGCATTTCGGTGCTACAAAGAGGGCAGTTACCATCGTAAAAAATGATCATGTGAATTCTTTGTGATTATTTTATATATACTTTTTTACGACAAGACATTGCAAATGGATCTATTAAATATCTCTTCATGATGATATTAATAGTGTCCTACGAAAAAATGGAGACTGATAAATGAGTGAACAATACGCCGCCTTGCGAGGTAATGTAAATTTACTAGGGCAACTACTAGGACAAACAATCAAAGATGCCCAAGGTCAAGCGATTTTAGATAAAGTGGAAGAAATTCGTGCTTTATCAAAATCATCTCGCAGTGGTAACGAAGACGACAGACAAGCGCTAATAGATGTTTTACATGCGCTTAGTGATGAAGAGCTTTTACCGGTTGCCCGTTCATTTAATCATTTTTTAAACCTTGCTAATGTAGCAGAGCAATTTCATACCGTTTCGCGTTTTAATGACGTTGGCCTTGGTCAACAAAACCCTCTCACTCAAACATTAAAAACGTTAGCTACAAAAGCAGAACAAGGCCAGTTAGACAGTAATCATTTGGCCGAAACACTCTCAAAACTCCACATAAACTTAGTATTGACCGCTCACCCAACCGAGGTTACGCGCCGTACTATTATTAACAAACACGTTGAACTAAGTGATTGCTTAGCGTCATTAGAGCGAAAAGACAACTTAGTGCAAGAGCGGGACAATATTTTAAATCGTATTGAACAGCTGATTAGCCAAGCTTGGCATACCGACGATATTCGTCGCTCTCGCCCAACGCCAGTTGATGAAGCCAAATGGGGCTATGCAGTAATAGAAAATAGCCTTTGGCATGCGGTTCCGCGCTTTTTACGTGAATTTTCAGCCAATGTTAAAGACCAGTTGAGCTTAGAGTTGCCAATAGATTACAGCCCAATTGAGTTTACATCGTGGATGGGTGGAGACCGTGATGGTAATCCATTTGTAACATCGCAGGTAACAAAAGAAGTGCTTGATCATGGTCGTTGGATGGCACTTAACTTATACATTCAAGATTTAAAAACGTTGTGCGCTGAATTATCTATGTCAGATGCCAGTGATGAGCTTGTTGAGCTTGCAGGGCAAGAGTTTGAACCATACAGAGCGGTGATCAAAAAGCTTAAAAATCAGGTTGCAGAAACAGTGGCGCACTTAGGTGCTAAAATTAAAAATAAGCGCAGCGATTCACAAGATTTAATTACTAATATTAATCAGCTTAAGCACCCAGTTGAAGTGTGCTATCGCTCGTTATTAAAGTGTAATATGAAAGTAGTTGCGGATGGCTTATTACTTGATTTACTGCACCGTATAAATAGCTTTGGTTTGCGTTTAGCTAAACTTGATGTGCGCCAAGATTCGTCTCGCCACGGCGATGTGTTTTCAGAACTGACTCGTTATTTAGGTTTAGGCGACTATAACCAATGGCAAGAGCAAGACAAACAAGCATTTTTACTTGCAGAGCTTAACTCACGCAGACCGCTTATTCCAAAGCATTGGCAACCAAGCCCTGATGTACAAGAAGTACTTGATACCTTTGATGTAATTGCCAAGCAAGACGAAGCAACATTTGGTTTGTATATTATTTCAATGGCACGAACAGCGTCAGACATTTTAGCAGTACAACTGTTGCTAAAAGAAAGCGGCTGTAGCTTTGATTTACCAGTAGCACCGTTGTTTGAAACACTCGACGATTTAAACGCAGGCAGTGATGTAATTACCACATTGCTTGATAATGTTTGGTATCGCGGGCACATTAAAAACACCCAAAACGTAATGATTGGTTACTCTGATTCAGCTAAAGATGCTGGCATGATGGCAGCAGGTTGGGCGCAGTACGAAGCAATGGATAAGCTAGTACAGCTTGCTGATGCACGTGGTATTGAGCTTGTTTTATTCCACGGACGTGGTGGTACAGTAGGACGTGGTGGTGCACCCGCTGCACAAGCGCTGCATTCACAACCGCCTGGCTCATTAAAAGGTGGCTTGCGTGTAACCGAGCAAGGCGAGATGATTCGCTTTAAATTTGGTTTACCCGATGTAGCACTGCAAAGCTTAAATATTTACGCAGGCGCAGTTCTGCAAAGTAACTTATTACCGCCACCAGAGCCAAAACCGCAGTGGCGCGAAGTAATGAAGCTAATAAGTGAGGAGTCGTGTGAGCATTACCGTAATGTAGTTCGCCATGATGAAAACTTTGTACCTTACTTTAGAATGGCAACACCTGAGCTTGAGCTGTCTAAGTTGCCGCTTGGCTCGCGTCCTGCGAAACGTAACCCTAATGGCGGTGTTGAAAGCCTGCGTGCTATTCCATGGATTTTTGCGTGGAGCCAAAACCGTTTAATGCTTCCTGCATGGCTAGGTGCGTTAACAGGCTTAAAAGCTGCGCTTAATAAGTATGGCGCAGAAACCCTAAACGAAATGAGCTTACAGTGGCCGTTCTTTAGATCGCGCCTAGAAATGCTAGAAATGGTATTTAGTAAAGCCGATTGTTGGTTGAGTGAGCATTATGATAATGCGCTGGTGGAAGATATGTACAAACCACTGGGTGTAACACTTCGTAAAGAGCTTCAAGAAGCAATTAGCTTGGTGCAATCACTTAGCCCGCAAAAAAGCCTACTAGCCGAACAACCTTGGATTAAAGAGTCGATTAGTTTACGTAACCCGTACACCGATCCACTTAACTTACTACAGGTTGAGCTTTTACGCCGTGCTCGCTCAGAGGAAAAACGCAACGAAGGTGACATTGATAATGCATTAATGATCACGATGACAGGTATTGCAGCAGGTATGCGTAATACCGGCTAACATGTTATTTTGTTAGGTATACCAATTAATTATTTTGTTGGGCATACCAGTTAAAATTAAAGGGAGCACGCGATGTGATCCCTTTTTTTGCGTTTAATAACCTAGGGCCTGTTTATCTTTCGAGGTTAAATTTGCAGCAGTGTATTTGGTATTTAGGCAAGGCAGAGCCTATGTAGTGTGGTTATTCCCCATAAATAGGCGATAACGCAGCATAAAGACCAAACACGCGCTGCCCGAAGGTTCGTCCTAGGGACGATTAACTCTTTGTTGCTCGGTTTTTACTTAGCCCACTAGGTTACAAACCTCGCGCCACGATTAAATCGTCCCTAGTTAGAACAAATTTTAATCCTGAAAGGTCAACAGGCCCTAGCAATTAGCGGCTTAACCTTTTAAACTACTTAGCCATTGAATAATTAAAAAATGTTATGGCTTCAGCAACTTTTACTGTACAGCAAGATACAGCACTTACAAATTCGCACATCACATTAAACGTAGCGCAAACAGCGTCATTACGTAGTCAATTAAAATCACAGCGTGGCATATTAAATTCTAATAATATTAAGCAGTTATGCGCACAACTAAATGTGTCTGATGATGCATTATTACAAGGTTTAGTACCTTTAGCCTCTGAGTATGCCGTTGCGCCGATATCAGATTTTCATGTAGGCGCAATTGTTAAAGCACTTGATGAAAACGATGAGGTAAACTTTTACTTTGGTGCAAATGTAGAGTTTGATCATCAAGCATTGAGTTTAGTGGTTCATGCAGAGCAATCGGCTATAAATAACGCATGGTTAAACGGCGCTAAAAAAATAGTTAAAATAGCGATTAGCGATGCACCGTGTGGGTATTGTCGTCAGTTCATGAACGAACTCGCTGATGCGAAAGAGTTTGATATTTTATTGCCAGAGCAACACTTTAAATTGGCGGAATTACTGCCGCACTCGTTTGGGCCGACTGATTTAGGTAACGCGTTTAGCTTGTTTAATCCAGAGCCTCACCAGCAAGTATTTGCAAATGCTCAACTAGATGAAAAACTAGCAAGTACTGCATTAAACGCATACGTACCCTATAGTAAAAACTTTAGTGCAGTAAAAATTAGTACATTTAAAAATGGTGATTTTTACGGAAGTTACGCAGAAAACGCAGCGTACAGCCCAAGCTTGTCGCCACTGCAAAGTGCGCTTAGCCAATTATTTATCGCAGGGCTTAGCTTTAACGAAAGTACAGTAAAATCAATTACACTTTTAGAAACCGCAGGCCATGAAAACCAAGCGGGTGTAGCACGTGCTGTACTTGCAAGTTTTAAAAATCTACCGGCAATAGAAGTAATTAGCGCTCAGCTAAAATAACCTTTCAAAAACAATAAAGCACAGGCAGAGCTGTGCTTTATTAAAATGTGCCATTCTATCGAATTAAATAACTCACTAACTGCTATAACGTGTATTAATCAAGTAATACTTTAGCCGCTTCTAATACTACCGCTACAGATTTACGCTCAATTTCACCATGGTCAACATTTGGTATTTCTTGGCGAGTACGATTAACAAGTACGCCGGCAACACATGCTGCTTGTAAACCAAGGGCTGCACACATAGTAAATAATGTTGCTGATTCCATTTCGTAGTTCATCACGCCCAGTTTTTGCCACTCTTCGCAGCTACCTTGTAGTGATTTAGGAACGTAACCAGAATGCGTATCGTAACGCTCTTGTCCTGGATAAAATGTATCGCTTGATGCAGTAATACCAATATGAAAATCGATATTTAAGTTTTTACATGCTTGTACCATAGCTTGTGTTGCATAAAAGTCAGACACAGCAGGGTAGCTAAGAGGAGCAAAATGCTGGCTTGCACCGTCTAAACGTACAGACGCTTGGCTAATTAAAATTTCACCTTCGTTGATATGTGGCTGAATCGCACCTGTTGTACCAATACGTAAAAATTTACGCACGCCAAGTTGTGCTAATTCTTCTACTGCAATCGACGTAGATGGACCACCAATACCCGTAGAACAAACAACCACCGAATGGCCGTTTAGTTGACCTAAGTAAACATGAAACTCACGAGTTTGAGCAAGGCAGGTTGGGTTGTCTAGGAATTGTGAAATGCGTGCAGCACGATCTGGATCGCCCGGTACAATCGCAAGTTTTGCACCTTTAAGATCGTCAATACATAGTCCTAAGTGAAATACCTTTTCCATAGCTAAGCCTTTTTATAATAAATTGTGTCAATCTAGCATCATTGCTAGAAACGTTTATCAAGTACAGGACGATTGTCCGTTTTATCTTAACTCCTCCAATTAAGTCTTAATAATTTTAAGAACTAATTTGATTTATTCATCAACTATGAATATTCAATCAAGTGCTTATACAAGTAGCCTTGTTGTGCTGTTGACATGTTCAAGCAGACATAATAAGTATCAACCAAGCGCGTAACTACAATTAAATAGTTTATGGTAAATATTCATTAATATTAAATTAATTCAATGGCTTAAATTTGTATTAAGCACGTAAAAGATAACGTGTTTATTTATATTAGGTACAGACTTATTTAGCAAAGTGGAATTTATTTGAAGTTTAGGCACTTTTGGTGATTTTGCATAACTAATCAAAAGTAATTAGCTACGTACAGAATAAAAATCGAAGGAGTTTATTATGAGCACACAATTTGAAGCATTTAAAAACAAAGTTGAGCACTGTTTGTGCGCACCAGGTGATGGCGTATACACAGTAAATACTGCAAAGGAGCGCAAAGCCGCACTGCGTAATAAACTTTATGGACAAACTGAAAACGTTGATAATTTGTGGCGCGAGTCTTTAAATGAATTACCAAATTCTCCACATAAAGCCGTTATGTTAGGTATTAGCTCAGACTGTGGCGGTGGTATTTTACGCGGTGCAAACTGGGGGCCACTGTTTGTGCGCTCAGCTTTAATTGATCAGCAACCGCAGTGTCACTCGTTTGATTTAGGCGATGTACGTGTAATCCCACATTTACTTCATGATAAATACCTAAATGATGCAACCATTTCTAATTGCCAAAAAGCCCTATACGGTAATGAAGATAACGACTACTACGTAAGTCCGTTATCAATCACAGAGGATGTATGCGACAGCTTTTACGCGACATTTAAAGATAAAGGGATATTTGGTATTGGTGGCGATCACTCAATTAGTTACCCACTTACCAAAGCGTACTTAAAAGCAAAACGTGAGCAAGGTAAGCGTACCGCTATTATTCACTTTGACGCGCATACCGATTTACTTGTTGAGCGCCTAGGCATAGATTTATGTTTTGGCTCTTGGTGTACACATATTTTAGAGTTTTTACCGGCACCACATCATTTAATACAATTTGGTATACGCTCAAGTGGCAAGCCTAAAGCGCACTGGGAAAGTACCTTTGGCGTTAAGCAACATTGGGCACATGAAATCATTGAGCGCGGCGCAGCAGCGGTTGCTGCCGACGCTATTGCACAATTAAAAGCTGATAACGTTGATGAAGTATACGTAAGCTTTGATATTGATGCGCTTGATGCAGAGTTTGCATCTGCCACAGGTACGCCAGAACATAATGGTTTAACACCACAGCATGCGCTTGATATTTTATCAGCCATTGCGGATGAGTTCCCGATTACGGGTGCGGATATGATGGAAATAGCGCCATTTACCGACAGCTCTTTAGTTGGCCAATCAAGCTCTGAAACGACACTTAGAGAAGGCGCTAAAATTTCAGCCTTTTTAATTAGTGCGATGAACAAGTAAACTGTAGGAGCTATAAATACTAGCACTATCAGCGTATAAGTGTGCATTACATGACTAAAAACTAGCAGTTCATAAAGCCTCAGCTATATTTATTAAATACTTATAATGAGTTAGTTGAGGCCTTGCTAAATGAAATTATTGATCTTTTTATTGTTCATTAGCTGTATTAAAGTTGATGCAACTGAAATCACAATAGTAACGGAAGTATTTCCGGACTTTCAGTATCTCAATGAAGATAATAAACTCGTTGGCCGTTCTGTCGATAAAGTTCATAAAGCGCTAGAAGGCACTGGTATAAAATACACTATGTTGGCGCATAGTTGGGCCATATCTTACAATGCAGCGCTACGCGATAAAAACACCTGTATATTTTCAATTGTTCGATTACCTAATAGAGAAAGTAAGTTTAACTGGGTAGGTGAACTGGAAAGCTTTGATTCTGCTATTTATGGTCTAAAGTCCAGAGGTATAAAGTTAAATACTCTCAATGATGCTAAAAAATATAAAATAGCAGTACTGCGTGATAACTTTAGTCATCACTATTTGCTTGAGAGGGGCTTTAGTGAGAACAAGCATTTATTACTCATCGATAGCCTAGATAAAATAGATAAACTTATAAGCACTCGTCACGATATTCTTGATTTTGTTGTTCTTAGCAAAAAGCAATTTAGCTATCGAATAAAAACTGAGCCAAGGCTTGAGCTACTCGAGCCATTACTAAATCTAAATACAGCTCAATCTCCATTATTTTTTGCTTGTAATATAAATATGGATCCGGCCTTAGTTGTTCAATTAAAAGTCGCCTTTAAAGGCAATTAAACAGTTTAAAAAAACAGTTTAATCAATGTAACCTCATGAAATTAAATTACTTTAATATATTTTATAAATATAAATTGCCGCATTTTAAAAACCGATTATAATCCAGCTGCTTTTTGTTTAAAAAAGCACTAACTTTTTGGAGCGTTAAATGGGTGATTTAATCGGGATTAGCTTATTGATCTTGATCAGTGCGTTGTTTGCTATGTCAGAAATAGCAATTGCAGCGTCGCGTAAAATAAAACTGCGAGTAATGGCAGATGAAGGGAATATAAAGGCAGCAGCGGTACTAAAGCTACAAGAAAATCCAGGGGCTTTTTTTGCCATGATCCAAATAGCACTCAACGCGATAGCGATATTGGGTGGTATTGTGGGCGAGCAGGCCTTATCGCCTTATGTTGAAAGTGTGTTGGTATTGTTTTATCAAGGTGCACATTTAGAAAAAATTAGCTTTTTATTCTCGTTTTTTACTATTACATCCTTGTTTATATTGTTCGCCGATTTAATGCCAAAGCGTTTAGCGATGATCATGCCTGAAGCGGTCGCTGTTAGAGTGGTTACAATAATGCGCTGGGTTACCTTTGCATTAACCCCGCTGGTGATGTTTTTTAATGGTGTCACTAACTTTGTGCTGCGCTTATTTAAAGTACCCGCTGAGCGAGAAGACAATGTGACAACAGAGGACATTGTTGCCATGATGGAAGCAGGTGCTGCATACGGTAGTTTGCAAAAGCAAGAATATGAACTCATTGGCAATGTGTTTGACCTAGAAGCGCGATTTTTATCAAGCGTAATGACGCCACGCGACCAAATTGTATATTTTGATTTAAACGAATCTAGTCATGATATTGCGACTAAAATTATTGACCACCCTCATAACCACTTTTTAGTGGTGTCAGGAAATTTAGATAAGTTGCATGGCTCTGTTGAATCTAAAGATATTTTACGACAAGTACTAAAGGGCGAAGCTGCCAATATAAACGATGATCTCATTGATAAAGATGTTTTTTACTTACCCGAAACATTAAGCTTATCAGAAGCTTTAAATGCGTTTAAAAGCGCAGCAAAACCATTTGCTGTTGTCGTAAACGAATATGCGCTTTCGGTGGGTATTGTAACGGTAAAAGATTTAATGAAAGGGTTTATGGGTGATTTAATTACTCATCAAGGCGACGAATTAATCATAGAACGCGATAAAAATTCATGGCTTGTAGATGGCTTAACCCCAATTACCGATTTAGCAAAAGTACTTGATATAGAAGAATTTCCCGATCAGATGCACTATGAAACGGTCGCTGGCTTTTTAATTTACAATATGAAGCGAATACCTAAACGCGCGGAGCATTTAACTTTTTCAGGCTTTAAGTTTGAAGTTGTTGATGTAGAAGGAATTAGGGTAGAGCAGTTGTTAGTTTCAAGGGTTATTAACCCGCAGAGTGCTAATACCCTTTAAAATAAGGTGTGCGCTTTAGTTTCTATATAATTAGCCAAGCTGTATTTGCTTGGCTTTTTTGTGTCTGTTAAAAACCTCGTTTCTAAAATGAGATATTATTTCAATATGTTAAGTTGTTTTATTTTCATACAGCCTTGATTCTATTTTCATCTAATTAACATTAAATGCAACCTAAGACGTATATTGTACTGAGGAGTGTAAGTTTGTGTAAATTTCTTCTAATTAAGATTCATTATCAGCGCGTTTTAATTTAGAATGATCGTTCACTCTAAACTAAAAGGTATTTAACATGCAGCGTTCCCGCATCGCTTTATTTGTATTGTCAGCCCTCGTCGGTTCTGTTGCTTTAACTGGTTGCGATCAGGCTGCTGAGCAGTCACAAGCTTCAGCTCCTAAAGCTGTACCAGTGGGTGTACTTACATTAAAAAGCCAAGCGCTTACTCTCAAAAAAGAACTTCCTGGTCGTATCAGTGCATTTCAAATTGCTGAAATTCGCCCACAAGTAAGTGGTATTGTGCAATCTCGTTTATTTGTTGAAGGTAAAGGGGTTAAACAAGGCCAGGCTCTGTATCAAATAGACCCTGCGACATTTGAAGCAGACTTAGCAGCAAGTGAAGCAAGTGTTGCACGTGCTCAGGCGAGTATTTCAAGTAGTAAAGCTAAAGCATCTCGTTTTAGCGAGCTTTTAAAAATAAAAGCGGTAAGTCAGCAAGACTTTGATGAAGCAGATGCTGCATACAAGCAAGCAAAAGCAGAATTATTAACGGCTAAAGCGCAGTTAAAATCGGCGCAAATTAACCTTGATTACAGCCATGTGTCGTCACCAATTAGTGGTCAAATTAGTAAATCAAGCGTAACTGTAGGTGCACTAGTTAGTGCTAACCAAAGTACTGCACTGGCTACAGTGACTCAGTTAGATCCAATTTATATCGATTTAACACAATCAAGTAATGAGCTTACCAAACTTAAAAAAGCAATATCATCAGGTGCTCTAAGTGTTGATTCGACTAGCCAAACTGATGTTGAACTTATTATGGAAGATGGCTCTGTTTATCCTCATAAAGGCACATTGCAGTTTTCTGAAGTGACAGTTGATCCAAGTACTGGCTCAGTAATACTACGTGCTAAATTTTCAAACCCAGAAAAATTATTACTGCCAGGCATGTATGCCCGAGCTTCTATTGTGGAAGGTGTTAAGGCGGGTGCTATTTTAGCTCCGCAACGTGGTGTTAGCCGTAATTCAAAAGGCGAACCAACAGCAATGGTTGTCAGCAAAGATAACACAGTAGAAAGCCGCGTATTAAAAGTAGATAGAACTATTGGTTCTGATTGGCTTGTTACTGATGGCTTAATGGATGGCGATAAATTAATAGTTGAAGGTTTACAAAAAATCCGCCCTGGAGCACCAGTGAATCCATCTGAAATTCAATCGTCTACTAAAGCCGATCAAGCGCAATAACGGAGAGTTTTAATGTCACGATTTTTTATCGATAGACCGATATTTGCTTGGGTACTCGCTATTGTAGTGATGCTTGCAGGTATTTTGGCGATTAGGAGTTTACCTATTTCGCAGTATCCTTCAATTGCACCACCTGCAGTGAGTATTACTGCAACGTACCCTGGTGCATCTGCACGCACACTTGAAGATACGGTAACGCAAGTTATTGAGCAAAAAATGAAAGGACTTGATGGCCTGCTTTATATGTCATCTACGTCTGAGTCGAGTGGTTCTGCTACGCTTACACTTTCGTTTAGCGCTGAAACTGACCCTGATATTGCACAAGTTCAAGTGCAAAATAAACTAGCGACAGCGACTCCACTATTACCAGAAGCCGTTCAAAGGCAAGGTGTTGTAGTTGCAAAGTCAGCGCGTAACTTTTTAATGGTTTATGCTTTTGTGTCTAAAGATGGCAGCATGACCAATATTGATATTGGCGATTATGTTTCATCAAACGTGCAAGATATTGTCTCGCGTGTTGAAGGCGTAGGTGAAGTGCAGCTGTTTGGTTCTCAGTACGCGATGCGTATTTGGTTAGACCCTTCAAAGTTACAAAATTATAAGCTGACACCTGCTGATATTAGTGCATCAATTAGTGCGCAAAATGCACAAGTATCTGCTGGTCAACTTGGCGGTATGCCTGCCGTTGATGGTCAGCAACTTAATGCAACAGTAACAGCGCAAAGTCGATTACAAACGCCAGAGCAATTTGAACAAATATTAGTTAAAACCAATCCAGATGGCTCTTTTGTACGTCTAGAGGACGTTGCTAGAGTAGAGCTTGGCGGTGAAAGCTACCGCGTTGTTGCTCGTTACGATGGGCAACCTGCATCAGGGTTAGGTATTAAATTAGCCAGTGGTGCTAACGCACTTGATACTGCCGCTGGAGTTAAAAAAGCGATTGAAGAGCTAAAACCGTTTTTCCCTGAAGGGTTAGATGCTGTTATACCTTACGACACAACGCCGTTTGTATCGTTATCTATCGAAAAAGTTATTCACACCTTAATTGAAGCTGTTGTACTTGTTTTTGTAGTTATGTATTTGTTCCTACAAAACTTTAGGGCAACACTTATACCAACAATAGCAGTGCCAGTGGTTTTACTAGGTACGTTTGGTATTTTGTACACTTTTGGTTATTCAATAAATACGCTAACGATGTTTGCGATGGTACTTGCCATAGGCTTATTGGTAGATGACGCAATCGTTGTGGTAGAAAACGTTGAGCGCTTAATGACCGAGGAAAAACTCTCGGCACTTGAAGCTACGCGTAAATCTATGGATGAAATTAAAGGCGCGCTGGTAGGTATTGCCATGGTGCTTTCTGCGGTATTTATCCCAATGGCATTCTTTAGTGGCTCTACCGGTATTATTTATCGTCAGTTTTCTATAACACTGGTATCGGCGATGGGGTTATCTGTTTTAGTTGCTCTTATTTTAACGCCTGCATTGTGTGCAACGCTTTTAAAACCAAGCCATGTACATAACAATGAGACGTTATTTGGCCGATTTTTTACAGGCTTTAACCGTGGTTTTGATAAAACAAATTCAGGTGCACAAAGCTTTGTAGGCCGTATGCTTACGCACTCTAAACGCTACTTACTTATTTATGGTGTGATTGTGGGCGGTATGGTTTATGTATTCTCAAGCTTGCCAACGGCATTTTTACCTGACGAAGACCAAGGTATTTTGTTTAACCAAGTTTCACTGCCAGCAGGCTCTACAACACAGCAAACGCTTGAGGTTGTTAAAAAGGTAGAAAATCACTTTTTAAACGATCAATCTGAAGCTGTGAATGGTATTTTTACCGTTACTGGTTTTAGTTTTGCAGGCTCTGGCCAAAACTCAGCAATTGCCTTTGTTAACCTTAAACATTGGGATGAGCGTCAACGTGACGAGTTATCTGTTCAAGGTGTTGCAGGTAAAGCGATGGGCTACTTTTCAACGATAAAAGAAGCATTTGTTTTTGCCTTTCCGCCACCTGCAATTGTTGAACTGGGAACTGCTAATGGCTTCAATATTTTCTTACAAGACCGTGTAGGCCTTGGCCATGACGCACTTTTGGCGGCACGAAATCAGTTATTAGGTTTAGCAAGCCAAAGTCCAATTTTAGCGGGCGTGCGTCCAAATGGACAAGAAGACATGCCAGAGCTGCAACTTGATACAGATTTGGCAAAAGCCGAAGCGCTTGGCGTGTCGCAAAACGATATCAACAGTACACTTTCGACAGCATGGGGTAGTAGTTATGTGAATGACTTTATTGACCGTGGTCGAGTTAAAAAAGTGTATATGCAAGGTGACGCACAATCTCGCATGGTGCCTGAGGATCTAAATAAGTGGTATGTGCGCAATAATAATGGCGATATGGTGCCGTTTTCAGCGTTTGCTAGTGCCTACTGGACGTATGGTTCGCCACGTTTAGAGCGTTACAATGGTTTTTCAGCAATGGAAATTCAAGGTAGTGCAGCGCCGGGTTACAGTACAGGCCAAGCAATGGATGAAATGGAGCGTTTAGTTAAACAGCTGCCTAATGGTATTTCGTCTGAGTGGACCGGTATTTCATTCCAAGAGCGCTCAAGTAGTGGTCAAGCACCTTTACTATATGGCTTATCGCTGTTGTTTGTATTTTTATGTTTAGCTGCACTTTATGAAAGTTGGTCGGTACCGTTTGCGGTAATGATGATTGTCCCACTGGGTATATTTGGTGCAATTATGGCAGCGCTAGGCGGTGGCTTATCTAACGATATTTACTTGCAGGTAGGCTTGTTGACCACCATTGGTTTGGCATCTAAAAATGCGATACTGATTGTAGAGTTTGCGATTCATAAAATGGATGATGGGCTTGGCTTAGTTGATGCGGCTATTGCAGCTGTACGCTTACGTTTACGTCCAATACTCATGACTTCGATGGCCTTTATTTGTGGTGTTTTACCACTTGCAATAGCCTCAAGTGCGGGTTCTGGTGCGCAAAATGCGTTAGGTATTTCGATTATTGGCGGCACACTCGCATCATCAATATTAGTTGTTGTATTTGTACCGTTGTTCTTTGTGTTAGTTCGCCGTGTATTCCCTGGTAAAACTAACGAGACAACAAAGGAGAGCGCAGAATGAGCATTAAAACATTCAGCCTAAGTGCAATTGCTTTATTGGTGCTAAGTGGTTGTCAATTAGCGCCAGAGCAAAAAGACCTTGCTCTACCAGTATCTGATGCTTATGCATCAGGTACTGAGCAAAGCGCTGCGCAGCAATTAAATTGGCAGCAGTTTTTTAATGATGAAAAACTACAAACGTTAATTAGTCAAAGCCTTGAGCACAATAAAGACATGCAAATTGCAGTGCTTAATGTGCAGCGTGTTCGTGGTTTGTATCAAATTGAAGACTCTGCTTTGTATCCGTCTCTTGATTTAAATGCTTCTGGTACGCGCCAGCGTTTACCGGCTGATTTGTCAGGTACTGGCGATGCAGCTATTAGCTCACAATACAGTGCAACAGTGGGCATTACGTCTTACGAGTTAGATATTTGGGGCAAAGTACGCAATCAATCAGCGCAAGCACTCCAAAATTTATACTCTACAGAGCTTAGCCAATACAGTACGCAGGTGTCTTTAATTTCAGAGTTGGCAAATGCGTGGCTTAGTTACGCGACGGACTTACAACTGCTAGAGCTTGCAAAAGAAACGCTCACCTCTCAGCAAGAATCATTATCGCTTACGCAAAAAAGCTTTGATTTAGGTGCGACTTCTTCAATTACCCTTGAGCAGCTTAGAAGTACAGTTGCTACAGCAAAAGTAGACATAGCAACGTACAAACGTTTGTTAAAGCGTGATAAAAGTGCCTTAGATTTATTAGTGGGTAAATCTGTTTCAGCTGATTTACTGCCTGGTAAAGACCTGACTAACTTGATCAGCATGCCAGAAGTGCCGGTCGGTTTACCGTCTGACCTGTTATCGCAGCGCCCTGATATTAAAGCCGCTGAGCATTTAATGCTTGCTGCAAATGCCAATATTGGTATTGCACGTGCGGCGTTTTATCCAAGTATTAGCTTAACAGCCAATGCCGGGTCTGCTTCAAGTGATTTAAGTGGCTTGTTTGATTCAGGCTCAGGTACATGGAGTTTTGTGCCGTCAATTAGCTTACCTATTTTTAATATGGGACGTAACCAAGCAAATCTTGATGTAGCAAAAGCTGATCAAGAAATTGCAGTGGCTACTTATCAGCAAAAAATTCAAAATGCGTTTCGCGAAGTTGCCGATGCACTTGCTGATAGAGAAGGTTACCAAGAGCAATTAAGTGCCCTTGATATGCTTATAAGTAGCCGACAAATCACGTTTGATTTATCAAAAATGCGTTACGAAAAAGGCGCAGATAGCTACTTGCAAGTACTTGATGCTCAGCGTACATGGTACGGCGCACAGCAACAGTTAATTTCGGGTCAGCAAGCGTATCTTGCAAGCCAAATTAACTTGTACAAAGCGCTTGGTGGCGGATGGAACGTAACCAGTGAAACAGCTCAGGTAGAGAAATAATATTTTCGGCTTTTAAAGCCGCATTACATATTTACATGGCGAGACTATTTATAGCTCTTGCTTTACTGGGTTTATGACTTGGTAGTGGAGTTGAACATGAAGCCTAAAGCAAAAAGGCAAACAGATCCCGCGATAGCACTGGCTAGGCGTGAGCAAATATTAACAGCTGCTGCAGAGTGTTTTCGCCGAAAAGGTTATCACGGTGCAGGTATGGCTGAAATATCTAAAACGGCAGGGATGAGTGCAGGCCATATTTATAATTACTTTGAAAGTAAAGAAGCCATTATAGAAAGCATTATTGAAAAAGACATGGAAGAAATGTTCTCCATCTTTCAAAAGTTTGAAGATCACCCTGGTGATGTTTTAGCGGCTCTTTTAGATGGCTTAAATATTGGTGTGCAAAGGCACATGGACACAGGCTCGTGTGTTATTGATTTAGACATGATGGCAGAAGCAGGTCGAAATATTAAAGTAGCAACTCTCTTGCGTGAAACCGATATTCAAGCAAGAGGGCGCATGAGACAGCTTTTAACAAGCGAGCGAAGTGCGCTCAAAGACATTGATGAGCTTGAACTTGAAAGCCGAATTAACGTTATTTTTTCGATGATGGCGGGGTTATTACTCAGAAAGTTACTCTACCCTGAGCTCACCGAAGAAACGGTACTCATAGCGCTTCGCCCTGCGATGAAAACATTACTGATGCCATTTGATAAAGCGCAGTAACGCTCAAAATAAATAACCAAAAGTAAGCTAGCCAATATTTTGGCTAGCTTTTTTATTTTAGTCTATTTAAAAGCGCTCGATTGACCACTGAAGTGCAATGATTGCGATAGCAACGGAGCCCATTGGCATTAACCACTTTTTATACCAAGTGTAGTGTCGCACATAAATGAGTATTGGTAAGGCTACTAGTAAGATACTAAGTTGTCCGATTTCGACGCCTAAATTAAACGCTAAAATGCTAAGCAGTTGATAGTCGCTCGACAAGCCAAGCTCGCCAAGTACGCTCGCAAATCCCATCCCGTGCAGTAAACCAAAAGCAAAAGTAAGCCAACCTAAACGAAGTACCAACGGCCACACATTATTTAATGCTGCAAATAAAACCGATATAGCAATTCCAAGCTCTACCCAGCGGCTATTTGGTGAGACTAAGCTCATAGCTGTTGCGGTAAGCGTAATAGAGTGCGCAAGTGTAAACGCGGTTACTATCCATGCTGTGTGTTTAATAATTTGTTTTTTAGAGCTAATACCTTGCCATGCTTTATCGCTGCGCTTTAAAACACAGGTAAGTAACAGGGCGATTAAAAATAAAATATGATCAATACCAATCCAAATATGTAAAACACCCTGATACACGTATTGATTAAACGTACTTAAATAACTTGTTTGCTCAAAGCTGAACGTTTGTTGTGCCTCGTTGATATTAAATACACGAGATACACCGTTTATATTTACGATGGACTTATGATTGGCATCGGTTTTAAAAAAAGCGGAATAGGAAAGGGAGATTACTTTATTGTCATCACAGCTAAACAGCAGCGGAATGACTAAATAAGGTTGGTTAAAATGATTATCTAGCTGATAGATTCCTTCACTTTTTAAAGGGCATATTTGCGCGTTTTGCGTGATATTTAAATTTTCTTCAATGAAGTTATTAATTGAGCTGCGTTTTGCTTTTATTTCTGCCCACGAAATTTGCCCGTTTTTATCTAAATCCAGAGGCACTGCGTGCTCTAAGTCGGCTATATTAATTTGCCAGGTACCCGTGTATTGGTTTTTGTTGGTGTCGTTATTGTTCTCGCTATTTAAGGTTATATAACTTGTACTTAGTTGATGGGCAAAGCTGTAAGTTGAGAAAATACACAGCATTAAAGTGAGTATAAATAGATAAGGCGTTTTCATAGTGTGTCTCGTTGCATCGCTTTTGCTTGAATAAGTAATTGCTCATCGGTGCTCATTTTAGCCTGTTGCCAATTAATATGAGCCCAGTAAAGTGCTTTTTCGCGATTTGGTTGTACATCAAGGTAATATTTAGCTAAGTCACTTGCATGAAAAGAATCTTTACGAAGCTCTCGTAGTGTAACTCTTTGCGCCATTGTATTTTGCCATTTTTTATCGCGTTTATTTAGTTTTTTTTCTGCGATTGAAAGTCTTAGCAAAATAGCATCCTCTAAATTACTTTTATCAGGAAGCAGTACGCTTAATGTATTTAATACTTGTTGCGGTTGATTTAGAGCAATTTGAATATCGGCCCATAAAACAATAAGGCTCACAGGGGCTTGAACTAAATCTACACTTTGTAAGTGAGACAAAGCTTGTTTGTAGTTGTTTAAACGGTAGCTCATTTCACTTAAAACATGGTTTGTAGCTAGGCTAGTTTGATTATTATTTATAATTTTTACTAATGCTTGGTAGCTGTCTAAAACGCTTTCATGTTGGCTTTGTACATCGAGTACACAGGTGCTAGCAGTAATAGTGCTTACTTGCCCAATTAAGGCGACGCAGTGTTTTTTTGCTTGTGCAAACTTACCTTGAGTCATAAATATATTGGCTAGCAATAAATGGCTATTACTATGTTTTGGCTCTCCAATTAAAACGTTGTTAGCAATATCAATAGCTTCGTCAAAAAGGTGCTCTTTTTGTAAAACGCGAGCATATAAGTAACCAATTTGAGATGAGGGTGTTTGTTTATATAGCTGGGCTAAACGGGTTTTAAGTAGCCCCTGTAAGCGCTCTGTTTGGCCGGCATATTGGCTGTTAGTGACTAATGTATTTATTTCGTCAACAGAGAGGGAAGCACTAAGCGTTGAATTACTTTTAGCAATAACTGCATCATCTTTTGGGGTAAAAAGCGCAGCGCTTAACGCAAGGGGTGTTAGGCATAAAGTAATAAATGCGACGGACTTAAAAATTGATAAATGCATTATAAATATCCTTTGAAAAAAGCCATCCATGGCCTGTCAGCTTAATTACTTGGTTAGTTACCGTTTGTTGAAATTAATCCATCAACATCGGTATCTGTGTTTGTAAACACCCGACCGTTAACAGTTAATGGCTCTGCATTTGCGGCTTGATTAAATGCATCGGTTGCAAATTGAGCAAAGTCGACTTGTAGTGCGTCAATTGTAATGTTTACTGTTGCAGTTACTTGCGAATTAACGCCATCACTTACACCAAACATAAAACTATCTGAACCTGTCGCTTCTTTATTCGGTGTATAGGTAAAGTTACCATCGCTATTAACGGTAACAGTTCCGAGAGTTGGCTCACTTGTTAACGAGTAAGTCAGTGAATCGCCATCATTGTCGGTTGCGCTAAGCATATCGGTAATGCTTACCTCAGTTTGTGTAGTTAGCATTGCATCACTTGCGGTAGGCGCTGTGTTTACAACCGGTGTAGGCTGTTTTTTATCATCATCGCTACTACATGCTCCCAATGTTAATGCACTGAGGAGAACACAAATATGGGTAGTTTTTAAATTACGCATTATTTTACTCCTTATTTAGAGCCAGCAAGCGGTGTTGCAAGGTATGGGAATGATGAATCCATCATTGTTGCATCAATAGGTGCACCGTCAGTAAATGGCACTGTGCCTGTATTAGCATCCTCTGGTACACAGAGTCCTAAATCAGTGTCTTCACCATTTACAGGAATAGGATGACATAAACGACCCATCACAACACGAAGTGCAATATCAACCACATCATCACCCGGGCGACGACCATTTGGGAAGCCGGCTAAATCATTACCCGCTACACCAAATGCAGATTGATCAGCTTGCGCTGTTGCTGCAATGTCTGTATTTAAACGTAGCATTTCTGAAGGTGTTACTGTTGCTTGTTGATTAACGCCTGCAAAACCCGTTAAAAATGCAGTGATTAAATCAGTACGCGGGAAGTTAGTGGGTGCCAGAGTTTCTAAGTTTGCGCCAAGAGTGGTATTAACAGCATCTTTAAACAAAATATTTAATAACTCTGGTAGTGCTGGGTGAGATACATAATCTAAAAATTGTGCATCGTCTTTAGGGTGCGCAGTAGAAAATGTGTCTTTGTCTTTAATACCAATTACCAGCTCATTTACAAGCGGGCTACCTAGTCGTGAAACCTGAGTTAATGCACCACCGTTTACCGCATTATTAGCAAATTTAGCATTTGGGTTTAATACACGTGCTTGAGGTAAGCTTGCTGTTGTCCATGCACCAATTACTTTGTTACCTTCACCGACAATACAGCTTTTAGGTATTTCGATAGCGATTGATGTTACGTTTTTATCTGCAAGGTCGTCATTATCGGCTGATTGCGTTATACCACCTGGAAAACCACCGCCGTCACCAGCACCAGGGGCGCTATCGCCTTCTACAGGTACATAGTTAACTAAATCAAATGTTTTACCTAGGTTAACTACAAATGGGTCTTTACGTTGTCCTACAAAAACTTGTGCCATGCTTTCACAGTTAGGAATTGAAACCTGATACACAAATTGGTCAGCATAAGTTTGGTAATCGCTCATTGAGCCAAATGTTTTATTGCCGACATAATCAAGCGGTTTAGAAAATGTGCTTGAGTTTGATGCAGTGTTGTTTAATACCGTTGTTTCGCCAGTACGCTGCGCGCCGCTAATCATGCTCATTGTGTATGATTCGCTAAAATTTGCAGCGCTGTCATCACCGGCAGATACACCGCCTACATTTTTAAGCGGTACAGACACGGTGCGTTGATTACCTTCAGGTCCAACAGTTAATTGCACACCTTGGTTATCATTAGGAAGCATGCTTTTAAAGTTAAACGCAAATGTAATATCTTCAACAGCATCGCCGTCGTTATCTATATGAATGCTGTAGGTAGCATCTGGGTCCATTGCAAAGTAATTAGGACCGCCGTATGCATCTTGCAGCGGGATATAGTTAGCAATTAATGTTACAAAATCATCACGACCTTGCTCGTAACTATTAAATACATAAAAATCGGTTGAATCTAAAGTCGGGAAACGGCTTATATTTGGCGCTTCTCTGTGGCTAGATGCTTCACTTGGTGCACTTACAAACGTACTACATATTACTACTGCGAGTATTGATGGAGTTAAAGCTTTCATGACTTTGTCCTTTAGTTTTGATTGAAGTCATAGCTAATAACGGGGCAGGATTTAAATTGGATGCAAAAAAGTTAAATTATTTTTATTTTTTGTTAAAAAAGTTTTAAAGAAGGTTGGCTGCTTTAAGTAAACAGCCAACTTTAGTCATAATAGTAGGGTTATAAAAGTACTAGCTCTGTGGTGTAAAGCACTTCAGTAGGAGAGCCATTTGGCGAGCCGCCAATAGGTTCTAAGCTCACTGCTAACAATGCGATATCACTTGCGTTAAAGCGGTTATCTTTAAATAATATTTTACTGCCTTGCTTGGGCAGTAAACCCAGTGAAATAGGTGCATCTTGCCCTTTTAAAATCATCCACAACTCATAATCTTTATTAGTTTGGGCAACCAATTGGCTACTGGCTTTAATTGAGAGCCCTTGCTCGCTTACATCAATAAACCACAATGATTGTTTATCTTGATTTTGAACCAAAGCAATTTGTTGAGTGTGCATAACATTGGTACTAGGTTGAATAACCAAAAAGGCTAAAACAATACACGCAGCAGTTGCCACAAAAGACCATGTACGCCAAATTGAAGGCTTGGTATGTATGACTGTTTTACTTGTTTGTGGCCTGTTTTCAATACGCTGTAGTATATTTACCCATACATCGTCACGTGGTGTTTGCGGTGTAATAGCACTCGCTAAGTTGTTTAGGTTTTGCTCCCATAGACTTGTTGCTTCACGTGCTTGATTTGAGTTAAGTAACAGACGCTGAAAACGCTTACGGGCAAGCCCTCTAAGTGTGCCAAGCACGTACTGCCCAGCAAGCGCGTCTAATAGTTCGGGTTTATTATAATTCATAATGTTAAACACCTTTGTAGCTGCATAAGCCCACGCCTGATCCAGCTTTTAACTGTACCTAATGGCGTTTCTATATGATCCACTAGCTCGCTATGACTCAGCCCCTTATAATAAGCTAAGTGAATAGCTTGTTTTTGTTGCGGCTCAAGCTGTTCGATACAATTAACCAGTTTTGTTTCTTCATCGTAATTAACGTCAACACTTTCATTTTCATGTTCATATTCGTCATCGCCTAACGACTGCTCTTTTCGTACTTTGTGATAGCGCAGTGAGTCAAGACTTCTATACCTAACTATACTTATCATCCAACTAATAACGGTGCCTTTAGAGGCGTTATATTCAGATGCGTTATGCCAAATTTTTATAAAAGCATCTTGTAGTGCCTCTTCCGCATAAGCTCTGTTAGTGAGCATATTTAAACTAATAGCAAAAAGTTTGCCGCTAGTTTGTTGATATAAACTTGAGAAAGCATTTTTGTCTCCTTGTGCTGTTGCGCACAGAAGAGGGAGTAAATCATCGTTATCCATAGGGGTCCTGTTTTTCTTATTATCATTGAGTAAACGGTTGAGAGTGTGATTTGGATGCAAAAAATTTAATTGCTTTTTAGATTAGCTGCTTTATACGTTAGTACAAGCAATAACCGATCAGTGTTTGAAATTTAGACGTGTAAGTATAATTTATTCACATGTTTGTAAAAAATGCACAAAGAGCAGATTGCACTTAAATTTATTTTATTATTAACATTATATATCAATAGCTTATGATTTTAATTTGAATTTAAAATGCCATTTATATGGCGTGATATTTGCAAAAGAGTACATAAAGCCGTTTAAATTAAAATTAGAAAATCGGAATTATTTACACAAAGGAGAGACTATGTGGGCTGCAATTGGTTATTCACTTTTAGCATTACTACTTATTTTTATTGGTTGGGAAGTAAACTCTGTTTACTTTGCTATTGTTTTTTATTGGACTGCGCTGTCACTTTTATTAGTGAGTACCGCATATATTTTTAATACAGCAAAAATATTTAGAAAACGTGAAAATGGGGTGATCCCATTTTATATACGGTGGGCGTTTGTGCCATTTTTATTTGGTGTGCAAATTTATAATGCCTGGTCACGTAAGCGCGATAAAGTGCCGCCAATTCAAAAAATAAACGAAAACCTATTTTTAGCTTGCCGATTATTTCCCTCAGACATAGACACATTAAAAGATAACGGAATTACTGCAATTTTAGACGTTACGTGTGAATTCGACGGACTCGAGTGGAGTTCAACACAAGAGAATATAAATTACTTAAACATTCCGGTGCTCGATCATAGTATTCCTACCCATTCTCAGTTAAATCAGGCTATTAATTGGATACATCATCATATTAAAGAAAACCGTCGCGTAGTTGTACATTGTGCTTTAGGCCGTGGGCGGTCTGTTTTTGTAATGGCGGCTTATTTATTGAGTCAAAACAAAAATGCAGATGTACATGAAGTACTTGCACAAATAAAAGAAACCCGCGAAACCGCAAACTTAAATAAGCATCAACTTCGTCATTTAGCTAAGCGTCATAAAAAAGGCGAGCTGCTGATTAAAAACAAAGCAGTTTTAATTGCAAATCCAGTATCTGGTACACGATTATGGCAAGAAAAAGAGCACTTAATTGTTGCGCGGTTATCGGCCTATTACGATTTAAAAGTACTTACTACTTCACAAGACGTAAACGGTATTGAGCTTGCTAAACAAGCGATTACGCAAAAACCAGACATGATAATAGCGTGTGGAGGCGATGGTACAGTGGCCGAAGTTGCAAGCGTACTTGTAAATACACAATGTAAGCTAGGTATTATACCAATGGGGACTGCAAACGCACTTGCGCATGTATTGATGGGGATTAGCTCTAAATTTATTCCTGTTGAACAAGCTTGTGATTTAATAATTGATGGTCAAACAAGCACAATAGATACCGCTTATTGTAATAACGAATTAGTACTTTTATTAGCGGGCATTGGTTTTGAGCAATCAATGATTGAAAAAGCAGATAGAGAGTCGAAAAATAAGTCGGGGCAACTTGCCTATTTAAATGGCTTTTTTGAAGCGTTTGGCGAGCAAAAATCACAGTTACTTAGTGTAAAACTCGATGATAATGAGCCGAAAGAAATATGTACAAATAGCTTTATTGTGGCTAACGCAGCGCCTTTTACAACCCTATTAGCGCAAGGTGGCGGACAGCCAGATCATAGTGACGGGCTTCTTGATGTAAATTGGCTAACACCAAATGACGAAAACTCAACCACAGTATTGAGTATTGCAGAACTGATGTTTAGCAGTTTAACGCAAACACATTTAGCTATAAATTCGCATCATACAAATGCTAAAAGAGTCGAGGTGACAGGCGAAGGAGAGCTTAAGTACGTACTTGACGGTGAAGTTAAAACTGCTCACAAACTCGTTATTACTATTGAGCCGGCCTCATTAAATGTGATTTGCAAAGAGCAATAAATCGCGCTAATTACAATCAAAAAAGGAGCTAAATTAGCTCCTTTTTTACATCATTTTTTAATTGATGGCCAAACAAACCCTGTTGTATCCGGCGCTTGAGAAGATGTTTCTCTCGGCGCACTTTTTGGTCTACGAATAGGTTTGTTATTTATAGTGTGAATATAAAGTGCTTCCACTTTATCGCGAGCCCAAGGCGTTTTACGCAAAAACTTTAAACTCGATTTAATGCTCGGTTGATCAGTAAAGCATTTGATTTTTACTTGCTCGCCAAGTGTTCTCCAGCCAAGTCGCTGTTCTAACTCAACAAGTATTTGTTCTAACGTTACCCCATGTAAAGGGTTTTTAGGTTGATTATCCATAGCCATACTACTTATTTAAACTGCGTGCATTGTAGCTCAAATCAGCTTTTAGCGCTAATTCACAGTGATTGTTTTAGGAGCGGTTGGGTAAATAGCATTACCCTGTTTATCTATTTTAAGCCAAATGAGTTGGCTGTTACTGTGCTGGGGTGTTTTAGCACCGCACAAAAGTGTAAATGAGTGAATTTGTATTAATGCGCCTTCGCTATAGCGTTTGTTGTCGTACCAACAGTTTGATTCTTCATTTACAAACTGGTTTGCATCAATAATTGAATGGGTTTTAAGGGTTGTTGCTTCACTAAGTATTGAATACGATAAGCTGCTAAAACAAAAGCATAGAATTAAAAAGTTACGCATTAGAGGCCTTTAAATAGGGAGGGTTAAAAATAATACATTAAGATAAAAAACGTGCTAGTGTAAAGTACACAAAGTGATTTTAATTATAAACTTAGTTACTCACAGAACAACTTGGATTCAAATAAAAAGGTGCACACAATGCAATTTAATCAAACAATGATCGAAGAATTCACACTATTAGCAAAATTTCCTCGCGACAGTAAAATGCAGGGTATTAAATTACACTCAGACGCAGAGCCAAGCTTACTTAGTGCAGCGCAACGTTTATTTGAAAAAGGGATTATAGATAGCCCAGATGGCGGATATTTAACTGATCTGGGCTTAGATTTAATTGAGCACATTACGGTTATTCATAGTGCGCTACAAAGCTAGCTAATTTGAACTATGGTTACTAAACTAGCTTAATTTGCATCGGGTTGATTTTGCGGTGCAGCATCATTAAATGCAGCTAATTTATTACAGTGTTCGTAAATAGCTGCAATTTTTGGATAAGCGCTCATATCTACGTTAAAACGAATTGCATTAAATACTTGCGGCACTAAACAAATGTCAGCAAGTGTTGGTTGGTTACCAAAACAGTAGTCATCATTTTCGTTTAGCATCAGTTCTATTTTTTCAAAACCAACTTCTATCCAATGTCGATACCACTTATTTTTAGCCTCGTTATCAACACCTAATTCGTTCGATAAATACTTCAGCACGCGTAAATTATTAACAGGATGAATATCGCAAGCAATGGCAAAGCTTAAATTTCTTATTTGTGCTTTTTGCCACGCAGTTCCTGTAATTAATGGGGCTTGCGGATAAGTTTCATCAAGCCATTCCAGTATTGCAAGTGATTGTGCTAAAACACCATTATCGGTTTCAAGTGCAGGTAGTAACCCTTGCGGATTCGTAGCTAAGTATTCTTCCCCAAGCTGCTCCGATTTTAAAAGGTTAACAATAGCAAGTTCATGATCAATTGCTTTTAAGTTAAGCGCTATACGTACCCTATAGGCCGCTGATGAGCGAAAGTAGCTGTATAATTTCATAATTAATCCTGTGAACCTGTAAATTGTTTTTTAATAGTACGCCAGCAATCGGTGTAGTTTGGTTGGCGTTCCCTACCTTCTAATGCATATTTTGTCGGTGAAATTATATAGCGCGACTCAAACATAAAAGCGAGTGTATTTTCGTATTTTTGTGGTGTAAGTTCAGCGTTTGAGGCTTTTTCAAATACGTCGGCTTCAGGTCCATGTGGCGACATACAATTGTGTAAACTTGCACCACCAGGTACAAAACCATGCTCTTTTGCATCATACACACCTTCTATCAAGCCCATAAATTCACTCATAATATTGCGGTGATAATAAGGCGGGCGGAATGTATTTTCGGCTACCATCCAACGCGGTGGAAATATCACAAAATCGACATTTGCCATACCCTCAGTAGCAGAAGGAGAGGTTAGCACAGTGAATATAGACGGGTCGGGGTGATCAAAGCTCACTGTATTCATTACATTAAAACGCGATAAGTCGTATTTGTAGGGTGAGCTATTACCCGTCCATGCAACTACATCAAAAGGAGAGTGCTTTATTTCACAGCTAAATAAATTACCGTTAAATTTAGAAACAAGCTCAAAGTCACCTTCTTTATCTTCAAATGCAGCAACGGGGTATTGAAAGTCTCTGTCGTTGGCATAACCGTTTGCACCAACAGGTCCTCGCTCTGCAAGCTCTAACGCATGGCCATAATTTTCACAAATATAACCACGGGCTGTATCATCAATTAAATCAACAGCGAACTTAATTCCTCTGGGAATCACAGCAATTTCACCTGGTTTAATGCTTAACTTACCGCACTCGGTGTGAATTAATAACTCACCTTGCTGAGGGACAAACAACATTTCGCCATCGGCATTGCAAAAGTAACGCCCTTGCATTGACCGATTAGCGACATATACATGAATGCCAATACCAGATTGCCCATTGGCACTGCCATTAGCTGCCATAGTTACCAAGCCATCAATAAAATCAGTCGGCTGTGAAGGTATATCAATAGGATTCCAACGTAGCATTGTTGGTGGTGTTATGGCTTCAGTAATTGGGGCTGTTCTTATTAAGCCGTTATCAATTGCTTGGTAATCACCTTGCACTACAGACGGACGAATGCGGTAAAACCAAGTGCGGCGATTTGAAGCGCGAGGAGCCGTAAATGCAGTCGAACTAAATTGCTCGGTGTATAAATCGTATTTAACCTTTTGTGGGCTAAATTGTCCTATCGGCAATGCACCGGGTAGCGCTTGTGTTTCAAATTCATTACCAAAACCTGTCATATAACTTAATTGTGTCGCCATTACTGACTCCTGTGAGAGGGGGTTGGTTTAATATTATTATTATTTCAGTTAAGATACTCTCAAGTGAGACTAATATCAAATGTGCAACTACGCACCTGTGTAAATATTAATGAACACCAAAGTAAGCCTTATAAAGCTGGGATAACCAAAAATGAAAATTGATTTAGCAACGTTTTTACCTTATCAATTAACGAATGTAGCAACACGTGTAAGTAACGACTTTGCCGAGGTTTATCAAACTAAGTACGGTTTAAATATTCCCCAGTGGCGAATACTTGCTAATTTAGCGCAGTATGGCCAAAGCAACGCAAAGGATTTATGCACGCAAGCAAATATGGACAAGTCGACAGTGTCGCGCGCGGTAAAAGTTTTAATAGATAAAAGTTTAGTGAGAAGTGAGCTAAATAAGCAAGACAAACGCGCAGCATTACTTGTGCTGAGTAAAGCAGGTCAAAGCTTATATGAAAATATAGCGCCCGATGCACTGAATTGGGAAAAACAATTACTGAGCACTTTAACCAACGAAGAATACGAAGTGCTAGTGAGTATTTTTGAAAAGTTAAATAACAAATTAAAGGCATAAAAAAGCCCACCAAAGTGGGCTTTTAAAAGATGTTTTAGGTTACAGTTCTAAATTAGAAAGTGTAACGAACACCTATACGCATTTGCCATACAGATGCATCTGATTGCACTGATGTATTTGCATTATTTGCATTAAATTCAGAGTAAACGTAGCGGCCTTGATCATCAATTGACGTTTTGATCATGCTAGCGCCTACGAAAGGACCTTTTTTAAGTACGCCCCAATCATCGTTTAACAGGTTTGTAAGGTTATCAATTACGAAGAATGCTTCACCTTTGTGACCTTCCATAAAACCAGGAAGCTCTTGTGTCATTTTAAAGTTAAACTTAACAAACCAATCTGAGTTTTCAGCGTTACGGCTAGTAGTTTGACCACGCTCTAAACCATTTGATGCAATAAATTCATTGAATTCATTGATATCAGCAGCACTCATGTCGTAAACAACGTTAGGATCGTTTTCAAGTGGAACATACAATAGTTGGCGGTTACCATTCCAGTTGTTGTCACCAAAAGTACCATCACTTCCATCAAACGTGTAGCTGTATGGTAAGCCTTTATATGCTTCACCAAATAAGTTAAAGCGAGTAGCAAATCCATCAACAAACTCATGACTATAACCAAGAGTCATAGTAAAGCGATGTGGGATTTCGTAATCAGATGAAGCAACACCTGGGTTACCTGGATCAGTTAGTGCAATGTTACCGTAGTTTGAACCAGCTACAGAGCTTGTCATTGGGTTAACATCATCAGAATCTGTGTAGGCATAACCAAAGTTAACGCTTACACCATTATCAAACATCTTGCTAACCGCTAATGAGATAACAGATGAATCACCGCTATCACCACTTACATTTGTTAGTAAGTATTCGTTAGAACGACCTTCAATTGATTCGTAAATAGGGCGGCCGTCAAACGTAGTTGTACCTGTATCTTGAAGTGCGATGTCACGCATTAACGCAGCATCTTTTTTCTTCGAGTATAAGTAATCAAGAGAGATTACATATTCATTTTCTGTTGTGTACGTTGCACCAAGTGAGTATTTCCACTCTGATGGGATTTCAAAGTCTGGGTCAACAGCGTTTGCTTGTGAATCGCCTGAGCCGATTACAGTGTCAGCTACTGCATCAAATTGAGACTGAGGAACTTCAAATCCTGGAGTACCATTATTTACATTAGGTGTTGCGAACAAGTCGATAGAACCAAACTGGTTTGCACTAATGTTAGTAATGCCGTCGTTTGAGTAAGAGTTAGATAGCCAAACGTTAGGGTTACCGCCTGAGAACAAGCCAACACCTGCACGTACTTCAAGTGCATCTGTCGCGTACCATTGGAAGCCTACACGAGGTTGAATTAAATCAATACCATCAAATGTACTTTGGTTACTGTAGCCATAGCGATCAGTAAAGTTTTGATTTAAGTTAGGTACATCATCACTGGTGTATTTATCGTAACGTAAACCAAACGTAATATTTGCGTCTAAGTCAGTAAACGAATACTCGTCTTGCACGTAAAATGTATGCTGAGCGTACGAAAAACTCGCAGCAGCATCGTTTGGATCATTTGTAGCAGCAGCATTGTTGTAGTAAACAGCACTTGCAATACCATTTTCAAAATCATCAACATTGTTGAAACGGTATTCACCTTCAGTATGCTGAACGAATAAGTTAAATACATCTAACTCTTCAAACTCGTAACCAGCAGTAATTGTGTGCTGATCAAGGTAGTAAGTACCTGCAACTTTAAATGTAGTTGTATCGTAGTCTAAGTCATTAGATTGACGTGAGTCATCTGGACCAATATAAACTGTACCACCATCTTCGGTACGAATTTGCATTTCACCAAAGCTGCTTGCTGCATCTAGTGATTGTACTGTTGCATCTAGCTCAGACTTACCAATACGAACTTCAGTAGAAAAGTCATCTGACCAATCAGAGTAAACAGATGCAATGATTGAAGTGAATTCTGCACTTTGGTCATAAAAGTGATTAGATAGTGATACACGGCTAGAGCCAGTATCTGACTGTGAAACAGTATTACCATCGTTGTAGTTATAGATTAAGTTTGCACGATGATCTTCGTTGATGTTCCAATCTAGTTTAACTAAGATTTTTTCATCTTCAACAGGCATACTTGAAGGCATTCCGCCTACATCGTAACCATATACAGTTTGAGCAACGCTTGTGATACGCGATATATCATCAGCAGTTACACTGCCGCTGCTTAAACCATCGTAGTTAAACTGTTGAACACCTTCAAGTTTTTCATATGAAGTAAATAAAAATAGTTTATCTTCAATTAGTGGAAGACCTACGTTGAAGCCGTAACGTTTTTCAGTATAGTTACCGTTATCAACGTCATCACCTTCAATTTTATCACCCTTGAAAGAGTCACTAGTGTAATCGTAGAAAACAGCGCCATGAACATCATTGCCACCAGATTTGGTTACTGCGTTGATGTTACACGATGTAAAACCACCGTATTGAACGTCAAACGGTGCAAGTTCAGCTGAAACTTGTTCAATTGAATCAAAAGAGAAAGGGGCGCGAATAGTAGGGTAACCATTTGAGCTTAAGCCGAAGTTATCGTTCATACGAACGCCGTCTAGCGTTAAACTGTTGTAGCGAGGGTTACCACCACCACAGTTAATTGAACCACGGCTGTCATCAATTGTGATACGCGGGTCGATACGAATAATGTCTTTTAAATCACGGTTAATAGCTGGCGTATTTTCAAGATCAGTTAGCGTAAATGTAGACGCCGGACCAGTACCACCAGACATAGAGCTAATTGGCGCGCCAGAAACTACAATTTGTTCCATGCTTGATTGTGACTCAAGAGAAACGTTTACTGGGTAATCGTTACCAATATTAAGAATAATGTTATTGAATTCTTGGTCTGCATATACATCTGAATCAACAACCACTTTATAAGGACCGCCAACTCGCAGGCCTTTAGCTGTGAAATAACCAGCGTCATTTACTTCAGTTGTTTTTACTGATCCAGAAGGCACGTGTAAAATTGTTACTTTAGTGCCGGCTGCTGGGTTGCCGTTAGGCCCCATTACTTGACCTTTAATTGCTGAGGTCGTTTCGTTAGCCATTGCAGCGCCACTTACACCAACACATGCTGCAATAGCAAGTGAAAGAGCTGTTTTGCGTAATTGAGTTTTCATTTAATTTTCCCGTGTAGTTATTAATTAAATTTTTATATTTTTATTTTAAAATTTTGCAAAATAAACAGTTGAAATTCATTTATTCAAAATCCGTTACTAGTGTACCTTATTTATTCGTTACAAATAAAATACAACTGCAATATATTTTTAATAAATAGTACTATTTTTGTCTATTTGAGTGTTTTTTCGAGCAATAACTCTATATCGGGGTATATATTACGTGGGCTTTATGACAAACATGTGAAATTGGGGTGTGAAAAACAAAAAACCCATTACAATTTTGCAATGGGTTTTGTTAACAAATAACTTAATGTGTTATTACTTACCTATTAAGACTTAAAACTTGTAGCTAATACCAACTTTAGCCTGCCAAGCTGATGACGATGAACTGATTTGCGAGTAATTACGCACATCCGCACCGCCAAAACTGTTGTCTATTTTATATCTACCTTGATCATCAAGACCACCAAAGTCATAAATAGTTTGGTTAGAGTAACCTAAGCGTTTTTCTACACCCCAATCGCTGTTTAGAAGGTTTGCGAAATTATCAATCATTAGATAAACCTCACCAGTGTGACCTTCAGCAAAGCCAGGTATTTCTTGCTTAATGCTAACGTCCATTGTAGTAACCCAAGGTTGCGTTGCTGTATTTTTACCTAAGATCCCACCACGTTGAGATATACCAGCACGCTCTAATAACGGTTCTAACTCAGCCCAAGTCATTTTAGAATCAGCCCAATTTACATTCGGATCATCAGCACCTGTAGGGATATAAGGTAAGTAAGCACCATTAGTGAATAAAGAGCTAGTATCACCTAAGTCTTCATCTTTATACATATTCATTGTGTAACTAAATGGGCGACCTGAACGACGTTCAAAATAAACATTGAACTTGGTTGCATATCCTTCAAAAAATTCAGTGTTATACGCTAAGTTAATTTTAAAGCTGTGCTCAACTTCGTAAAAGCCACGTGCTGCAATATCTTCATTACGATTTACTGTAATATTGTGCTTATAGTTACCTTCTGCCTGAGAAGCTGAACCTGCTGATGATTCTGTAACATCTTGGTGAGCATAGCTTGCCGATACAAACAGGCCATTGTCCCATTGTTTAGCAATACCCGTTGAAATAATAATTGAACGACCATCATCCGATGAATTAGTCATTTCTATGTCAACATTATCGCCACTGTAAATACTTTGATTGATAACACGTTCGCCGTCCGCAGCTAAGCCTACTGGGTTAATAGACGAATTATGCCATACCGCTTCATTCTCTTTTTTATGGTAAGCAATTTCTGCTTGCCATTTAAAGCCATCACCTAATAGTTCAGAATCAAACTCATATTCAAAACCTATTTGAGTACGAATGCTTGAAGGCAATTTAAAATCAGGGTCGATATACGCAACGCTACCAGCACCTTGCTCTAATGTATTTTTTATTTCATCAGGAACCTGAGTAATATCAGCTGTGTTATTTGCATAGTAATCATTAATTACATCGTTTTGTGCTGATACTAAAGTAATGCCATCACTTTGGAATGAATTGTTATACCAAACATTTGGAATGCCGCCTTGGAAACGACCAATACCACCATTAATAGTAAGCGCTTCTGTTACGTAGTACTTAAAGCCAACACGAGGAAGTATAATGTCTAGGCCATCAAGATTTTCTTGGTTAGTAAAGCCATACGTATTAGCAAAGTTTTCATTTAGAGTTGGTTTATCATCAGATGATAAGCGCTCATAACGAACACCTGCTGTAACTTCTAAATCATCACCTACATAAAAAGTATCTTCTATGTAAAGCGCTAGCTGGTTACGTCTTACATCATATGCTGTATCAGCTGAATCATTAGTGTAAGCATTTTGATAAGAGAAATCATAAGAACCAATTTCACGGTTTTCAAAATTTTCTAAGCTATCAAATTTCCACGTTCCAAGAGAGTTTTGAGCAAACAAGTTATATAAACGAAGTGACTCGTACTGAGCTCCAAAGTTTATTTCATGCTCATCCATTAAATACGTAGCGTCTAACGTAAAAGTTAGATTTTGTGTTTCTGAACGGTTTGCATGGCGGTATTGATCTGTACCAAAGTTGTAAGAAGGACCATTTCGACCGTCTTCCTCTACAGTAATGCTTCCTAAGTTAGAGCGAGTTGCGCTATCAGAGGTAACATCTTTATACGACACACCAATTTCTGTTGAAAAGTTTTCAGTCCAATCAGAGTAAAGTTTTGATGAAAAGTTATTAAACTTAGTTACGTATGCATAAGTACTTGAAACTAAAGCTATATTATCACCGCCAGTGCTAGAGTTACGCTCATCTTGGTCGTCTTGCCATTGATAAGTGAAATCTAAACGGTGGTCATCACTTGCGTTCCAACTTAATTTAACAAGCAAGTTTTTGTTTGTATCTTCTGGCGCACCGGCTAATGAATCAGTTAAGCCGTATTCATTATTTAAGATAGAAATGAAACGATTATAGTTAGCTTCAGAAGTATTAAATTCATTTGAAGCACCAGAACCGTCAAAGCCGTAATCTAGATCTAATTCACTTGACCATTCTGCATAGTTAACAAAGTAAAACAGTTCATCTTCAATAATCGCTCCACCGACATTAAAACCAAATCTTTCTTCAGTTTTAATCGGCTCTACTTTATTTGTAGAGTAAGTTTTATGACCTAGCTCATCAAGATCGTCTTCTTGTACAATATTATCAACATCGCCAGCTATCTCAGGAGTAGATATTTCATAAAAGCCAGAGAACTTAAACTCATTTGTACCAGATTTTGTTACTGCGTTAATAGTACCGCCACCAAAGTTACCTTTAGAAGCTGAGAAAGGAGACACATCAACAGAAACTTGTTCAATAGCGTCAAGTGCTACAGGAGGCTGAGAAGTAGGGTAACCACCAAAGTTCAAGCCAAAGTCATCATTTTGACCAATACCGTCAACTGTTAAACCGTTGGTGCGAGGGTTACTACCTGCAAACGTTAGCTCACCATTACCATTAATACTGGCAAGTGGGTTTAAGCGCGCAATATCTTTAATGTCGCGATTAAAGCTTGGCATATTTTCAATAGTGTCAGAGCCAAATGTACTGCTAGAGCCACCTGATTGTTGAACAATCTTATAACCAGACACTTCAATCTTTTCGATGTTTAGCGGAGCAAGCTGCGAGCTTAAACGGTAAGTTTCACCAAGGTTCAAGTAGATATTTTCAACAGTGGTATCGTTAAACGTATCAGAATCAATGATAACCATGTAAGGACCACCTACACGTAAACCATTAGCGATAAACGTACCACTTTCGTTTGTAGTTAGTTCGCTAATAGTTCCCGTTGGTTGGTGAATTACTTTGATTTTAACGTTTGCAGCACTGCCACCTGAAGGCGTTGTAATTTTACCACGCATTGCAGATGAAGTATCAGCAGCCATTGCGCTTGTAGAAACACCTAGAGCTAAAATTACCGCTCCAGTTAATTTCGAAAGGCGAAGCTTAGTCATAATGTTGATTTCCCGTGTGTAGGTTATATAAATTTAATACAGTTTATTTGTCAGTCGTCATTTTCAGTGCCGTTTCTAACTCTTTTGCAGAAGGGTCAAATAAGGCATTTAGTAATCCAGCTAATCGAATACCCGCTTGTTGTAAGCGTGTCTTTATAATTGGAGTATTGTTATATATGTAGCTATAACCAATTTCGTTGTTGGTATATTTATAAATTTTTGTGGCTAAATTATGAGATTCTTCAACCCATGTCATAGGTGAGCTTTGTAAATACTCAGCAATTAACTCGCTGTTATTTGTATCAATAAATTGTGCGTACTCAGTAAACGATAAATTCTCGTTCTCAACTAACTTTGTATCCCAAAGGCTATGAAGATTTGTTTCTTCGTTAAAAAATGAAACCTTAATACGGTTGCCACCTCTATCTTCACTTCGACCAGCATGAAATGGTTGGTGACTGTCGCCCACCAAATGTACTAAAAAACGTAAACTGAACTGTTTAGCATCTAAGGTGCTATTTTTATCAGTGAGCGTTTGCATTGAATAGTGAATGCCTTCTAGGATATTACTTACAGATTCTTTGTTTTTAGTGTGATCGTGATTGAAGCTGAAAGATTTTCCTGGTGCTGCATTAATATAATGCCAACGAGATGATTGCTTTTGCCAAAACTCGCCAGGGGCAGAGCGCATTTCATCAGGCCACGTTGATATTTGTGCAAGTGATTCACCATCAAGGTAGGGTTGTATTGCCGCTTTAGTTGTTTCGCTTATATGAGATTCTGCAATCTGCCCTACAATGCGGTGGCCATTTTGACCCCAAGCATGTGAGTCAGTGCTTGTAAATATTGCACTAATCAAAAGCGCAGAAGATATCGAGTACTTTATATTGCTATGCATTAGAACTTCCTTAATGAATATTTCATGGCGTTGCTATAGGCTAATGCGGTCAATTGTCCTTACTTTTGGTGTTGATAGGAAGGACTCATTAAAATTCATAGTTTCTTATTCACATTACTTTTAAATCAATAGGTTATGTTTAACAGGTAAAATTACTTGTTGTAATAAGTAAGCGAAATTGTTCAAATGCACTATATAGTCTATTTTTGAGTGGCATTGCTTTGAATTTTAAAAATATCGTGTTGCACAAAATGTTAATTGTTACATTTTTGTTTCTATTGTTGGTCGTTACGTGGGTTTGCGGTCAAGTTAGTGTATACAATGATGAATTACACTTTCCAGTTATGATCGAAACCTCAACAGAGTGTCAAACAACTGCAACAAGTAACAAAGGCCAATTAATTGTTTTTACGCAATCAAAAAAAATAGCTAAGTTATTAACACAAAAGTTATGCTCTGATAACGTGGTGGCTAAGCAATATGGCTCTGTAAAAGGGTATTGGGGGTATAGAACGGCAGACAGCTTTGAGTTTGTGGGTAAAGGAATTGCTGACTTAATTTTGGCTAAAAACAATATTATGGCAGCCTTTAAAGCAGAGTCGACATATAACTACCAGCCCGTTGTTGGTTTTTCTGACTACACGGCTTTTTTTATATCTTCTAAAGAAAAACCTCGAGTCACTAAACAATACTTTTTAGATAAGCGCATAGGTTTACTTGATTATCCGACCAGCCGATCAGGGCATATTTTACCAAAACAAACGTTTAAAGAGTTAGATATTAATTTAGCCAATTTGAAAATCACTTATGCTAGCTCTCATAACGAATTACGTGATTTACTCGCTAATGGAAAAGTAGATATTATTGCTTCGTTTTGGAAAGAGAGCGACGAAAAACGTTTTTCAAAAAACTATATTACGCCATTGAGTAATAATATTTCTGGAACAAGATGGTATTTAAAAATGCAGCAAAACAACACTGATTTATTATGCGCAGTGCAGGAAAATTTGCTTGATATGTCTAAAGATCAAAGTTTGCATTACTATCAAAACGTACAGCCATTTTGGCGTTGCGGTGCCAACTTAGTAAGCTTAAAAGAGGGGGGTGGTGATGAGTAAGTATAAGCAACTAATTGTTATTATAAGCTTATTTTTTATTTTATCGTCTGTCTTTTATATTTCTGTAACTCAAAAAAGCCAGCAAGTAGCTAAACAAAAAATTACGCAGATAGAAAGGCAAATAGCACTCGACTTACCCTTACTCGATTTATCGAATGAGCTGCTAAAGCATTCAGGTAATAAAGATGCAGTTAACAGCTACATTAAAACTTTAAACAGCTACATTAATTCGAACGAGCTCAAAGTTGTTGCTATTGCACCAAAAAGCGAAATGGTAACACCTGTAAACTCACACCAAATAATACGTAGTTTGAGCACTAATAATGGGCTCGTATTAGTTGTATTTAACGTCCAACAAACCCACTTTACATTGAGCCATTTTATTTACTATTTTATATTTTTAGTATTAAGTGTATTGATTAGTTTTTGGGTAAAGTTTGCGTTTATTAAACAAAGTAATAAGCGGTTTAATAATGCACAGCATCAATCAATTACAGAGCCTACGCAGTTGATACTTATTGTTGACCTTAATGATAAAACATTATCAAGTAGTTGTAATACAGAACAAAAAATGTGTTTAGCCAATAAGCCATTGTGCTTTTATTTAGCACTTGTAGAGTATTGTACAAATAACGATGATGTAGCGCTTAGTCATAATAAAGATGTGCCAGAGGAGCTGCTAGAGCTTGCTAACAAGTATTTTTATAGGTTGGTCGAACTCGGCCATACGGTTAGAAAAAGGCCTAACTTTAATAATAGCCTAGAAAAAACCCTGAGCGAAGTACGTGCTGCATTAGATGAAGTACTCAGCGAGTATCCCGAAGAAAAAGAGTTATATTATCCACCTAAAGCATACGGGGAGGGTTCTCGCTCTCGTCTGCATAGTTATGGGCTGGCAAATATTAAAAAGGGCAGTATTGAAATAATAGGAAAGTAACAAGGTTACTTTCCTATTATTAGAGGCTATTTAGGAGTAAATTCAGCCGTTTTAAGAGGGCTGTTTTTTGATATAAAATCTTGAAGTGCTTGGGCATCTGTTTCGTCTGTACTAACAAAGCCTTTTTTATTTGTAAGCGCAGGATAGCCATCACCGCCTGATGCGTTATAGCTATTTAAGCTCATGCGGTAAGTTTTATTTTTGTTCAAAGGTTGGCCGTTAATAACAACATTAACTAACTGATTATTTTTACGCTCAAACGATAGTTTATGGTATTGCAAATAAGCGCCAGCATCCGGTGGGAAGCTGGTTACTGTATTTAAATAGTCCCATAAATCACTGCCTTGCCAATCCATGTAAGTAATACGATTTTTAAAAGGATGTACTTTTAAAATATCTTTATAGCTCACTTCACCAGCCTCTATTGAGCTGCGAATACCACCACCACTTATTAGTCCAAAGTCTGCACCCACTACATCCATTTGAGCTTGAATAATTACGCGTGCAAGATTTGTTTGTTGGTAGCGAACTTTGTTTCTGTCACCTTCTAAGCGAGCATCTACTTCACCAATGGTACCTTCAATTTGTTTAGCGCCTTTAGCTTGGTATACCGCTAAATAAGATTCAAGTTTTGAGTCTGGTTTAATGTACTCGTTTGCTAATACTTCTTTAGTTGAGCCATCAGCTTGTACTTTATCTACATACAAATTAACCGGCATCAGTTTGTAGTCTAGTAACGTTAATTTTCCGTTTTCAAGCTTAAATTCAGCTTTACCAACATACTTACCCCATTCATGGGCTTGCATAATGTAAGTACCGTTTTGTTGGTCTGGTTTACAGGCAAGACCTGGTTTAAAGCTATCGTCATTTACATTTGTATCGCTCATACATACAGGTTCTTGAGAGTGGCCACCAATGATCATATCAAGGGTGTTTGCAGGAAGTGAGCGAGCGAGTGTTACATCACCGGGTGCGTTAATACCAAAGCTAGCATCAACATAATGACCCATATGAGTCAGGGCGATTGTAATGTCAGGGTTATACTTAGCTTTTATTTCTTTAGCTAGTTTTGCTGTAACGTCAACAGGGTCTTTAAACTCTAAGTGCCCAATATACTGAGGATTACCAATTTTAGCTGTGTCGGTTGTTGTTAAACCAATAACAGCAATAGTTAATCCATTCTTTTTGAATATTTTATAGCTATCAAACGCGTGTTCGCCTGATTCCTTTTCAAATATATTGGCTGATAGAAAAGGAAAGTTCACCCATTTTTGCTGTTGCTTCAATACATCAATAGGGTTGTCGAATTCGTGATTACCCAATGCCATTGCATCGTAACCAATCAGCGACATTCCTTTAAAGTCAGGCTCTGCTTTTTGTAAGTCTGACTCAGGAATACCTGTATTTATATCACCACCAGAGAGTAGTAATACTGCATGACCTTGCTTTTGAGCTTTATTGCGTAAAGAGTCAATTAACGTTTTGCGAGCGGCCATACCGTATTCGCCTTTTTCGTTTTGCCAAAAACGCCCGTGGTTATCATTAGTATGAAGAACAGTTAAATATTTAGTCGGGGTAGCGCTAAACACGGATTCAGGAGCAGGAGATGTGCATCCGAGTACACTAAAAATAACCGAAAATAAAATAATTATACGCATAAAATACCTATGGATTAAGGTCTACTTAATTTATCAGGCAGCTAGTTTAAACTAGTTCTATGCTAAAAAAACGTACTTATTTACATTTTATTTGGAAGGGGCTGTTAATTGGTTTGTGGCAGCACGTTCACGACGCTTCAACTCCGTATTCGCATACTCTCGCTTGTGGTGATTAGTACCTATCATCCAGGTTAAAAAGCTTGCTGGCAGTTTTGTATAGGGTTCGCCTTTGTGTAAACCAAAGTCGCAAATTGCATGTTTAGTGTGTGGCATTATAAGATCCTGTTGTTTTGTGTTTTTTAAAGGTAACAAAAAGTAGCCATACTCTTAAGATGATTTAATTTTAAATAATTAGATTTATATAGCTAAAAAGAATATAAATAATGGTATATGTAATTAATTTGTTATCAACACGGTCTAATTTGTATCAACTCGCACTTTAGAATCGATTTTGATCGCCTATGGCATTAATGTGTTAACGCATTAACAATTATCTAAAAATATAACAACAGGAATACAACATGAAAAAACTTTTACTTGGCTCAGTACTCGCCGCAGCAAGCTTTACAAGTGCTGCCACTATTGTCGAAATGAACACGAGCCAAGGTGTCATAGAAATTAACTTGTTTGATCAACAAACACCTAAAACAGTTGCAAATTTTTTAAGTTACGTTCAAGACGATTCATATAACGAAACAGTAATTCACCGCTCTGTTAGTAACTTTGTTATTCAAGGGGGAGGATTTACATTTTCTGACTCGCTAGATGCTATTACCACAAAGCCTGCTGTAGAAAATGAGCCTGTTTTTTCTAATGTTAAGGGCACCATTGCGATGGCTAAACTATCGGGTGATGCTAATAGCGCAACAAGCCAGTGGTTTTTTAATATTACAGACAATAGTGCAGCACTTGATACGCAAAACGGTGGCTTTACTGTGTTTGGACAAATTACTGCAGCAAGCCAATCAACGTTAGATAAAATTGCAGCATTAGTACACTGTGGTGAAACACCCGTTGTTGGTATTACTTCTGAACAATGTGCAAGCACTGATGTAACAATTAGCAATGCTAATTTAGTGACTATTCAAAACGTGGCGGTAATGGATGATGATCCTAATTCAGCCGCAGGTCTTACTGTTACTGAAAATACGCTAATTGATTCTGACACATCAACAGATTCAGGTAGCAGTTCTGGCGGCGGATTAATTTGGCTTTTAGGTGCTTTTTTACTTGCGGTTCCTCGTTTAAAACGTGCTAAATAATTAAAATTAACGGTAATGTGGATGGCGTAAACCAGCCGCCCACATTATTATTAAACTTTGCTGTTTAAAGTAATACTCGCCAAACCATCGCAAGCCAAATTGAAAACACACAAGCACAACCTAGTAAAAACACTTTAAAACGTGCGCGTACGTTATTTTCACCTAAATGAATAACACTATGCACAATACGTGTTGCTACAAATAAACAGGCCAGTATAGCCACAAGTGTACTGGCGCTATTTAGCTGTAGTGCAAGTAAACACCCCGCGTAAAAAAGCACAGGTATTTCAAACTGATTTGAAAAGTTTCTATCTGCAACCCTAATAGTGTCGCCAGCCTTATCTAATTGCATTGTTTTAAAATCGCTTAAATCTAATTGTTTGTTTTTAGCTGCTGCAAAGCGCCTTTTACCCATAATGAGCATGACAACCAGTGAAAGCGTAACTTGTGCAAACATGGCAAGTATGATGATTTTTTCCATTGTTTTTCCTTATTATTTAGAGTTTGTGTATCTTTTTATATTGAATGATTTTTAATCTCGAAGATTGGCAGACTCCCAACTAATATCCGATTATGAAGACATTTTTCACAATGTGTTACACAAAATAGCGTTATTTTGTAGAAAGTTATTAATTGAAAATGTTAGTTTAGCTTAACTATATTGCTTTGAATTGGCGCACGCTATTTTGCGCAATACTTTTTAATGGAAAACAAAAATGAAAAAGATTATTGGTTTTAGTGCTATCGCACTTGCAGTTTTAAGTGGTTGTTCAAATACAGCTTCGGTTTCTGTAGCGCCTCCGGCCTCTTTATTATCAGACACGTTAGTTGTAAGTCCTAACGATAACCGCGAATATAAAACACTTAAATTAGCAAACGACATTGAAGTTATTTTAGTGTCTGATCCTGGTGCTGAAAAGTCAGCAGCGGCACTAAGTGTAGGTGTAGGTTTACTACACGACCCGATGTCGCAACAGGGTATGGCGCATTATTTAGAACACATGCTGTTTTTAGGCACTGATCGTTACCCAGATACAAAAGGGTATTCTGATTTTATGACCAAAAATGGTGGCGCGCACAATGCATATACTTGGCTCGATATTACTAATTACATGTTTAAAATTAATAACGACGCGTTTGATGAAGGGCTAGACCGTTTTGCCGACTTTTTTAAAGCACCTAAATTATACCCTGAATACACAGACAAAGAAAAAAATGCAGTAAACGCAGAGTGGTCAATGCGTCGCGAAATGGACTTTTTTGGTCAATTTAAACTAGCGCGTAAAATGATGGGCGATCACCCAGCTAATCGCTTTTTAATTGGTAATCTAGAAACACTTGGTGATAAAGAAAACAGTTCGCTTCATAAAGAAACGGTTGATTTTTATAATAAATATTATTCTTCAAATGTCATGAAAGTAGCGCTTATTTCTAATTTATCTATTGCTGAAATGGAGCAAAAAGCACAAAAATACTTTGCTGATATAAAAAATAAAAACATCGAAAAACCAACAGTAACTGCAAAACTTGATTTTGATAACGCTGGCGGAAAACGCGTGTTTTATGCACCAAATGAAGATGTAAAACAGCTACAACTTGATTTCACCATTGCTAATAATAATAGCGAATTTGCCCTTAAACCAAACCGATTTGTAGCGTATTTACTAAGTAATGAAATGCCGGGCAGCCCAGCGCAATTGCTTCGTGACAAAGGGTGGGTATCTCAGTTGTCAGCTTCAGCTGCACCAAATCAATATGGTAACTACGGGTCATTAAACGTAAACGCAGAGCTTACAGATGAAGGCATGAAAAATCGTGACGAAATAGTTGCGACTATTATGCAGTACATCGATTTAATTAAAAAAGAGGGCGTTGATAGCAAGTACTTCAACGAAATTCGTACATCACTAAATAACCAATTTAAGTTTTTAGAAAAAGGTGATGAATTTAATTATGTAAGCTCACTTACACAAAGCATGCAAGATTACCCGTTAAATCACGCCATTAATGCACCTTATTATTATGCAAAGTTTGATGCTAATGCGGTAAATAAAGTACTTGAGCAGTTAAATGCCGATACTCTTCGTATTTGGTATGTATCGCAGCAAGAAGAGACAGACTCACAACTACACTTTTACGACGGTAAATACCGCATCAGTGACATTAGCGAACAAGAGATTGCAAGCTGGAAAAAACCAAGCGAATTTAAGTTAGCACTACCGACGGTAAACAATTTATTGCCTGAAAATTTTGCAATAAAAACTCAAGCATTTAAAGAGCAAAAACACCCAGAACTTGCTTACGATAAAAATGGTGTAAAAGTATGGCGCCAAGCAAGTCAAAAATTTGCAGAGCAGCCAAAAGGGCTTGTTGAAGTTTATATAAATACTCAACCCGGTTTGAACGATATTAAAGCAGAAGTACTTTATTCTGTTTGGGCTGATTTATACAATATTCAACAAAGTCAGTTAAGTACCGAAGCAGCAATCGCTGGTATGAGTGTAAGCCTTGCGCCGAGTAATGGTCTTGTTTTATCTATGAGTGGTTTCACAGATAAACAAGATGTATTGCTTAAACAAGCTTTAACCGGATTAAAAGCCGATGAAACAGCACAAGCATTTAGCCAAGCAGTTGATCGCTTTAAACGTAATTTACTAAACCAACAAAAACAGTTTCCGTATGCACAAGCATTTGGCGAGTATTCAAAACTAACGCGTACAGGTGGTTTTGATACAGACGCGCTTATTAAAGCCGCTGACTCAGTGAGTGTTGCCGACTTAGCACAATTAAAAACAGCTACGTTTGCACAAAACGATTTACGCGTATTTAGTTACGGTAACTACAATCAGCAAGATATAGACGCGATTGCAGACGAATTAAGTGCAACGCTACCAAGCAACCATAAACGCAGTGAATTTGCGCGCAGCAAAGCTTGGTTGCCACAACCGGGCGAAACGCTGGTACTGCAAAAAGATATTGATGTAGCTGATGTAGCGGTGGTTGATATGACCGTTCATCCTGTTGCGGGTTACAAACAAAAAGCAGAAGCGGCTGTATTACAAAGCCACTTTAGAACAGTTGCGTTTGATAAAATGCGTACAGAGGAGCAGCTTGCATACGCAGTAGGTGCATTAGCTCGCCCAATTGAAGGTTACTCAGCAATTGGTTTGTATATTCAAACACCAGTTAAAGGACCAAAAGAAATACAAGCTCGTTTTGATAAGTTTAAAAAAGAATACGCAGTTGAACTTGATAACATGAGCGAAGAGACTTTTGAGCAGCTTAAAAATTCAACCCTAGTATCGCTTAAAGAGCAGCCTAAAAATTTAAGTGACGAAATGAGCCCACTTATAAACGATTGGTACCGTGAAAACTTTACCTTTGATTCTAAGCAAAAGCTGATTGATGAAGTTGAAAAAGTAACGCTCGCAGATATAAAAGACTACTACAAGCAAACAATGCTTAACCCTAATGCGGCACGTTTAAATGTGCAATTACGTGGTACTAAGTTTATAGAAAGTGACTTTGCCGATTTACCAAATCAAACTAAAATCACAACGCTTGATGCCTATTACAATGGTATTAAACTACAAAAATAAGCTTTATTTACGCAGCTAAAAATAAACCCCAATGTAGTAATACATTGGGGTTTATTATTTATCTCACTATATTTACTAATAATACCAATTCGCTTAATTAAGTGATCTATTTTGAGGATGGAAAAACGTGTTGATAGCTAGGCAAAAAATTCGCTATTTAGTTGTTCTAAATGAAAATTTTTTAACGCAGGTAGCGACACGTTTAGCCCCGCAAAATGATTAAGTATTATTGCGGATTGGTATAATATTTAAGCCATTATTAAAAAGCCTATAACAGCTAATGCCGCAGCAATTAGCGTGTAAGGCAATTGTGTAACGGCATGGCTCATTAAATTACAACCAGAGCCTTGCGCTGCGAGCACCGTTGAATCTGAGTAAAAACACGCTTGGCTACCAAAAGAAGAAGCCGATAATAGCGCACCAATGACCAGTGGTATGTTTGCATCAACCGCATTTGCCAGTGGCATAACAATCGGAATTGATACAGCAAAAATACCCCAACTCGACCCTGTTGCAAACGCTAAAATAGCCATTGAAATAAATACCACGGCTGGTAAATATGCTGCGGTCATATAAGGGCTTAAGCTACCAATAACAAACTGAGGCAAACCAATTAAGTCGCATACGTCTTTGAATATAAACGCCGCTATAACAGTACCAATAGCGGGGATCATACTTTTAAAGCCATCAAGCATGCGCTCAATCATTTCACTTACGCTCATTAATTTTTGTAGCGCATAAAACGGGAGAGTGACCGCCATTGTTGCTAGTAAGCCTTTGTATACGTCTATTTCAAAGTAAACAGTAAATGCGATTAGTAAAATAATCGGCACTAAAAAGTTACGTAATTTACCTTTAGGATCAGCGTCTTCAAAGTTTTCTTCAGCTGCTTTTACTGCGTATTCATCTGCCGTTTGAACGTTATTGTATTGAGCTGGATCGACTTGAGCTTGCTCAATTTGCGCCATTTGTTCTGCTTTTTTCATTGGACCAATCGCAGGAATAACACCCAACACAACAAGTAAAACAACAAGCACCGCAAACCACGCGTAAAACATGTACGGAATAGCTTGAATATAAACAGCAATACCTTTGCCTTCTTCAGCAATACCGTTATCTACCAATAAGCCACTAAAAAATACCGCCCAGGTAGATAAAGGGACAAGCACACAAATTGGTGCAGCAGTAGAGTCAACAACATAGGCAAGCATTTCGCGGCTAACTTTAAATTTATCGGTAATGCGTTTCATGGTCTCACCCACAGTAAGCGCATTTAAGTAGTCATCAATAAAAATAACCACACCTAAACAAAAGGTCATGAACAACGATGAACGCTTACCTTTGGTGTACTTAAGAGCTAACTTGCCAAAAGCTGATGCACCACCTGTACGCACTAATAGTGCGATAAGTGCGCCAAAACCACCACATACAAGTATTAGCCAGCCGATGGTTTCGTCTGTCATTACTTTTAGCGATGTACTCGCAAAGTTAGTAAGTACCTGTGCAGGATCGGCTATAACTAAACCAACTAAAGCACCAATAAGTAAAGATAAAATAGGGCGGCGTAATACAACAGCCAATACAACCACCACTAACGGTGGTAGTAAACTCAACGCAGAAGGTTCAAGCATTTAAGTATTCACAAAATTAAAAGCATGCATAAAAATTAAATTAATTTTCAAGCCGCTTATACAAAAACAAAGAAGATGATAAGTTTGTTGTTAAATCATTTTCCAAGTCACTGCTTTTGTACGCGTGGGAGGGACACATAAACAGTTATGTTAAATAGCTGTTTAAATGAAACGCGTTGGCTTTGGCGCCAGACGGTGCAAGGAGTGCAAACCGCTATTGTTGTGCCTGTAAAAACATCGGCGCAAAAATAATCCGCTTTTTAATTTCAGTCAACAAAAATTTACATGTTTGATAAAATTTTATTAGAGGCGGTTTAATAGAGTGCTTTGTAGCGTTAATTCCTTGATGTAAAGAGATGCCATTCATCAACTTAAAAAATTATTGAAGAAGCAGCAAAAAGTAAGATTCGACGGTAATTGATGATAAAACCGCCGTAATTATATTTTCACTTAATGATTAAAGTCTTGCTTGTTCTATTTGTTTTGCAACATTTAGGTTTATATTTAGCCATGTTGCTTCAAGCGTTGAAACTAAACCGTCGTATCCATCATCATCGATAGGCACTAGGTTTGAAAAATTATGAATACTTATAAGACGTCGGCCTGTTTCAGGGTGTGTGTAATATAAACGCCAAAGCCCTGAAATATCAGCGTTACCTTCCATATCGCCATTAAAGTGGTGAATTTCGTATTCAAGCTCATAAAACGTTTGCTGATCGAGTTCAGTAATGACCGGTAAGCCCTTTATTACCATCCAATTTGGCATAGCATTAAAAAGAGTTTGCTGGGCTGTTGCAGTGAGCATTACATCCGGCGATTCGCCCCACAGGTTGTAATTTGCGGCATGAATTTGGTTGCTATCTATTTTCATAGCAATACCTAAATTATTTAAAGCACCTCTAAGTACAACTGTTTGTATTCTTAATTGTGCGTCTGTGTCTGTCACATTTCGAGACGAGGCACCAATAGGCTGCTCAAACTGATAATATTGTGTTGCAGTTTGTATTGATGAACTACAACCTGCCAATAGTAATAATAAACTTGCAGTTAAAAATAACGATTTCATTATTGCTTCCTTGGTTTTGGATCTGCTGGTAATGATTTATCAAAAATTAGCATATTAGGTTGCTCGTTTAATCCGCGAGTTAGAGGCTGTAGGCCCTCGCTTAAACGTTTAAACTCTTTTAATGTTTGCTGTATTTGATGATGAAGTTCAGAACCTGCTTGGTAACTGGCCATGGTTTTATCAAATTGGCGCATAGTTACTTCAAACTGCTCCATACTTTTTGTCATCTTTTCGAAATTACGATTAAAGTCGCCTGGTAAGTTTTGTGTATCTTTTTGGCTTAGTAGCTCTCGCATTTCATTAGCAAGCGCTCGGTAATCGGTAAATGTGGCTTGCATTTGTTCTAAGCTATCTTCAACTTTTAAGTTATTTACTTTATTAAGTACGTCAGAGACTTGGTCTGCTAATACGGTTATGCCGCTAGAAATACTCGGAAAAACATCATACTGCACAAGTTTACCTAGGTGTGCTTGCGGTGCATCTGGGTATATATCAAAATCAACGTATACTGCACCCGTTAATAAATTACCAGGCTTTAACGAGGCGCGCATACCACTTTCAATCCAGCCTTTTAAACTACCTTGCCAATACTCTTTAGCTGAGGCACTGTCGTGATACAAGCGTCCGTATTCTACTTTTATAAGTACTGGAACCGCCGTATTATGGTTTCTAAAGTGGGCAGGTTTACCGTCAATAATTACATTGGCAGGGGTTTCAACAACAGTACCTACACGCATACCTCTATATTCGACAGGAGCACCTGTGCGTAGTCCTCGAACTGATTGTTCAAATTCAATGAGGTAGTAATCAAAATCGTAAAAGCGCTCTTCTAGCGCTTCTTTATAGCTTTGGCTTAACGAAAAGCTATGCCCATCTTGTGCTATTTCACCCGGGGCCTGTTGCTCAGGTAAGCCAACCGAAATGCCGCCTTTTAAAAGTTTACTTAAAGAGCCCGTATTAATATTGATGCCATCGGCAGATAGGTCAATTTCAATCCCTGCGTTCACCCAAAAAATAGAGTTCATGGTGATGAGATTTTGATAAGGTTCTTTAATAAATACGCCGTACTTCATTGCCTGGTTTTCCCAATCAAAAGTGGCGGTTTCTATTTGCCCTATTTTATAATTTTTGAAAAATATACCGGTACTCACATCAAGCACTTCAGCGTTGTAACTCATTAATTTGAAACGGCCACCTTTCACATCTTTACCAATGAGGGCGGGTTCGTCTTGTAATTTAAAACGCTCTTTTAGCTCTTTACTTTCACCGGGTGAAAACTCTAAATATACACCAGATAATAGCGTGCTCATTCCGCTAATACCCGTTTCATCAATGCGTGGCTTTACGACCCAAATTTTGGCATCGTCAGTTAATAGGTTATTGTAGTTTTTGTCTATTTGCGCACGGGCAATAACGCTGTCTTGGGTGTCTGATAGTCGAACATGATCAATTTGACCTATTTTTACACTGCGCACTTTTATTTCAGTTTTACCTGCAATAATGCCCTCGGCTTGTGGCATCTCGATAAAAATTGTAGGGCCTTTATTAGCTTGGTATTGGTATAACATCCACATGCCCACTAACAGCGCAATTGCCGGAATGATCCAGATAGCGGAAATTTTCGGTTCTTTTGTTATTTCGGCAGTTTCGGTCATGCTTTGTTCTCTGATTTTTTGTTTTTAGGGGAATCCCACAACAAGCGTGGGTCAAAGGCATGGGCAGCCATCATTTGGCATATTACCATAACTGTAAAAAATACAATGCCTAATCCTGGTGTTACTGACATTAAATTACCCAGTTGAACTAAGGCAACTAAAATAGCAACCACGAATACATCTATCATCGACCATTTTCCAATAAACTCAGTCAGTTGATAAATTCGGGTGTAACTTTTTGTATGTCTATTGGCAGGTCTCGTTACCATAAAGCATAAAAAGCTCAATACAAAAGCTTTAGCAAGTGGCACCACAACGCTGGCTAAAAATATAATAGCGGCAATAGGGTAGGAGCCACTTTTCCAAAGAGTAATAACACCACCAATTAAAGTCGAAGGAGATTCATCCCCAAGACTAGTGGTATGCATAATAGGCAAAACATTAGCTGGAATATAACAAACAACAGAGGTAATTAGCCAAGCTGCTGCTTTTTGTACGCTGTAAGGATTTCTAACGTGCGTTTTTGTATGGCAACGCTGACAAATATTACCGGTACATAGTTGATGGCACACATGGCAGGCTTTAATATTTTCATCTATTGCACGTTTAGCATGCTCTGCGCCTTCGAGTACTTTTACAGGCTTTATTTGAGCCCATAAGCGTGGGCGATTTAAGTGAACAAGCGCAGCTATGTATAAAATAACAAACCCCACATAAGCCCAAAAACTCGTGCCAAAGCTAATATCAGCCAGCGACATGATTTTAACCATACTAACAAGTACGCCAATTAAAAATATTTCCGACATAATCCACGGTTCTAACGCAAGGGTGAACTTTAGTAGTCGCCTTGCTATGCCCTCTGGTAATGTTTTTAAAAGCCCAAGATGCAAAGGAATTAAAATAAGAAGCAAACCCATAGGCAGAGCAATAATGCTCAAATCAATAAATAAGCCAAGCAGTTCACTATCGTAATTAAATAAAATTCGAGCCGCGTCGGGCAGAGTAATAGTTTGAGTAATACCACTACTGCTAAAAGAAATAAAAGGGTAAAACATACTGCTCAGCAGCATTAATAGTGCGCTAAAGCTTAGTGCAACTATACGACTATCGTGATTAACATCGGCTTCGCAAAGTTTATGGTGGCAATGTGGGCATATCGCCATTTGTTTTGCGATTATGCGAGGTATATCTATGATCAGATCGCAGCAGGGGCATACAGTTTGCAATTTAATACCAAGCAAGAAGAATATTTCTTCAATTTTGCTATATTTAATACATTAATACAACGCGTTCTGCTATCAAGCTGTTCGTTATATAAAGGAAGCGTGTGAAATATTATTTTTACTACATATTAATGTGGCTCTTTATTTGCTCGAAAAATGCTGTGGCTATTAATAAAGAGCGAGAGGTAATGATCGCTGCGAGCGCATCAATTCCACCTTATGTTTTTGTAAAAACAGACTCGGGTATACACCTAAATTTAATAAAAGCCGCGTTAAAGGCCAATGGATTTGCCAATATTAATGTGCAATATATGTCGAATAAACGCGCTGAGCATCAATTACATAATAAAGGAGTAGATATACTTTTAAATTATGCTGGAGGAATTAGTGCGGGTATTTATCCAAGTAAAACGGTACTTAGTTATGAAAATGTGGCCATTACACTCAAGCGAAATAAATATAACATTGATAAAATAGAAGGCATGTTTAATAAAAACGTTCTTGCTTTTCAAAATGCAACGGCATATCTGCCTCCTATATTCAAAAGGAATGTTAAACACTTTAGCACATATCAAGAGGTTATTAATCAAAAAGCGCAGGTAGATAAGCTGTTAAAAGGTTGGGTTGATGTAATTGTGTTAGATAAGCGTATTTTTTACTATTACTACAATCAACATAAATCCCCCGAAGCTGTGCAAATTTACACTTTATTTCCAAAAGCAGATCGACCTGCTTATTTTAACAACTTCTCTTTAGCTACTGAGTTTGATATTGGTTTGGCGCTCATCAAGCAAAATGGTACTTATAAAAGGATTGTTGATGAAGGCCAAACCCAAACCCATTCATCAATAAAATAAAGCCACTGTTTGACGTGTAAGCGCTATTAGCTCACCCGACTGCGACCATATACAGCCATCCTCTAAACCGTAACCATCTTTTGAATGATGAGTAATTGCTTCAAAGCCAAGCCATTCTCCAGGTGTTAAGTTTGGCTCTTGCACAAATTCTAAATACCATGACATGCTACTTGCAGGAGCGGGTTGTTTAAACATTTGTAAAAGTGTTGGCGGCCATGCATCGGTAAGTGCAATCACATGGGCTTCAGTTATTTGCTCGGGTGTATGTTTAAACCGCATCCAGCCACCTAAGTGAGAAGTTTCTGCACTACTAAATGGCATAGCACCTTGTTGGGGGCATAAATCAACATGTTGGAAAAATTCAGGCATCTGACCTTTTATAAAAGGTAATGTATGGCGCTTATCTACTGGCTTTAAACCCAAAGATTTTGAAACAGGTACATTAATACCTGACTCTCTACTTTTAGCAAAACACGCTTGTACAATTACGCACACTTGTTCATTTTGAATCGCTTTGGCGAGTACCTGTGTGCTACTTTTACCTTGGCGTAGTATTTCAACCGACAACGAAAAAGGAGTATCGGCAAGTAAAGGCCCTACAAAATTAGTACTGAGTGAAAGTAAGCGACGATCACCCGTTACCTTGCCTCTGATTGCTTGATATAACAGCGCAGCCGAAAGCCCACCAAAAGCAGTTCTGCCTTGGCACCAGTTTTCTGGGAATTGCATTGTGTTAGTTGATTGTTCAGTATTGTTTGAATTTCCAATTTTTGAAGCTTGGAGAAGTAATTGTTCAAAATGCATAGAAGATGTCCTTTTATAGTGCGATTTAATAAATTTATAACACAATCAAACTGGTCAGACTAGTAATTAAAAGCGACTCCTGCGGCGTAAAAATCACCATTCCTTACAATTATTAGGGTTATTTTGTAAATAAATCATAAAAAATGAATTTTTTTTCATTTTTACAGTTGAAATAAGTTTGGCGCATCCCTATTTACTATGTCATCGAACGTATTAACGAATATTGAAGTTGGAGAAGTTTCATGGGTAAAATTATTGGAATCGATTTAGGTACTACAAACTCTTGTGTTGCAGTACTTGATGGTGGCAAAGCACGTGTTATTGAAAATGCGGAAGGCGATCGCACAACCCCGTCTATTATTGCTTATACGCAAGACGGTGAAACATTAGTAGGTCAATCTGCTAAACGTCAAGCGGTTACTAACCCGACAAACACATTATTTGCAATTAAGCGTTTAATTGGTCGTCGTTTTGAAGACGAAGAAGTACAACGCGATATCGGCATCATGCCGTTTAAAATTGTTAAAGCCGACAACGGTGATGCATGGGTAGAAGCGGGCGGCGAAAAACGCGCTGCACCACAAATTTCTGCTGAAGTACTGAAAAAAATGAAGAAAACAGCTGAAGACTTCTTAGGTGAAGAAGTAACTGAAGCCGTAATCACAGTACCTGCATACTTTAATGATTCACAACGTCAAGCTACGAAAGATGCTGGTCGTATTGCGGGTCTTGAAGTTAAACGTATTATCAATGAGCCAACGGCTGCGGCACTTGCTTACGGTATGGATAAAAACCGTGGCGAAAACGTAGTTGCAGTATATGACTTAGGTGGCGGTACTTTCGATTTATCAATCATTGAAATTGATGAAGTTGAAGGTGAGCACACTTTTGAAGTACTTGCTACAAACGGCGACACTCACTTAGGTGGTGAAGATTTCGATAACCGCGTAATCAACTACTTAGTAGCTGAATTCAAGAAAGATCAAGGCTTAGACCTTAAAAATGATCCGCTTGCAATGCAACGTGTTAAAGAAGCTGCTGAAAAAGCAAAAATTGAACTTTCATCTGCACAGTCTACAGAAGTAAACCTTCCGTATGTAACTGCTGATGCATCTGGTCCTAAGCACATGAACGTGAAACTAACACGTGCTAAGCTTGAGTCACTAGTTGAAGATTTAGTAACTAAAACAATTGAGCCACTTAAACGTGCACTTGCTGATGCTGATTTATCAGTAAGCGACATCAACGACATTATTCTTGTTGGTGGTCAAACACGTATGCCTTTAGTACAAAAAATCGTTGCAGAGTTCTTCGGTAAAGAGCCTCGTAAAGATGTTAACCCTGATGAAGCAGTAGCCGTAGGCGCAGCGATTCAAGGTGGTGTACTTGCTGGTGACGTTAAAGATGTACTATTACTAGACGTTTCTCCATTATCTCTAGGTATTGAGACAATGGGTTCAGTAATGACTGCATTGATTGAGAAAAACACGACGATTCCTACTAAGAAATCGCAAACGTTCTCAACAGCTGAAGATAATCAATCTGCTGTAACAATTCATGTACTTCAAGGTGAGCGTAAACGTTCAAGCGACAATAAATCACTAGGCCAATTTAACCTAGAAGGTATTCGTCCAGCACAACGTGGTACACCACAAATCGAAGTAACATTTGATGTTGATGCCGATGGTATCTTACATGTATCTGCGAAAGATAAAGATACAGGTAAAGAGCAAAAGATTACGATTCAAGCATCTTCAGGCTTAAGCGATGACGAAATTGAAGCGATGGTTCGTGATGCAGAAGCACATGCTGAAGACGATAAAAAGTTTGAAGAACTTGTAGCTGCTCGTAACCAAGCTGATGCTTTAGTTCACGGTACACGTAAGCAAATTGAAGAAGCTGGCGATGCATTACCAAACGAAGACAAAGAAGCAATTGAAGCTGCTGTTGTAGATTTAGAAGCTGCAATTAAGAGCGACAATAAAGAAGAGATTGAAGCTAAAACTCAAGCTCTTGCTGAAAAGTCTCAAAAACTAATGGAAATTGCTCAAGCGAAAGCACAGCAAGGTTCAGCAGACGCTGGCGAACAACAGTCAACTAAGCAAGACGACGACGTTGTTGATGCAGAGTTCGAAGAAGTGAAAGACGACAAGTAATTGTTGCTACCGCTTCTCGCTAGCCAAAAACACTTAACTCAGTTAGGTGTTTAGGTTAGGATGAACAATTGAGGCGCGCGAGCAATAGCTTGTCGCGCCTTTTGCATGTATTCAAGGTTTAAAAATTCAATGATAAATCGATGCGATTTATCGATTTATCCTGCAGCTTACGCTGTAAACAGAAAAGAGTAGTGTGATAGATATGTCAAAACGCGATTATTACGAAGTCCTCGGCGTAAGCAAAGATGCGAGTGAGCGAGACATAAAAAAAGCGTATAAACGCTTAGCGATGAAATATCATCCAGATCGTACCGCAGGCGATAAAGATCTCGAAATAAAATTTAAAGAAGTTAAAGAAGCGTATGAAATACTAACCGACGATCAAAAACGTCAAATGTATGACCAACATGGTCACGCAGCCTTTGAACAAGGTGGTGGCGGTGGTCACGGTGGTTTTGGTGGCGGACATGGCGACTTTGGTGATGTATTTGGCGACGTGTTTGGCGATATTTTTGGTGGCGGCGGTGGTCGACGTCAATCTCGTCAACAACGTGGATCTGATTTACGTTACAACATGGACTTAAGCTTAGAAGAAGCTGTTCGTGGTAAAGAAGTTGAAATTAAAGTACCTACATGGGTTGGTTGTGAGCCATGTGATGGCAGTGGTGCTAAAGCGGGTTCTAAACCTAAAACATGTACTACATGTCATGGTGCTGGCCAAGTGCAAATGCGCCAAGGTTTCTTTGCTGTTCAGCAAACGTGTCCAACGTGTCAGGGGCAAGGTCAAATTATTTCAGACCCTTGTAACAGTTGTCATGGACAAGGCCGCGTAGAAAAAACTAAAACGCTTTCAGTTAAAATTCCAGCTGGCGTTGATACAGGCGACCGTATCCGCTTAACGGGTGAAGGCGAAGCCGGAATGCATGGCGCGCCATCGGGCGACTTGTATGTGCAAGTATCGGTTCGTGAACATGAAATATTTGTACGTGAAGCGAATAATTTATATTGTGAAGTACCAATTAGCTTTACTACAGCAGGCCTAGGTGGCGAAATTCAGGTGCCAACACTTGATGGTCGTGCAAAACTTAAAATACCGTCTGAAACTCAAACGGGCAAAATGTTCCGTATGCGTGGCAAAGGTGTTAAGTCTGTACGCAGTGGTGCACAAGGCGATCTAATTTGTAAAGTGGTAATCGAAACGCCAGTTAATCTTAACGAGCGTCAACGTGAACTACTTCAAGAGTTAGATGAAAGCATGGGCACAGATAGCTCTAAAAACCGTCCTAAAGAGCAAGGCTTTTTTGACGGTGTTAAAAAGTTTTTTGATGATTTAACTAAATAAATTTAAATTATTATAAACAAAAAAACGACGCTTTTAGCGTAATGCCGATCAGTTAAGAAAATGACCGGTTGACCGATCCAAACGATCATGCAAAATCCGTAGTTAGGAAACTAACTACGGATTTTTTTGTGAATATAGAACAAGCACTGCAAGCAACACTTGAAGAAAGCAGCCGATACCATACCTTTGAAAAATTATCAGAAATTCTTGACCCTGAAATCATTGAACAAGGTTTTCAACAAGCTGGGATTGCAACCGTTCGTAAGCGAAGGTTACCGCTTGAGGCCGTTTTGTGGTCAGTTATTGGCATGGCATTGTTTCGAAAAGAATCGGTTTGGAATATCGCTAATAAGCTAGATATCATGTTACCTGGCAAGAACCAACTCGTTGCTCCAAGTGCGATGGTACAGGCGAGACAAAGGTTAGGTGATGATTCCGTTAAACACGTTTTCAATAAATCTGCTCAATCAATGTATAAGCAACAGTCATTCGAAACATGGAATGGTTTGAACCTATTAGCTGTTGACGGTGTTGTGTGGCGAACAGCCGACACGCCTGATAATCGTAAAGCCTTCTCTTCTGGTAGCAACCAATACGGTGATACAGCCTTTCCTCAAATACGCATGGTCTGTCATATGGAATTGACCAGCCATCAACTGCTCAGTAGCGAGTTTGATAACTATAAAACCAACGAGATGAAATTAGCTGAGCGTTTAATTGAACGTACACCAGATAATTCACTGACTATGTTTGATAAAGGATATTATTCTTTAGGCCTGTTAAATCGTTGGCACCAAACTGGGAAGATGAGGCACTGGCTGATACCAGCAAGGCCCGACTTACAGTATGAAATCATCTCCAGCGCGGGTAAAAATGACCATATCATTGAATTGAAAACAACAAAGCATGCACAAAAAAACTTTCCCGATGTTCCTGAAACGATTAAAGCGAGATTAATCAGTAAAACAATAAAGGGCAAAAGCTACCGTATACTAACCTCGATGACGGATAGATTGCGTTATCCAGGTAATGAAATTGTTGAATTATATTGTCATCGTTGGGAGATAGAGCTTGGGTTTAGAGAAATCAAACAAACCATGCTTGATAGCGCATACCATTTAAGAAGCAAGCGCCCAGACATGGTGCGTCAGGAGCTATGGGGCGTGTTACTCGCCTATAATTTAATACGAAGAATAATGACGATGGCGGCGACAGTTACAGGGATATGGCCTAACCAGCTTAGTTTCTCTAGCAGTTCGATGGCTGTCATTCAGTATTTCTCGTCAGTATCTATAATGAGTCCAGGGAACATTCCAATACACTGGCAGCACTTACTCAATACACTGGTCTTATTTAAGCTTCCAGCTAGACGAGAGGATAGAAGATATCCCCGATGGGTTAAGCCAAAACCATCTAAGTATCCCCATAAAAAGAAAAATGCCAGTCAGCTTAACTGACTGGCATTACGCTTTTAGCGTCGTTTTTTTTTGCTTTAAACTTAATTTTTGTTACTGTGAATAAAAAAGATGAAACAGCATGACACCAGCAATAGATCTACTTAAAAAGCAAAAAAAAACCTTTGAAGTACTCAGTTATGAGCACGATAAGAATAATAGCCACTACGGGCTTGAAGCCGTTGAAAAGTTAAATTTAGACAGTGCACAAGTATTTAAAACCATAGTACTTGAAACACATGAAGGGCAACTGATTGTTGCTGTAACGCCTGTATCTCAACAAGTTAATTTAAAACAGTTAGCTAAATTATGTGGGGCTAAAAAAGTAATTATGGCTGCCCCACAAAAAGTACAAGTTAGTACCGGTTATATTTTAGGAGGGGTGAGTCCGCTTGGACAAAAAAAACGTCTAGCTACGTTTATTCATAGCAGTGCTTCTCTCTTTGACACTATTTATGTGAGCGCCGGAAAAAGAGGCTTAGAAATAGCACTCTCGCCAACTGATTTAGCCTTATTGACCAATGCAAAATTTGGCGATTTATAAATTTTATTTTTATAATTACCTTCTATACAAAAAATTAATTTAAGTTAGGCCATTTGCTCAATCCCCTATTTATAACTACATTGGGAGTATCTTTATACCGTTAATATTTAATACCAAACGGTATTACACTTTTTGTATATGGCTGTTTGTATGAACCTTTTAGATGTAGATTATTTTGCGATACTAGTGGCTGCACTGTCTTCTTTTATGCTTGGTGGTATATGGTATTCAAAAGCTCTCTTTAAAAATGCATGGCTAGAAAGTATTGGCTTAACTGATCTGGATTTACAATCGGCTAACCCTAAGTTGATATTTGGTGGCAGTTTTTTTTTAGTTTTTATAGCGGCTTTAATGCTATCTCTTTTTTTAGGTAAGGATGCAAGCGTAGGTGAAAGTATAGGAACCGGCTTTGTGATCGGCTTTTTTTGGATCAGTAGTTCATTTGGATTGAGTTATATATTTGAGCAACGCCCTCTAAAGCTTTTTTTAATTAACGGGGGGTACCATATTTTACAATTTTCGTTAATGGGGCTCATTTTAGGGATATGGCCGTAAGATTTAAATAATCAGCAAATCCAAATTTGATCCTTATCTACGAGTAGAGTAGTTTTATATAATCCCATTTATACAATTTGGTAAAGAAACTAATGAAAATATTAGTTGTTGATGATATGCCACTCATGCGACACGTATTAATTAATATGCTTAGAAAACTAGAGTATAGCAATATCGTTGAAGCAACTGATGGATTGCAAGCTTTGGTATTTCTGCGCAACCAGCATTTCGATTTGGTTATTACTGACCTTCATATGCCAAAAATGGATGGAGTTAGTTTACTTACTAACATTCGAAAAGATAAAGAACTCGCTGATATTCCCGTTTTAATGGTTACTTGTGAAGACAGTAAAGATAAAGTTAAGCAAGTTATTGCAGCTAAAGTATCGGGGTTTATAATTAAACCTTTTAATATGAATGTATTATCATCTCAATTAAACCGCTTTTTTTTTAGAGATTAGGTTATATTCCTCATAACCAATAATTTATTATGAGCTAGCTTGAACGAACATACCGCACAAAAATTCTAAAACCCAGTTGTCACCTTTACCTATCTAAACTGATATCATAGTCAATAACTCTTCATATAATACAGCAGAACTTAATGGCGAAACCTAATAAAAAAGGCCCAACTAAAACGGTCGATATTTTTTGCTCAGCCTGTAAAGCTTCCTTATTTAAATATCGAAAAGGGGGAAAAGGAACATTAATTAAGTGTTTTAAAGAGCGTATTAGTCAAGACTTTACAACAGAGGCTTGTATTTGCCCTAACTGTAGCCGTCCATTTGCCCGAGAGGCTATTATTCGCGGTGCGCCGGCCTATAAAATAATTGGCGGCAAAGTAACCTTTAAATAAGGTATATGAAGTAATACTAAACCGCAATAATACTTAATTAAGCGAATAAGTATAAAGCCTTGTGCATGCGGACATATGGCCTTGTTAGAATTTACCATATTGATAGAATCGCCCGGTTTGCTGTTTCAATGAATGAAAAAATACCCTCCCCATGGATCGGGCCAGTTTATTGGGTTATTTAAAAATGGATAAAGGATAGTTTCGTGATAGCACTCTTATTTGACATCATAGGCATGACAGGTACTTTTTTAGTAGTTGGTTCATTTTTTTTACTGCAGCTAGGTAAAACATCTCCAGCTAGCTTAACGTATAATATGATGAATTTAACAGGGGCAATTTTACTGTTAATTAGCCTTTGTTATAACTTTAATTTAGCGAGCTTTGTAATCGAAATATTTTGGATTGCAGCATCGTTAATTGGCTTATATAAATATGTTAAAAATAGATCAACATTAGCTACAAATTAATTGTTTTTTAATTTAATGCTAAACAGATCGCTGTAAACATAGTTGTTTACGGCGATTTTTGTTTTTAAACACTTTAAAACTGTTGTTAACAAAAAGTTTATATCTCTGCTAGAGATTAGCCGTTACACTAGCGCCCTAAAATTTTCTTGGCTATTTTTTGCGAGTTCTTCATGTTTTCTTTTTCTAAAAAAATCATTACTGTTTGTGTGTTACTCGTACTTATATTAGTTGTTACGTTTTGGCTTGGTCGCTCTCATGATGTTGAGCAAGCAACCTACCAGGCTGAGCGCCAAGTTACGCAATTAAATAACTATATTGATACTGAGCTTGCTCGTTTTTCTGCTATTCCCCAGTTACTTACCTATAACTCGTTAATGATAGACTTTGTAGATGCGCAGCCGCAGCACTATAACGCTATTAATAACTACCTTGCTGATATTCAACAAGCCAGTGGTGCCTCAGATATTTTTGTTCTAAATACTCAAGGCGAAGTTATTGCCAGTAGTAATTGGCAAGCAGATTATACTTTTTTAGGTAGCAACTTTGCGTTTAGACCTTATTTCAAACGTGCATTTGCAGGCGAAAAAGTAGCGTATTTTGCATTAGGCATGCGCTCTAAAGAGCGTGGTATTTACTTTTCACAAGCAGTATATCGCGACAATAAAGCCATTGGTGTTGTTGTGTTAAAAGTGAATGTAAGTAAATTTGAGGATGACAGAGAGCTTCTAAATACTTCAAAGGGTAGTCACTTTTTTTTGCAGCTTGCAGATGAGGTAATTGCAATGTCAGATATGCAAACGTGGCGATTAAACAGCTTCACTGAACTTGATATAACTATGCGCAGAGATATTAAATCTCGTCGGGCTTATTTAGATCATCAACCTTTGTATATAAAGCAGTTTCAATTTTCTAATGAAGGTATTAAACATTTAAAAATAGATAAAAAACTTTACGTAATGTCGCAAAGACCTTTACGGTATTTTAATGCCACAATGAACGTACTCGTTGATATAACAAAAGTTAATTCAGCCCAACTGCCTCGCTTGTTTTGGGTATTTATTATCTGTAGCTTGATGATTATTATTAGTTATATTTTATTAACTCGGTTTGCGGGCTATAAAAAGCTGGTGTACTCCAGACATAGCCTTGAACTTGAAGTCCTTGAGCGCACTCAAGCTTTGGAAAAAGTACAAACAGCCTTAGTGCAATCTGCAAAGCTTGCGACAATAGGACAGCTAAGTGCAGGAATCAACCACGAAATAAACCAGCCGCTCAGTGCTATTAATACTTATTTAGCTTCAGCAAAGCGTTTATTAGCTAAAGGAAATACTTCAGCACTTGGTGAAAGCTTAGTAGTGATTGAGGGATTAGTTAATCGAGTGCACCAAATTGTAGGTCAGTTAAAGCATTTTAGTAAACCTTCAAAAATGCAGCTCAGACCTTACCCTCTTGCAGGGCTTGTTAATAACGCATTAATGATTTCTAGCGCGCAGTTAAAGCAAGATAACGTACAAGTAGAGCCACCTCAGTTTGATGAAACAGTCGTTGTGTGGGTCGATTCGCTTAAATTTGAACAAGTACTAGTTAATTTAATTACTAATGCTAGCCAAGCTATGAATGGCGCAATTATTCGTAACTTAAGTTTTCAGTTGGAGTGTTTTGAAGAGCGAGTAAAACTGTCGATTTTAGATACTGGCTCTGGTATTGAGCAACATGCATTTGGTAATTTGTTTGAACCTTTTTATAGTACTAAATCAAGTAAAGGTTTAGGCCTTGGTTTATCTATATCAAAACAAATAATAGATTCGTTTAATGGTTGTTTGAGCGCGCACAATCGAGTTGAAGGCGGGGCTGAATTTATAATTAGCCTCTCTAACAGGCAGGAAAATAAAGATGATTGATAGCTCCCCATGTAATCACATAATAGTCATTGATGATGAAGCAATGATCAGAGACTCTTTAAAGCAATTGCTCACTCTCGAAGGATACACCGTTGAGTGCTTTAATGACGCAAGTACCGCTCTTAGCAAACTCAACAGGCGCTTTGCTGGAGTTGTGCTGAGCGATATAAATATGCCGAACATGAATGGCTTAACGCTTTTAGAGCAAATAACGGCTTTTGATAGTGAGCTCCCTGTAATATTTTTAACTGGTTACGCTGATGTATCGATAGCAGTTAAAGCGATGCAATTAGGTGCGTATGATTTATTTGAAAAACCAGTTAACGAACATCTTCTTGATTGCATAGCACGAGCGTGCGACAAACGAAGCCTTGTTATGGAGAACCGCGCATTAAAAGTGGCTGTACAGAAAACCTCAGCCCCAGGTGTACGCATACTAGGTGACACACCTAAAATGCAACACATGATGCACTTATTAAACACAATTATAGATACCCCAACCGATGTAATGATTGAAGGTGAAACTGGCACAGGTAAAGAACTTGTAGCGCGGTATCTACACGATCAGAGTAATCGCTCTAGCTGTAATTTTGTTGCTATTAATTGTGGCGCAGTACCAGAGCAGTTAATAGAAAGCGAATTGTTTGGTGCAGCAAGTGGTGCATATACAGGGGCTACTCAAAGTCGAAAAGGTAAGTTTGAATATGCACAAGGTGGTACGGTCTTTTTAGATGAAATAGAAAGCACTCCAATGGCACTGCAAGTTAAGTTATTACGCGTATTAGAAGAGCGAAAAGTAACACCTGTAGGCGATAACAAAGCAATTGATTTAAACATCAGAATTGTTGCAGCTACAAAAGTAGACTTACTTGCGTTAGTTGAAAAGGGTGATTTTAGAGCTGATTTATACTACAGACTTAGTTTGGTTAACGTTAATATTCCGCCATTACGAGAGCGAAAAGCTGACATATTACTTTTGTTTAAACACTTTAGCTCTATTGCTGCAACTCGCTATCATAAGCCGCCGGCGGCAGTAAATTACGAAATACAACAGCGGTTAGTTGCCTATGACTGGCCGGGCAATGTGAGAGAGCTAAGAAATCAAGCAGAGCGAGCTGTATTACTTGGTGCCGAACTTGCCTTTGCTGAAGTTAAAACACAACAATTAGGTGGCTTATCTCCCGATTTAAGTTTATCTGAAAAAGTCTCTTTTTATGAGCAGTCACTTATTGAGTACGCGCTTGAGCAAAACCACGGCAGTATTAAAAACACCATGGAAACACTGCAAATTGCTCGTAAAACACTTTACGATAAAATGAGTAAATACAATCTTAATAGAGATATGTTTACTGACTAAATGTGTGGGTTTGGTGACAGGACCTACTTTCTTATGTGTGGTAATTCACACGTTTTTATTTAAATCAAACGATTTGTTTTAGTAAGTTGTTGAAATAGATTGCTTTTATACACTTGGCAGTAAAGTTGCCTTATTAGCGCTACAACAAGTAGATTCTAATAATTAGGGCACACGATGACAAAAACTACACACACCTGTATTTTATTTCTATCCTATGGTTGCTTAGCTACATTTTCACACACATCTTTTGCTGCAGAGTACGCTGTATACGGTAAAGCTGAAGTACAAATTGCCAGTACTGATACGGGCATAATGCGTTATGCCGAAGAGGGTACTCAAATTGAAGCGCCATACTCGCGTATTGGTATTAAGGGCGATCATAAACTTAACGAATATTTAAGTGCTGTTTTTAAATATGAGGTACAAGTTAAAGGTTTTGAAGAAGATGATACGCAAGAGCCTTTCACTGCACGTAATACTTATTTAGGTTTAAAAGGCGCGTTTGGTGAAGTTGTTGTAGGTCGTAACGACACTCGCTTTAAATACTCTGAAGGTAAACTCGATAACTTTAACGAAACTCAAGCCGATATGGCACAGGTTATAGCAGGCCAAGACCGCCTCGGTGATACTATAACTTACACCTCAAACTATTGGCATAATACGCAGTTTTCGTTTACTTATGCGCCAAAAGATGACAATAAAGACGATAAAGCAGGCTTTGCTGCTACGCTTATTTATGGTGATCGTAATTTAAAAAGTACTTCATATTACTTATCGTTAAGCCATGTTGATTCACTTAATAATATTACTGCAAGTAGAATTGCCGGTGTTTATAAGTTCGAACAATTACAACTTGGTGCGCTGTACCAGCATTCAGAATCAGTAGATGGCAGTAAGTCGGGCAATGGTTACGTATTAAGTGCCAGTTATACACTTGATAAGTGGGTGCCAAAAATTCAATTTGCTAAAGATGACTCAACTCTTCGTCAAGCATCTGAGGCAACGCAATGGAGCACAGGCCTTGATTATGTATTTGATAAGCAAACTACAGCTTATCTTTTATATACCGATCTTAATTTAGAAGAACAAGACGACAGCAGTGTTGCGCTTGGCCTTAAATATAAATTTTAGGAAAAGTAATGACTCAACAAATTTTAAAAAACAATTCTCCTAAAAAACAGAGTATGCAATGGTTTTGGCTATTACTGGGCCCAAGCGTTATGTTGCTTACCTGTCTAGTAAACCCACCTGAGGGTATGTCGGTTGCTGCATTTAAAACAGCAGGCTTAGCATTTTGGATGGCATCGTGGTGGGTAAGTGAAGTAGTGCCAATTCCAGCAACAGCTTTGCTCCCTTTGGTAATATCACCACTTGCTGATATAGAAGCCATAAAAAGTGTGGCTGCACCGTATGCGCACCCACTAATATTTTTATTTTTAGGCGGATTTTTAATCTCTATCGCTATGGAGCGATGGGGGTTACATAAACGTATAGCGCTTAGCACCATGTTATATGCGGGTAAAAAGCCAAGTTTGCAAATTTTAGCAATGATGCTTGTAACTGCATTTTTATCTATGTGGATGTCTAATACGGCAACAGCCGTAATGATGCTACCTATTGCACTTTCAATTACCAGTTTGGTTAAGCAATCAGACCCGAGTAATGAAGGGTTTGGCAAAGCATTGCTACTATCAATTGCTTATGGTGCAAGCATTGGTGGTATTGCTACTTTAATTGGTACACCGCCTAATGCATTAATGGCTGCATACCTATCTGACAGTTACCAAATTGAAATAGGCTTTGCTCAGTGGATGATTGTAGGCGTACCACTGTCTTTAAGTATGCTTATTATTAGTTGGGTTTGGCTTACCAAATTTGCGTATAAAGTAGATGCTAATGTTAAAAACGATCAAAAAATTGATACAAAAGCGGTATTTTCTGAACAGTTAAAAAAGCTTGGAATAATGCAACGCGCAGAAAAAGGCGTATTGTTTGTATTTGTGCTTGCTGCACTTTGCTGGATATTTAGACCTTTATTGGGTGATATAACAGGTCTTAAAATTTCTGATACGGGTATTGCGATTGCCGCTGCATTATTACTATTTGTTTTGCCTGCAAACAAAGGCAGTGATGAACGTATTCTTGATTGGGAAAGCGCAGCTAAAGTGCCGTGGGGCGTTTTATTATTATTTGGTGGCGGGCTTACACTTGCATCTCAAATTAAGTCATCAGGGCTTGCTGAATTTATTGCTCACCTAATTGAAGGTGCTAGTGCTATTCCACTTGTTATGAGTGTACTTGTTGTAGTGGCATTAATTACATTTTTAACTGAGATCACGAGTAATACAGCGACTGCAGCTGGCTTTCTTCCTTTGTTAGGACCCGTTGCAGAGTCTATAACAGGTTCGCCTTTGGTTTGGGTTATTCCTGCAGCTATAGCGTGTAGTTGTGCGTTTATGATGCCGGTAGCGACACCACCAAACGCTATTGTGTTTGGCTCAGGGCAAATTCAAATGCGCGACATGATAAGAGCAGGCTTTGTGCTAAACATCGTCGCAATTGTTTTAATAACACTTGTAACAATGACGATTGCAGCCCAAGTATTTGGCTTTTAAAGCTGTACTAAATTAGTTCCAACCAACCTATATCAGAGTAGTTTTGTTTAAAGTTATAACTTAAAGCAAAGCTACTCTTTATATCCAATCTATTTCAGTTAAATTCACGCCATTAGTGTTCAAAAGAGTTGCTTAGGGTAGATTTACCCTTAAAAACTCAAGTTATATATTACGCTTTCAAGCAAATTAGTGTTATTGCTCGAAAAACAGAACAAGGTTATAGTCTGCGGTAACTTTAAAAATTGAGTAATCTATTTTGAGCACCGACACATCACAGGCAATGCCTTTAATTCCCCAATTTGATGAATTGCAAAAAAGCTTTCTCGAAACACCTTACTTGCCAATTGATAAACGTCTCGTTTTATTAAAAAAACTCCGTGTACGTATTGTTGAACTTGAGCAAGAGCTAGTAGATGCTGCTTCAAAAGACTTTGGTTACAGAACCGCTTTCGATACTTTACTTGGCGATATATTGCCTACGGTTCAAACACTCGCGCACATTATCAAAAAGCTACCAAAATGGGCAAAGCCAAGTAATCGCTCTGTGGGTTTAAGTTTATGGCCTTCAAAAGTAAGTGTTAATTACCAGCCAAAAGGTGTCGTTGGTATTATTGCACCGTGGAATTACCCCATTCAGTTAGCGTTAGTACCTGTGCTTACCGCCATAGCTGCTGGTAATAGAGTGATGCTCAAATTAAGCGAGTTTACACCGCATACAAACGTCGTTATCGAAAAAATATTTAAAGACGACATACAAACGCATTGCAAAATAATACAAGGCGGTAGCGACGTAGCCGCGCAGTTTTCATCACTGCCATTTGCTCATTTATTATTTACGGGGTCATCGGCCGTTGGTAAATTAGTAATGGCGTCAGCGAGCCGTAATTTAACACCAGTAACGCTCGAACTCGGTGGTAAATCGCCAGTTATTATTACGCAAAATGCCGATATTAAAAAAGCGGCACAAGCCATACTGTTTGGAAAAATGGCCAACGCAGGGCAAATATGCGTTGCTCCCGACTACGTATTTGTACCCAAAGAGCTTGAGCATCAATTGGTTCAGCAATTATGCGAGCTTTATAAAAAGCACTTTAAAGACGGTGTTGAAGGTAAAAACTTAACCTCTATTATTAGCGATGCACACTATAAACGTTTAGCAACCTACTTAGAGCAAGCCCAAGAGCTTGGCGCAAACATTATTAAGCCACTTGAGCAAAACCAGCAAGATGAGCAAAAACATCGTATGGGGCTGCATTTAGTGACTCAAGTAACTGACGAAATGCAGCTAATGCAAGATGAGCTATTTGGTCCAATATTACCAATAATGAGTTATGACACGCTCGACAGCGCAATTGACTATATTAAAGCCCATCACCATCCGTTAGCGCTTTATATTTTAGGGCAAGATAAGCACGCTCAAGAATACATTATGAAGCAAACAATCAGTGGCACTGTGGCAATAAACGATACGTTAGTGCAAGTAACTGCTGACGATGCCCCTTTTGGTGGTGTAGGGTATTCAGGAATGGGGCATTATCATGGCATAGAAGGGTTTTTAACGTTTAGCCATGCTAAAAACACGTTAGTATCGGGCTCGTTTAATCCTCGTATTGTTATGCTGCTAAAACAAAGCAAACTTCTTATTAAGCTACTAAAGTGGCTTTACATAAAATAAGAGTATGTTGATTTTGTAAAGTTGAATAGATTTTGAACTTGCTAAATCAAGATATTAAAAAGGCTGAATTACGTTATGTAATTCAGCCTTTTTAGATTAGTTTCAAACTAAGGTCTTAAACTCTTAAACTTTAAAATAAGACTTTAAAATAAGCGACCTTCGCCAGCATAGGTACCCACTTGTATTTTTGCATAAATTGCATCGGCTTTTTCTTTTGCTTCTTCAATTTCTTTAGGCAGCATTTTACGCTCATCAAGTTTGCGGCTATGACTCGCTTGCATATTGCCGTTGTACTCAGCGATAGTATTCCAAATGTACGACTTTTCTAAATCTTTTGGCATACCTAGCCCTTCAAAATACATGAGGGCTAAATTGAATTGTGCTAAAGAGTAATTGTTTGCAGCTGCTTTTTCGTACCAGTTGCGTGCCGCTTCATAATCTCGCGTAACGCCCACGCCATTAGAATACATTACACCTAAATTAAACTGAGCCGCAGGCAGGTTTTTATTGGCTGCTTTTTCAAATAAGGTAACGGCCATTTGGTGATCAAGCTTTACGCCTTTACCTTCGTCGTATAAAACAGCTAACGCAAACATTGAATCCGGGTGGTTCTTTTTAACGCCTTGTTGATAAAGCGCAGCTGCTTTGCGGTAATCGCGTGTTACACCGTATCCACCTTCGTATAATTTAGCTAGTTCGTATATTCCTGGTGCAAAACCTTTATCGGCAAGGTATTGAAATTCTTTTAGGGCGACTGCAAATTCACCTTCGTTAGCTGCTCTTATGCCATCTTCTAATGTTGCATGAGCGAAAGGGCTGGCAAGTAAAACGCCAGCAAGAACGAGTGCTTTCAAATTAAACTGTGACATATTAATGTCTCCAATTAGTAATAGTTACGATAGGTTTTAGGGCCAGTATATCTTGCCGCGATTAAATAGCGCCTAAATAGAACAAGTTTTAATCCCGACAGGTAAACAGACTTTAGTTAAATGCTAAATTATTAAATTTTTGCACTATTTGCGCATTTTAAACGTTTAATACTCAATGCATTTAAGTAGAGACTAAATCGGTTATTATAAATAGATGCAAAAAAGGGTGTCTACTGTTATGTTTTACGCCAGCTTTAGCGCAAACGCAAGGCGATACCTTATCAGATCGTGCGTATAAAATGTAAATAATAGCGCGGTGGACTTTTAAGGTAAGTAAACGAGTTTAAGAAGTGTAAGATACAGATTTTATAGAAAATTTAAAGAAATAAAAAAAGCCCGTTAGGGCTTTTTTGAGTCATATTAACCGTCACTAATATGAGCAATGTAGCAAGTAAATGTGATATTTGATGTTATTACTTGGGTCGAGTAAGTAATAACACGAAGCGGCACGCTCTTCTTTTAATGTGTCAGCATCCTTGCTGAATATTCTTCCGTAGGCACTGAGGTCGTTACACTGTGTTTGTGCGAACGATTATCAGTTAGATCTAAATGCAAGTCAATACTTAAATGATAATTATTATCAAATGAGTTTTGAGCTTTGCCACAATCTAAATAATAGAGAAGGTTATGCTTAATAATTTCAAAGCAAAAAAACTAAAACAGATATGCCTTGCTGTAAGTATGTTGTTTTTATGTAGTTGTTCGGCATCTTTTACTTACAATAATTTGAGTTGGCTTTCATCGTTTTGGGTTGACGATTATGTTGATTTAAATAAAAAGCAAAATACACAACTAAAAAACATAATTACAACAACACAAAATTGGCACCGAACTACCCAGTTACCCGCCTACAGACAAGACATACAAAATATAAAAGTATTGTTTAACCAAACATTGGAGGCTAAACAATTAAAAACACAGGTTGTGCTTGCAAAACAACATTGGCAGAACCTACTTGGGTACGCAAAACTGCCTTTAGCTGAGCTTGGGGCAACCTTATCAAGTGAGCAAAGAGAAGAACTTTTAAACAATATTCAAATAAAAATTAACGACGAACGTGAAGAGTTTAACGAACAAACCCCGCTTGAGCGAAAAAGTGAGCGTTTGGAAGAGCAAATTGAATACTACGAGCAGTGGATAGGCAAGCTTAATAAACAACAAAAAGCGCTGATTAAATCGACTAATGAGCAACATCGAGACTCAGGAGCGCTGTGGTTAGAGTACAAGCAAACCCGTTTGAATGCAGCCAAACAGGTATTTAAAAATGCTGAAATAACAAAAAAAGAATTTATAAATCAGTTAAGTACGGTTATTGAAGAGCGCGAACTATATATGAGCGACGCACTATTGAAAAGCAATGAAGTAAACTTAAATTTATATATAAATTTACTCTACGAATTAAACCTAACTCTAAATGATAAACAGCGCCAAAGCGTTAATGATCAATTTGATGAGTTAATTGAGACCTTAAACGATATAATAGAAAACTAAATTGTGCGTGAATTATTAAGTTTTAAATTAGCTGTTTAGGCTGGTTTGTTTTTAAACGCAAAAAATGCTTTTAAAGGGCAATATATGGTTACAGATTTGAAAAGTATCTTAAACACTTGGTATCTCAATAGGGACAACCAAGAATGGGTTTTAGCTACTTTGTACAAAATTGAAGGCTCTAGCTACAGAAAACTAGGGGCTATGATGCTTATTTCGAGCCTAGGCGAGCGCTTGGGCATGCTTTCAGGAGGCTGTTTAGAAGCTGACATACAGCGCCACGCTAAACAAGTAATGAGTACTTTAACCAGTAAAACCATTAGTTATGATGCCACCGATGAAGACGATTTAACATTTCAACTTGGCATTGGTTGTGGGGGCATAGTACATATTTTACTGCAGCCCATTCACAAAGCTAATGACTATTTACAGCTAGAGCTTGTATCTAAAGCACTTAATGAGAATAAACCAGGGCGATACCTTCAACAAGTAAGCCCCATTTTGCCAGCCGGCAGTGGTGTATTTACGCAAAATGATGAGTTACATGGTTTATCAATGAACCGCAAAGCGCAGTTGGTAGAATTACAAGGCGCTACGTGCTTGCAAACTTCTATTTATCCGCCGCCTCATTTATTAATAGTGGGTGGTGGCGCAGATGCAGTTCCGGTTTATACATTTGCCAAACAACTTGGTTGGAGTGTAACTGTATGGGATACACGCGCTGCCAATGCAAAAAGGCAATACTTTAAAAATGCAGATGCTATTTTGCGCTCCACACCGAGTGAGTTAAAAGAATATTGCATAACTAATAAAGTAGATGCTGCTATTTTAATGGCTCACAGCGTTGAACTTGACGCCAGTACGTTGGCTCAATTTAAAGATGTTCCATTTAAATACATAGGGTTATTGGGACCTAAGCACAGACGTGAACAAGTTTTAGAGCACGCAAATACGCGTGTTTCACAAATAAAGTCTCCTGTTTTTGGGCCTGTCGGTTTAAATTTAGGCGGCGACTCGCCAGAGAGTATTGCACTATCGCTGATCAGCGAAATACATGCAGTGCTGTGTGATAAAGATGCCCAATCACTAAGTCATTGGGGGCAGGAGCCGTGCTAATTGCAAAAGTTGTTTTAGCCGCAGGTCAATCATCTCGCTTTAACGGCTGTAAATTAACGGCTGATATCGGGTTTGGCAAAACAATGATTGAGCATGCAGTAAATACACTTCAAGCACTTGATGACATGCCGGTGTATGTAGTTACCGGGGCATGGCATAAAGAAGTATCACAAGCACTGGCAGGTTATAAAAACATAGAGCTCATTGAGAACAAGCAATGGAGCCAAGGTTTAGGTAATTCAATCGCGATAGCTTCTCAAACAGTGTTTAAAAATAAGTCCTTTGATGGGATTTTATTTATGCTTGCGGATCAGGTTGAGCTAAAAGTAGCGCACTTAAGTGAGCTAGTTACTGGTTTTACACGTAATCCATCGCGCTGGTGCGCAAACTATGGCGAGCGTTTAGGTGTACCCGCTATATTCCCAGCAGTTGATTTATCTCAGCTTGCAAGCTTAACTTCAGATAGAGGTGCACAGCAATTACTGCGCTCCAGCAGTGAAGTAGTCAATACAATTAGTTTACGTAGTGCGAGTTTAGACATAGATACTCAAAAGCAGCTAAGTAATTTTATAGCTAAAAATGAGTGAAAAAGTATTAGTAGGGCAAAATAAGTTTTAGCTGCGCTAACGCTTTAGTGCAGTGGTTATGGTATTTAGCTGTTAATGTAGCTGATGCGGTAACTATATGTGTTATGGATTAGTAGTTACAACAATCTTAACTGTTATAACCTGCGTTTAAATTAAATAATTTAAACACGGGTTATAAAGCTTAATCAAGGGGCAAGCTATGGTGACGTTTACAATTAATGGCAAGGTGGTTGAATCACACGCAAGTGAAGATACACCATTGTTATGGGTTATTCGCGATGAAATTGGATTAAAAGGGACGAAGTTTGGTTGCGGTATTGCAATGTGTGGTGCGTGTACGGTGCATTTAGATGGGCAAGCAACTCGCTCATGTGTTTTACCAATTGGCGCAATTGCAGGAAAAAACATTACCACAATTGAAGGACTTAATAACGAACACCCACTTCAAAAAGCATGGGTTGAAGAGCAAGTACCACAGTGCGGTTACTGTCAGTCGGGACAAATAATGCAAGCTGCTACATTACTAGCAGCTAACCCAAGTCCTTCAGATGAAGAAATAGTAAGCCATATGAATGGTAACTATTGTCGCTGTATGGCTTATAAACGTATTAAAACTGCTATTCAACGCGCTGCAGATGAGTCACAAAGTGTAGTAAATATATTTGATCCAAATGCACAAGACGCTTAACTGGAGCCGATAATGAAAAAATTATTTCAAAAAAATAGCGAAACCGTTAATTTAAATCGTCGCTCGTTTATGATTGGCACTGCTAGCGCAGGTTTAGTCATGGCGTTTGCCCCTGCGTTATTTTCGGGTTCGGTCAGTGCAAAAGAATCAATTGCGCAACAGGCTTTCTCACCCACCATTTGGTGGACTATGAGCACCGACGGCGCCGTAGAAGTAAGTATTGCTAAAGCTGAAATGGGTCAACATATTGGTACTGCTCTTGCGCGCATTGTGGCTGATGAGCTTGAATGTGATTGGGATAAAGTATCAATTACCTACGTAGATACCCATGAAAAATGGGGCTTTATGGTAACGGGTGGTTCGTGGTCTGTATTTCAAAGTTTCAAGCCATTATCTCAAGCCGGCGCTGCGGGTCGAATTGCATTAATAGAAGCCGGAGCTAAAATGCTCGGCGTGCCTGCAGACAAATGTCGTGCTGAAAAGGGCTATATTATTGCAGGCGAAAAATCGGTTAGTTATGCTGACATAGTTAAAAAAGGCGAGTTTAATCGTACATTTACCAGTGATGAAGTTGCAAACCTTCCACTAAAACCTGCTAATAAACGTCATTTAACTGGGCTTAAACAAGACTTTAAAGCGCTTGATATACCAGCCAAAACAAATGGTACCGCAGTATATGGGATAGATGTAGAAGTTGAAGGCATGCTGTACGCGCGACCAGTAATACCGCCAACCCGTTATGGCAGCACAGTAACAAACGTTGACGATAGTGCAGCAAAAGCTATTAAAGGTTACAAAGGCTATGAAATTTTAAATGACCCTAGTAACACAGTGCAAGGCTGGGTTGTTGTATTAGCTGATAGTTACCCAAGTGCCATTAAAGCAGTAGATGCTTTAAAGGTGAGTTACAAAAAGGGTGAGTCAGCAAATATATCTGAAGCTGATATTCAAAAAGAAGGTAAGCGATTATGCGAGCAACGCGACTCGGGCACTTTGTTTGTTGATCAAGGCGATATAAAGAAAACTCAAGCAGACGCCAGTGAGTCGTTAGAATCAATGTATACCACAGCGACAGCGAGCCATTATCAGCTAGAGCCATTAAATGCGGTTGCAGAATTTAAAGATGGAAATTGGATTATTCATACAGGTAACCAGTGGCAGTCACTTACGTTACCAGCGCTTGCTAAAGCACTCGAAATAGAACAAAACAAAGTAATTATTCGTCCTTATTATTTAGGTGGTGGTTTTGGTCGTCGATTATTTGGTGACTGGACTGTACCTGCAGCTCTAACCGCAAAAGCAGTAGGTAAACCAGTAAAACTGGTATTTACACGAGCAGACGATAGTTTATTCGATCAGTCTCGTTCTGCATCTGCTGCAAAAATGACGGCGTCGTTTGATAAAAACGGTACTTTTACTGGTTTAGAGCATGCATTTGCTGCAGGTTGGCCTACTAAAGCAATGGCACCAGGGTTTTTATCACCGGGTGTTGATGGTAAAGGTAAATTTGATGCATTTTCGGCATCGGGCGCTGATCATTGGTATAGCATGAGCAGTCACCGTGCACGCGCTATTAATAACGAAGTTGCACAAAGCACCTTTACTCCAGGTTGGTTACGTTCAGTAGGGCCTGGCTGGATTGCATGGAGTCTTGAGTCGTTTATTGATGAAATTGCCCATAAGCAAGGCAAAGATCCTGTTCAATTTAGAATTGAAATGTTAGACGGTAAAGGCAAGCAAGCGGGTAAAGCACCTGAGAGCGTTGGCGGAGCACTGCGCTTACGTAATGTGCTTAAAACGGTGTCTGACAAAGTAGCTTCTGTAAAATTAGCTAAAGATGAGGGCATTGGTTTTTCTGTAAGTTCAGGACAAGAACGTACTATGCCAGCATGGCTTGCAACCGCAGCGCATGTTCATGTTAACCGTGATAGTGGTAAAATAACGCTTAAAAAGCTTTATGTTGTTGTAGATGCTGGCTTAATAGTTCACCCAGATGGCGCACTGGCGCAAATTGAAGGGTCGTTACTATGGGGCAGCAGCCTTGCATTGCATGAATCAAATACGTATAAAGATGGGCAAGTATCAGCGACTAACTTTAATACTTATTTACCGCTAAGAATGCAAGATGTGCCAGATATTGACATTGAATTTTTACAAAGCGATGAGTTTCCAGTTGGTTTAGGCGAACCTGGCGTTATAGGGGTTGCTCCTGCGATTGGTAATGCTGTATTTAATGCAGTAGGCGTACGTTTACGTGACCTACCAATGAAGCCAAGCGAACTTAAAAAAGGCTTAGAAGCGTAAAACAAAAATAACTAAAGGGGTATGCTTTATGCTGCCCCTTTTAGTTATTAAATATATTTATGTAATTATTATTTATGTATCAATAAGTAGCGTTGTTTATACCAATTTGCTTAATTAAATGATTAAGTATTATTGCAAATTGGTATTAGGTTGTTATTACGTGTTGATATTAGTTAAGGTTTATTTATGCTAATCGACCCAACAGGGCGAGAGTTTAGTTACTTACGTTTGTCTATTACTGATGTATGTAATTTTAAGTGTGTTTATTGTTTACCAGATGGTTATCAGGGCGGTCATGACCGTGGTTTTCTGACAATTGATGAAATTAGCAACACGCTTAAAGCGTTTGCACACCATGGTATCGAAAAAGTAAGGATCACTGGCGGAGAGCCAACGCTTCGTAAAGATTTTATAGATGTTGTTCGCGCGGCAAAAGATGTCGCGGGCATAAAAAAAATTGCAATGACTACCAATGGTTTTTCTCTTCATAAGAATATTCATGACTGGGTAGATGCAGGCTTAAACGCCATTAATGTAAGCATTGATAGTTTAGATTCACGCATGTTTAACACCATTACTGGGCATGACAAATTTACCTCAGTAATGAAAGGCATTGATACTGCGCTTGAAACGGGTATTGATTCGGTAAAAATAAACAGCGTGCTGATGAAGCAATACAACGCAAAAGAGTTTGATACATTTTTAAACTGGGTTAAACACCGTCCCGTTACCATCCGCTTTATAGAATTGATGCAAACAAACGACAACAAAGCTTTTTTTGATGCTAACCATGTTTCTGGGCAAGTTTTAAAAACTCAGTTATTACAAACGGGTTGGCAGCAAGTTGCGCGTAGTGCATCAGCAGGTCCTGCTCAAGAGTTTGCTCATCCTGATTATCAAGGCAGAATTGGTTTGATCATGCCTTACAGCAACGACTTTTGTAGTACCTGTAACCGATTAAGGGTTACAGCAAAAGGGAATCTGCACTTGTGTTTGTTTTCTGAAGAGGGTATTTCGCTAAGAGAATATATGAACGACAGTTCAAACAGTGAATTAATGGCATTGTTATCTCGTTATATTAAAACCAAAAAGCCAACTCACCTTTTACACCAAGGTAATACAGGTATTACTACTAATTTATCCATGTTAGGTGGCTAGTTGTTAAAGCCACTTAGTGATATTAAAGCATCAAACGTGTTTCTGAAATACACTACATTATCCCTAAAATGTAAATAACTGGTTGTATCTACATGGTTTTATATCAACAAAGCTTGTTAAATTGTATTTTCACGTTAAACTTACTTTTTATTTTTATTAAGTGATTAGAATGGATATCGCGGCTCTTAATAGCACTAAATCATTAAGAAAGGACGTTCTGAGAGGGATATGTCTTTGTTTTGGTTTTTTATCGGTAGGATTTGCGGGATTTAATTTAACCGTAAATAACTTTCCATTGCTTGGCTATATCGAAATCTGTTTTTCTATTTATTGTATATTTACTTATATTTCACTTATACGCCGTCCACTACAGTTTTGGCAATCCTTAATAATGTGTGTACTTATAACGTTAATTGTTATTTTAGGTACATCCTTAGCATCGCCTCGTAATGGTGTGTTTGTATGGTCATTTGCATTACCTATTTTGTACTACCTGTTATTAGGTAAACAATATGGTGTAATTTTCTCTGCAAATTTATTAGTTATCCAAGTGTTTATTTTAGGGAGTAAGTCTACACTTGCCCCCTTTGAAACTTTTAACTTATCCCTTAATCTACTCTGTGCTTATTTTAGTATTTGGGCGATTTCTCATGTTTTTGAAGGAAGTCGTTCACACTTTTCAAGGCGACTTAAAAATTTAGCGTTACTTGACCCATTAACGGGTGCAGGTAATCGCCTTTCAATGAACCACTACTTTGAAGTAGAACTACAAGATAAGTCACAGTTATATTTGTTTTTACTCGATTTAGACTTTTTTAAGCAGATAAATGATGAGCATGGCCATGGTGTCGGTGACCAAGTACTTATCGAAGTGGCCACTTTACTAAGAGTTGTGCTTGGTAGAGGGTATGTATTTAGAGTAGGCGGAGAAGAGTTTGCTTTATTTAGCTCTTTTGAAAATGATGAGGCTGCACTTAGTACCGCTGAACAAATAAGAGCACGTTTTGAAAATACCACATTTGACATTGACGGCCTTGCAATCAATGTTACAACCAGTATTGGTGTGGCAAAATTTAAAAGTACTAATTCATTGGAAAGCTTTGTAAACCAAGCAGATAAACAGTTATACAAAGCAAAACAATTTGGCCGCAATAAAGTGTATTGTAAGTTTAAAAAAGAACATGACTATGAAACGGTAGTTGCTTAAGCAGGATTACTTAATACATTTGCTCAAAATTGGGGATCCCGTTTTCCCAAATCGGTTTATCTTTTCCTAAATGCTCGCGCACAGCATCAAAAAACAACCGGGTCCTCACTGGTAAATCTCGGTGCGGATATACGGCATACATCGCACTAAACTCCATCAGTTTTACATCGGTCAATAAAGGCACTAGCTTACCTTGTATTATTTCATCACCAATAATAAATGCAGGGGCAACAAAGTAAGTTGTTCCCGATAATGTTTTCATTAACAATGACTCGGCATCATTAGCACGAAACACACTTTTTATTTTTTGCTCGCAGCGTTCACCCTTACTATCGTAGTAATCTATGGTTTCTACTCGAATAGAATTACTGGCATAGCTTGCTGCTGGTAATTGCGCTAACTCTTCGATTGTTTTTGGCATACCGTAAGTTTCAATAAACTGCGGTGCAGCTAAAATTAATAATCGGTTACGCGCTATTTTACGTGCAATAAGTGATGAATCTTTAGGCTCACCTACACGAAAAGCCAAATCAAATCCTTCAGAGACTATATCTACTAATCTATCGTCTAAACGCAGTTCAACTTCTACTTGAGGAAAGCGTTTTTGAAAATCATTAAGTACAGGTTGTAAATAACGACGACCAATAAGTGTTGATGAAGTGATTTTTAATACGCCACGCGGTTCTAAATGGTAGTTTTCAGCCATGCGTACGGTTTCGCCAAGGAGCTCTCTAAGCTCTGCGGCTTTTTTGATCATTTCGGCGCCTGCCGCTGTGAGCGAAAATGAACGTGTGGTTCGGTTGAGTAACCTAACGCCTAACTCATCTTCTAAACGACTAATTTGCTTGGATATAACAGAGCGATCTATGTTGCGTATTTCTGCAGCTTTTGCAAAAGAGCCTTGCTCAACCACTTCAAGTAACATTAAAAGTCGACTTGTTGTATCCATTATTACACCTTAATTAATCTATTGATGCCATTTTGGCATTAATGAATTTAAAAATCTATGGTTTTTACACACGGGTTTAATCCGTATTATGCGAGGCTAATCAACAATGGAGCGTCTTCATGAACAAACATCTAATTGCTGCTGCACTTACTGCGGCATCTTTAACACTAGCAGGTTGTGCTGATGAGAGCACAGCTCAATCAGCACCTGCACAGCAACTTCAACCAATTGATGTAGCACAGGTGCTTGTTAAGCCGGTACAAAGCTGGCACACATATACAACGCGTTTAGAGTCTCCACAAGAAGTTGCCTTAATGCCGCGTGTATCAGGAATCATCGATAGCATTGAATTTAAAGAAGGCGATGTGGTTAAAGAAGGCGATGTTTTATTTCAATTAGATGCTCGTCCATTTGCTGCTGTGGTTGCTAGTTTAAAAGCACAGATTAACAGTGCAGAAGCTGCCTTAGAGCAAGCTAAAAGTGAAGACAAACGTGCGGTACGCTTATTAGACCGCAAGGCAATCTCAACTGAGCAAGCACAAGCGCGTACTTCAACACTACGCCAACGCGAAGCACAGCTTTCTGCACTTCAAGCACAACTTACTTCAGCAGAGCTTGATTTAGAGTTTACGTCAGTAGTATCACCAATTGATGGCATTATTTCTCGCGCAAATATTACCAAAGGTAATAACATACTTGCGGGTCAAAGCGTATTAACGTCAATTGTTTCAAACCAATCTATGTATGCTTATTTTGATGTTGATGAACGCACATGGAATAGCTCTTTTAATGATGTTACTGCTGCGAGCCACCAAACTGTTGTAATGCAAAAAGTGGGTCAAAGCGATTTTGCATACAAAGGCTACATTAACTTTATTGATAACCAAATTAATTCATCAACAGGTACATTACGCGTACGTGCGGTATTTAATGAAGACAGCAACCAATTACGCGCAGGCTCGTTTGCACGTATTAAGCTTGCAGCCAACTCTATTAGCGACGCGATTATTATCCCAGAACGTGCAATTGGTACCGACTTAAAAAATCGTTTTGTATTAACGGTTGGCGAAAACAACGTACTTGAATACAAACTTATCACTACTGGTGAGCGTTACGGTGCATTACGTGCGGTTACATCGGGCCTTAACGAAGGTGATGTTATTGCTGTAAATGGCCCAGCTCGCGTAGGCCCTGGTATGCCAATCTCTCCGCAAACAGTAACAATTGATACAAGTGGTGTGGCATTTACATTGTCAAACGACAACGCACAATTTGTGGCTAAGCAATAAGGTTTATTAATGAAATTTTCGCATTTCTTTATACAGCGCCCAATATTTGCGGCCATGCTGTCATTGGTTATTTTAATTGCTGGTGGTATATCACTATTCCAATTACCAGTAAGTGAATATCCAGAAGTAGTTCCTCCAACTGTTGTTGTTACCGCTAACTACCCGGGTGCTAACCCAACCGTTATTGCGCAAACAGTGGCAACACCGCTGGAGCAAGAAATTAACGGTACTGAAAACATGTTGTATATGTTTTCGCAAGGTACAAGCGATGGCCGTATGACATTAACGGTGACCTTTGCGTTAGGTACCGATTTAGACCGTGCTCAAGTACAAGTGCAAAACCGTGTAAACAGTGCGCTTCCGCGTTTGCCAGAAGAAGTACAACGTTTAGGTGTTGTGGCTGAAAAGTCATCACCAGATTTAACCATGGTAGTGCATTTATACTCACCTGAAAAAACGCACGACACAGCTTACTTATCTAACTATGCCGATTTAAACATTAAAGATGAAATTGCGCGTTTACCAGGCGTAGGTGATATTCGCATGTTTGGTGCTGGCAAATACTCGATGCGAGTATGGCTAAACCCAGATGCACTTGCTGCACGCGAATTAACAGCAACAGATGTAGTAACAGCGCTTCGCTCGCAAAACCAGCAAGTTGCTGCAGGTAGCTTAGGTGCGCAACCAATTTCAAACGACAGTCAATTTCAAATATTGTTAAACGTTAAAGGTCGTTTAAACAGTATTGAAGAATTTGAACAAGTTATTATTAAAGTAGGCGACGAAGGTCAGTTAACGCGTTTATCTGATATAGCCCGTGTTGATTTAGGCCAAGACACTTACGCACTGCGTGCTGAGCTTGATAACCAACCAGCTCTTGCAATGCCAATATTCCAACGCCCAGGTTCAAACGCTATTGAGCTTTCTGATCAAGTACGCGAAACAATGGCGCGCTTATCTAAAGATTTCCCTACTGGTGTTGAATACGACATTGTGTACGACCCTACGGTATTTGTTCGCGGCTCAATTGACGCGGTAATTGCAACGTTGCTTGAAGCAATTGTGCTGGTAGTTATTGTTGTTATTGTATTTTTACAAACCTGGCGAGCATCAATTATTCCGCTAATTGCTGTGCCTATTTCGCTCATTGGTACGTTTGCCGTAATGCAGTGGTTAGGTGTCTCAATTAATACCTTGTCGTTGTTTGGTTTAGTATTGGCCATAGGTATTGTTGTAGATGATGCGATTGTAGTTGTTGAAAACGTAGAGCGTAATATTGAAAAAGGCTTATCGCCACTTGAAGCAACCCGCGTTGCAATGAGTGAAGTAACAGGCCCTATTATTGCCATTGCGCTAGTACTAAGTGCTGTATTTATTCCTACTGCGTTTATTACCGGTTTATCAGGTCAGTTTTATAAGCAATTTGCACTTACAATTACAATTTCGACGATTATCTCAGCGTTTAACTCATTAACGTTATCGCCTGCGCTTGCTGCATTGTTATTAAAATCGCATGATGCAAAACCAGATGCATTTACGCGTTTACTTAATAAATTGTTTGGTCGTTGGTTATTTAAACCATTTAACCGCGTATTTAATCGTGGTGCTAAAGGTTACGAAAAACTGGTACAAAAACTAATTCGTATGACCATTGTTGTAATGGTGGCTTACATAGCACTTGTTGGCGGCACAATTAAGTTATTTGATACCGTACCAGGTGGCTTTATTCCACAGCAAGATAAACAGTATTTAGTGGCTATTGCGCAGTTACCTGACGCATCAAGCCTTGATCGTACTGAAGACGTACTTGCTCAAATGCAGCAAATTGCATTAGAAGTACCAGGCGTTGCACATACTGTTGCTTTTCCTGGCTTATCAGTGAACGGTTTTACAAATAGCCCTAACAGCGGCATTGTATTTACACCACTTGAAAGCTTTGATAAACGTACCGACCCAAGCCAATCTGCGATGGCGATAGCGGCGCAGTTGAATAAACGTTTTGCCGCCATTGATGAGGCATTTGTAGCGGTATTTCCACCGCCGCCAATTCAAGGTTTAGGCACTACCGGTGGTTTTAAACTGCAAATAGAAGACAGGGCTAATAAAGGGTTTGAAGCACTATTTAATAGTCTGCAGGCCGTAATTACTAAAGCGCAACAAGACCCTGCATTAATGGGCCTGTACTCAAGTTTCCGTATCCAAGTTCCACAAATGGATATTGATATTGACCGTGAGCAAGCGCTTATTCAAGGTATTCCACTTGATGAAGTATTTAATGCCCTGCAAATTTATTTAGGCTCTGTGTACGTAAATGACTTTAATATGTTTGGTCGTACGTACCAAGTAAATGCACAGGCTGATGCTGACTATCGCTTAGACCCTGATCAAATACTTAATTTAAAAGTACGTAACCGCTCAGGTAATATGGTGCCACTAGGCTCAGTATTAACAGTAACACCAACAATTGGTCCTGACCGTGTTATGCATTACAACGGTTATCCAAGTGCAGAGTTAAATGGTAGCCCAGCGCCAGGTTATAGTTCTGATCAAGCACAAGTTGCTATTGAAAAAGTACTCGCAGACACACTACCAACAGGTATTGAATATGAGTGGACTGAAGTAACGTACCAACAAGTACTTGCCGGTAACACCATGGTTTATGTATTCCCGTTAGTTGTATTACTTGTATTTATGGTACTTGCAGCGCAGTACGAGAGCTTACGTTTACCACTGGCAATTATATTAATTGTACCAATGACTATTTTCTCAGCCTTGTTAGGTGTGTGGTTTGTCGGCTCTGACAACAACATATTCACCCAAATAGCGTTAATAGTACTGGTCGCGTTGGCTTCTAAAAATGCAATATTGATGGTTGAGTTTGCAAAAGATAGACACGACTCAGGCTTATCGCACTTAGAGGCAATACTTGAGGCATGTCGTATGCGCTTGCGCCCAATATTAATGACCTCAATTGCATTTACAGCAGGTGTTGTACCTTTAGTACTTGCCACCGGTGCAGGCGCCGAAATGCGACACGCAATGGGTAACGCAGTATTCTCAGGCATGATAGGTGTAACCGTGTTTGGTCTATTATTCACGCCGGTATTTTATATGTTAGTGACTAACAAAAAAGAGAAAGCGCAGGAGAATACTCATGACTAAATTAATGCAAAAAAGACTTAAAACAAGTCTGACCGCCAGTGCAGTATTAGTCGCTGCGTTTTTAGCCGGGTGTGCGAGTAAAATAGACACCATGAGTGAGCAAAAAGCCGTTAACGAATTTGTTGCTAAAGCTAATATTGCTAGTAACGTTAGCGTTGCTGATGAAACAAACTGGTGGAAAAAGCTTAATTCTGATCAACTAAATGAGCTTGTTAATGGTGCGCTTGCAAATAACTATAATTTGCAAACAAGCCAGCTAACACTTAAAAGTGCATTAGCGCGACTAGGAGAGCAAAAAGCCCAATACCTACCGCAAGGTGGCGTAAATATTGGCGCAGCTCGAAGCGATGCACCAAGCGTGTTTGACCGCCAATCAAGTGCAAATGTTGCACTTGATTGGCAACTAGATTTATTTGGTCGCATAACAGCGTTGGTTGATGCTGCAAATGCATCAGCCATGAGCCAAGCAGAGCAAGTACGCTTATTACAAATTGAAGTAGTTTCGTCAGTTGTTAAAGGCTTTGTAAGTTATCAAGGGAATGTTGAAAAACAACACATTGTTACGCTTCAAATTGAAGCGCTTGAGCAAAGTATTGACGTTCTTCAAGCCCGTGTTGACGAAGGCGTCGCAAACGAGCTTGATTTAAACCGTACGATGGCGCAGCTTAGGCAGCAACAAGCATTAATGCCTGCTATTGAGTATGCAAAATACAGCGATTTATCTGCTCTTGCAGTACTAAGCGGTAAGCTAGCGCAAAATATTGCTATTGAAAACGAGCAAGGCGTGCTTGAACGTGACTTTAGCGTAGCACTAAAAAACGCTAATAATGCCATTGCCTTACGTCCAGATATTAGCCGTGCACTGTTTGACTTTAGCCAAGCAAATAGCTTAAGTGTTGCAGCGAGCAAAGCGTTATTACCAGATATTAGCTTATCTGCATTTGCAGGGGTTGTGAGTATAGATAGCACAGGCTTAAAAAATACCGACCAACAGTGGCAAGTAGCGCCGCAATTGCAATGGTCGTTATTAAGCTACCCAGCATTATTAGCACAGCGCGACGCGCAGCAGTTTTTAAGTGAAGCCGCTTACAGCGATTATCAACAAGTAGTATTAACTGCACTAAGTGAAAGTGAACTTTCACTGCAATTGTTGGTCAATCAAGCACAGCAAAAACGCTTTGCCGATGAGCGCTATGACTTTGCTAATAAAGCATTTTTACAAGCACAAGCAATGTACGAAGAAGGTCAAATTCCTTACCTTGAGTTGTTAGATGCGCGCCAGGATGTTTTAATAGCACAAGAAAATGCTGTTGAAACAACAATTTCTTCACTGCTTGCCAAAGTAAATGCTTACCAGTCATTTAATGGCCAATGGAGTTATGCGTTAAACGACACTAATAAGTAGAGTTATATTGATGCCAAATACTGAAAATTTACATGAATACATTATCCCGCAAACGATGCGCGCTATTGTACTGCCAGAACCAAATGAAGCAATTGACTTAGCGGATGCTGAGCTGCCTGTTCCTATTTGTGCAGATAACGAGCTGCTTGTAAAAGTAGAGTACGTTGGTTTAAATCCAGTTGATGGTCAATTTGCTAAAACAGGCTTTTGTAAATGGCAGTATCCACACATTTTAGGCTTAGATGCCGTAGGTGTTGTGGTTAAAGCTAATAAAGGTGTGTTTCCAAATGTTGGCCAGCGTGTTATGTGGCATGCCAACATTGGTGAGCAAGGTGCTTTGAGCGAATACACCAAGGTACCTAACTTTGCAGTGTCGGTTGTGCCATGCGGTTTAAATCCGGCCATTGCAGCAACACTTCCATGCGCCGGTATGGCAGCACTTATTAGCTTAGATAAAATAGGCATTAGTGAAGGCGATACTATTTTTATTGAAGGCGGAGCCGGAGCGGTAGGGCAGTTTGCTATTCAATATGCAAAACAGCGTGGTGCAGACGTATTTACCACAGCATCAAAGCGTAACCATAAATTGGTTAAGCAGCTAGGTGCTGATGTGGTTTTTGACTATAGCGATAAAAAGCTATGCGAAAAAATCCGCAGAGAACTTGGCCCGCAAGGCTTTGATGCGGTTATTGATACGATTGGTGGTGAGTGTACTCAGCGTAATATTGAGTTAATGCGTTTTTGCGGACGTATTGCCTGCTTAAATCCACTCCCTTGTTTTGATCAAGACTTAATGTATCACCGAGCGCCTAATATTAGCGTAGTATCAATTGGTGGTGCATGGCTTGCTAATAGTTTATGTGCACAACAACGTTTGAGTTTTATGGGCAACTTGTTACTTGAAGGAGCTGTTAGTGGCGACATTAAACACCCAGAAATAACGCCCGTAGATTTTAGTGCAGAGTCAGTATCGCAAGCGCTTAATAAACAACTTGCTGGTGGTTTTACCGGAAAGCAAGTTGTTAAAGTTGCTAAGTAAAGAGCTTATACAATTTGATTTAAATTTAAGTAGTTTTAGCTAGATTAACTGATAATGTAGCCTCTACAAATTGAATAAAAACGCAGCCTATTTGTGCTGTGTTTTTTTATGCCCATCAAAAAATAGATGCAGCGCTAGAGCTTTTGCTGTTTTATTCATCATTTTAGTTAAAATACTTTTTTTCAGCGTACAACTGTAAGCCTTTGTGTTTCAACAGTTTACGTTCGGGTAAAGAAAATAAATTGATAAAACTGTTAATTAATTGAATAGAGTAATTGATCTAAACGATTTTTTATGACGTAATGTAGGTATTATTTAGCTGGTCGGATGAGTTCAATCATGAGTTTACGTACAAAACTAAAAAAAGTATTACCAAGTATTTCTATCACAGAACAAGAAGCGCTAGACGCGGGTGATGTATGGCTTGAAGGTTCTATCTACCAAGGTAAACCTGATTTCAGTGCACTTCGCGACGTACCTGCTGCTACATTAAGCGCAGACGAGCAAGCATTCTTAGACGGTCCAGTAAAAGAACTACTGGGCATGATTGACGATTCAGTGATTCAAAACGGCATTCATTTACCAAATGACATCTTAGAATTTTTGAAAAAAGAGCGTTTTTTCTCGCTTATCATTCCTAAGTCGTTTGGTGGTTTAGAGTTTAGCCCTTATGCAAACTCTACTATTGTTGGCACAATTGCGACTAAAAGCTCAGCAGTTGCGGTAACCGTAATGGTTCCTAACTCGTTAGGTCCGGGTGAGTTATTACTTCACTTTGGTACGCAAGAACAACAAGCACATTACTTACCACGCCTAGCAAATGGTACAGACATTCCATGTTTTGCATTAACAAGCCCAGAAGCCGGTTCTGATGCAGGTGGCATTCCAGACATTGGTACAGTTACTAAAGGCATGTATAAAGGCGAAGAAGTACTTGGCCTTGAAATCACATGGGACAAGCGCTACATAACGCTTGCACCTATTGCTACCGTACTTGGTTTAGCTTTTAAAGTAATGGACCCTGATGGTTTATTAGGTGGTAAAGAAAGCTTAGGTATTACTTGTGCACTTATTCCTAAAGAGCACCCAGGTGTAGAGCTTGGTAATCGTCACGACCCAATGGGTATTCGTTTTTACAATGGTACTACACGTGGTAACAAAGTATTTGTACCAATGGACTTTGTTATTGGTGGACAGAAAAATATCGGCCGTGGTTGGCAAATGCTGGTTAGCTGTTTAGGTGCTGGCCGTGGTATTTCATTACCTGCGCTAGGTGTTAGTACAGCACAAGTTGCATTTAAATCAGCATCTGAATACGCAGCAGTGCGTGAACAGTTTGGTTTAGCCATTGGCCAGTTTGAAGGTATTCAAGAAAAACTAGCTGACATTGCAGGTAAAACATACCTACAAGAAGCAATGCGCGTACTTACAACTGAAGGCTTAGGCATGGGCTTAAAACCATCAGTAGTAACTGCAATCGCTAAATACCACATGACAGAGCTTGGTCGCGACGTGCTTGATTCAGCAATGGATATTCAAGCAGGTAAAGCGATTCAAAACGGTCCACAAAATACATTAGCAAGTGGTTATGTTGCTCAGCCGATTGCCATTACGGTAGAAGGCGCGAACATTCTTACACGTAACCTAATGATATTTGGTCAAGGTGTTATGCGTTGTCACCCATATTTACAATCTATGGTTGAGTCAATTCACAGCGAAGACAAAGGCGCAGATAAAGAATTTAACGGTATTTTACGTAAAACAATTGGTTACAGCACAGCAAACAGCTTACGTGCTTTCCGCCTTGGTGTTTTACCATTTACAGCAAGTGCTAATTCTGAATTACCAGAAGTACGCGACTACGAAAAAGCAGTACATAAGTTATCTGCAAAACTTGCAGTGTACGCAGACTTTTCGTTACTTGTACTTGGCGGTAAATTAAAGCAAGCAGAAATGCTATCGGCGCGTTTAGGCGATGTAATGAGCTTCTTATACGCAGCTATGGCATCAATTAAATACTACGAGCAAAAAGTATCAAGTAGTGACCGTGAGCAAGCTGCGCCGTATTTCCATTACGCGACTCGTTTTGCACTACAAAGTGCTGAAGAAGCATTGCATAAGTTTTTAGATAACTTCCCTGCAAGTGGTACTCGTAAGTTTATTCGTTTCATTACAATGAACTACTCAACTAAAATGCCAAAAATTAGCGATGATCTAATCCGCGAACTAGCTAAGCAAGCTCAGCTAGATACCGCATTTAAAGCGCAAATTACGCATTTAGTTAAACCAGTAATAGGCGATGGTCATCATATTAATGAGCAAGCTTACAAAGCTAAAATGGCATCACTTGGCGAGCTGGCTAAAGTTAAAAAAGCACTACGTGCTAAAGTAATTAAACCAGGTATACGCTTTAACATCACGCTTGATAACGCACTAGCGGCAAACGTAATCACGCAAGCTGAACACGTTCAGTTAATTGATTACAACATCAAACGTGAAAAAGCGATTCGTGTAGATGAGTTCGATTTTGATATGAACATACTAGACGATAACGCACAGCCGATTAACCCGCTTAAAAGCGTAGTTAATCAGTAAGTTAAAGTAACAATATTCAATGATGCAAAGCGCCCGTAGTATCGGCGCTTTTATTCTTGCAAAGTATTAGTGTGGAGCCTCGCTTGTGTAAAAACAAGCGGGGCTTTTTTATGTGTTTTTAAAGTGGAAATAGATGACGGTATTGATTTGTAAGCGAATATGTATGCGTAGAGGATTAAAAAGAGACGCTTATAACCTCGAAAAAGGGCTGATAACCCCGTTAGCACCTTGTTGTAATACATGAGTATATATTTGTGTGGTTTTAACATCAGAATGGCCAAGCTGAGCTTGAACAGTTCTTATATCGGCGCCATTTTGCAGTAGATGAGTAGCAAAAGAGTGTCTTAATGTATGAGGTGTTATTATTTTTGTTAACCCTGATTTTTGGACGGCTTTTTTAACCTCTTTTCTAATACAAGAGTGATGAAAATGATGTCGTCTTATTTCACCACTTTGAGGATCTGAACTTAATATATGAGAAGGAAATAAATACTGCCACGCAAGCGATTTTGCGGCACTTGGATATTTTTTTGTTAAAGCATATGGCATCCATACGCCAGAATATTCCGTATTATTTAAATCCAGTTTTAAATAGTCATCAACGTTCAAAATTTGATTTCTCAGCATAGGAATTAGCTCTGTGGCCAGCGTAACAATGCGGTGTTTATTACCTTTTCCATTCCATACTTGAATGCATTTATAATCAAAATCAATATCTTTCACCCTTAATTGCACCGCTTCCATTACTCTTAAGCCACTTCCATACATAAGGGCTGCAATTAAATAATAGCGCTTATTTAAATGAGCCATCAACATTTTAACTTCCTCTGGGGTCATCACTACAGGGAGCTTTGCTTGTTTTTTACTACGGGCAAAATTTAAATTTAATGAGAGTTCTTTTTTTATTATGTGCTTGTATAAAAATGACAATGAATTGAGTGCGGTAGCTTGCGTACGTGGTGCAACGTTTTGCTTTAACACTAAATGTTCTAAGTAGCGTTCGACTTCATTGCCCCCCATTGAGGCGGGATGGCGTTTATTATGAAAATGGATATAAGATGCAATCCATCTTAGGTAGGTATCGACGGTGCGTAATGAATATTGACGAACTAGCATATATTCAGCTATGTAATTTAAAAATGGGGAACGTGTTTTCATACTATTACCAACAATAGTGCTGTTTTTATATACAGTATAGTTGTGATGCACACATATTCAAGAAAATGAGCGGCGAGCGCATTTTGTCTTTTATTGAGAGTTTGAGTGCTAATAAAAAATTATATATAGCAATGTATTAAGTTATTTGGTAAAAAAGATTTATAAAAAACATGAGCGTATCGTTGGCAGAAATATGCGCGATGAGCGGACTATTAAATTGTTGAACTAAGCCGCTACGTGGAGATCCTATTCTGACCATTTGAGCCACACTTACCTTGGGGTTATCCCATATTTGGAGGTAAGTAATGAATACACT
>NZ_JADYWQ010000012.1:0-130861 GCF_015864725.1 Pseudoalteromonas sp. NSLLW24 | reverse complement strand
TAAAGTAGATATTACTTAGAAAGACTTAAAAAATATTATCAGATATTTTCCAAATTCAGTTAGTGCGTAGCGATACGAATTAACGCCCAAATTTGCTTGGTGACAATAGCGTTTTGGACCCACCTGATCCCATGCCGAACTCAGTAGTGAAACGAAACAGCGCCGATGATAGTGTAGCATTTGCTATGTGAAAGTAGGACATTACCAGGCTTCAAATTGTAGAGAGCCCGAATCTAACGATTCGGGCTTTTTTACGTCTGCAGAAAAGTGAAATGCGCGCAATTAACACACACTCACATCAACACGCATCACGTAGGGCGGGCGAGCGCAGCGATTCCTGAGGCTAAAATCACAACAAAATCCCTCAATATCTTAGTCGGCCAATACAGTAGCATTTACTACGTGACTCTCCACCGCTGTGGGCACTATGACATTACACAAGCTTCACATTGTAGAAAGCCCGGATCTAACGGTTCGGGCTTTTTTACGTCTGCAGAAAAGTGAAATGCGCACAATTAACACACTCACATCAACACCTAGCACGTAGGTCGGGCGAGTGCAGCGATTCCCGATGTTAAAATCACATCGAGAATAGCTACAGTGTTCTTATTTCACGAGCTGGGTTACCCGCTACTACAGTATTAGGCATTACATTTTTAGTAACCACAGCACCCGCACCCACAATACTATTTTCACCAATACTCACACCCGCTAAAATAATTGCACCTGCGCCAACCCATACGTTATTGCCTAACGCGATAGGTGCTGCAAAGTTTTCCTTATTAAGCCTTTCTGCTGGATTAGTAGCATGTGACACAGCAAGTAGCTGAACGTTAGGACCTATTAAGCAGTCATCACCGATAGTAATTGCCCCCTCACTAATTGGGGCATCTAAAATAGTGCAATTAATATTTATAAAAGTACGATCACCAAGAACTATTTGATTGCCGTAATCGCAATGAAAACCTGATTCTATAATTACACCATCACCCGACTTTAAAAATAACTCTTTGATACGTTTTAAGTTGCCTTTACTTGGGCTCTTATTAAATAAACGGCAGGTTTCACCTGCTTGCTTTCGCTGTGCTAAGTATTCTTTACTGATACTGTTAAATGACTGCATTGTATTTATCTTTATAACTTAATTAGTTATAGCTTACCGTACTTTTAGTTTTATTATTATTAGAATAAAACTGTGTTTTTTTTGCTCGTTCACTTGCCATTTAGGTTGTTTCGTTTAAAATCGCATAACTTTCGAAATGAAACTTAATTCACGAGCTTTATGACTAAACGAAACACACAGCAGCGTCGTCACAATATACTGGTTCAAGTTAATGAATTAGGTGAAGTCGCCGTTGAAAAGTTAGCACAGCAGTTTCAAACATCTGAAGTAACCATTCGAAAAGATTTAACCTCGCTTGAAAAAAGTGGCTTATTACTTCGCCGCTACGGTGGTGCTATTGCACTACCTAAAGAAATTGTTAGCGATGAAGTAGATTCAAAGCGCAAAGTCGCAATAGCAAAAGCTGCAGCAAAACTTATAAAAGATCATAACCGCATTATTATTGATAGCGGACGCACTACGGCAGCTATGATCCCTGAGCTTGCTGATAAGCGTGGGCTAGTTGTTATGACCAACGCTATTAAAGTAGCGAGTCGTTTATTAGCACTCGAGAACGAGCCGACACTTTTAATGACCGGCGGAACGTGGGATCCACATTCTGAGTCATTTCAGGGGCAAGTTGCTGAAAATGTATTATGTTCTTACGACTTTGATCAGCTATTTATTGGCGCTGACGGTATAGATGTAAAGCGCGGTACTACTACCTTTAATGAGCTAGTTGGTTTAAGCCAAGTTATGGCAAAAGCCGCTCGTGAAGTAATTGTAATGGTTGAATCAGATAAGATTGGCCGAAAAATACCAAATTTAGAATTACCGTGGAAAATAGTAACCACATTAATAACCGACGATGGCTTAGCAGACGATAAGCGCAAAGCAATTGAGGCGTGTGGTGTAAAACTAATTTGTGCAGAGATTATACAATAGCTACTCAGTAGCAAGTATTTTAAAAATTAATGGAGACACTATGTGTGGAATAGTTGGGGCAGTTGCAGAACGTCCAGTAAACAAAATTTTAGTTGAAGGCCTTAAACGTCTTGAATACCGTGGTTATGACTCAGCAGGCGTAGCATTGCTTGATGGCAACACACTTAATACTGTTAAAGCAGTGGGTAAAGTAGTTAACGTAGAAGCAGCTCTAGAAAAAGCAGGTGTTAGCGGTCATACAGGTATTGCACATACGCGCTGGGCAACACATGGTAGCGTTACAGAAGCAAATGCACACCCACATGTATCAAACAACCAGTTAGCACTTGTGCACAATGGTATTATTGAAAACCACGCTAGCCTACGTACAGCACTTAAAGCAGATGGTTACGAATTCTTATCAGACACTGATACAGAAGTAATGGTGCATTTAATTCACCAACTTCGTAAACAACACACAACGTTACTTGCATCAGTACAAGCAGCTGTTAAACAGTTTGAAGGCGCTTTTGGTACTGTTGTATTTGATAAAGACAACGACAACGAAATCATTGTAGCGCGCTCAGGTAGTCCTCTTGTTATTGGTTTAGGCCTTGGCGAAAACTTTATTGCGTCTGATCAGTTAGCATTACTACCTGTTACTCGTAGCTTCATCTTTTTAGAAGAAGGCGACGTAGCACGTATTACACGTGACACAGTAGAAATTTTTGATGCAGACGGTAACGCAGTTGAGCGTGAAGTAGTTGAATCAAACATTACGCAAGATGCATCAGGCAAAGGCGATTACCGTCACTACATGCTAAAAGAAATTTACGAGCAGCCACTTGCTGTACGTAATACTCTTGAAGGGCGTTTAAACGACGATCGTGTGGCAATTGATGCCTTTGGCGAAAGCGCTCAGCAAATATTTAAAGATGTAAAACATGTGCAAATTATTGCCTGTGGTACGTCTTATCATTCAGGTATGGTTGCACGTTACTGGCTTGAGCAGTTTGCGGGTGTTAGCTGTAATGTAGAAATAGCTTCTGAATTTAGATACCGTCAGTCGTTTGTTCATGAAAATAGCTTACTTGTTACTATTTCTCAATCGGGTGAAACTGCCGATACGCTAGCTGCATTACGCCTAGCTAAAGAGCAAGGTTACATGGCCTCAATGACTATTTGTAACGTACCTGGTTCATCGCTTGTACGCGAATCAGACCTTGCCTTTATGACTAAAGCAGGCGCTGAAATAGGCGTGGCATCTACTAAAGCATTCACAACGCAGTTAGTTGGCTTGTTAATGCTTACTGCGTCTATAGCTCAAGAAAAAGGCCTTGATCAAAGCGCAATTGTAAATGCAATTAAAGTACTTCCAGCTAAGTTAGAAGAAACATTATTACTCGCTGATGGTATTGCAGATCTTGCAGAAGAGTTTGCTGATAAGCACCACTCATTGTTTTTAGGTCGTGGCTCGCAATACCCAATTGCAATGGAAGGTGCGCTTAAACTTAAAGAGATTTCGTACATTCACGCAGAAGCTTACGCAGCGGGCGAGCTAAAACACGGCCCATTAGCACTTATTGATGCCGACATGCCAATTATTGTTGTAGCACCAAATAACGAATTGCTAGAAAAACTTAAATCAAACGTAGAAGAAGTACGCGCACGTGGCGGCATTATTTACGTATTCGCAGATAAAGATTCACACTTTGAGTCAGACGACACAATGCGTGTAATCAACGTAAACCACACTGACGATATTATTGCGCCAATTGTTTACACCCTGCCATTGCAGCTACTGTCTTACTACGTAGCGGTAATTAAAGGCACTGACGTTGACCAACCACGTAACTTAGCTAAATCGGTTACGGTTGAGTAAAATCAATAGGTTGGTAATTACCTGTTAAAGATAAAAAGGCGCTCAATGCGCCTTTTTTTGTACCTCAAAGCCTGTTAGATTAAATAACACACTATTTTCTAAAGGATTAGTCATGCGTTTATTAACCGCTGTTTTTATAGGTAGTTTATTTATAGTTTCCAATAACACACTTGCAGAGCCTGATTTAAAACAGCAAACAATTAGCTATACGCAACAAACACATACAATCAATTCAGCAATTTTAAACGAACAGCGCACAGTTGTCGTTCAGTTACCTAAGAGTTACCAAGCTAATCCAAACAAAGTTTATCCAGTTATTTATCGCCTAGATGGCGCGGGTAACATACCGCTTATAAGTGCTGTAATGGATCGACTGCAAAATAATAATCGTGCGCCTGAGGTTATTATTGTCGCTATTGAAAACACCAATCGCTTAAGAGATTTATACCCCACAGTTAATAAAGAGCCACAAGGCCCGGTAGGTGAAGGCGGTGGTGCAGCAAAATTTTTAGCATTTATTGAGCAAGAGCTTATGCCCTTAATTAATAAAAACTATCGTACGTACAATTATAATGTGATCGCAGGAGCCTCTGCGGCAGGTGTATTTTCGCTTTATACAATGCAAGCTAACCCTGAGCTTTTCCAAGCGCATATTGCTTACAGCCCTGCCGTTTGGTGGAACTATGGCGCATCGGTAAAAGCGACTAAGTCGTTTATCAATAAATCAAAAGACCTGAATAACTATGTTTATATAAATATTGGCGAAGAAGCTGGCTTAATGCGTGAGCGATATAATGAGCTGCAGCAAGCTTTACAATCTAATAGCTTGCCAAATTTACGCTTTTTCAGTGACGCATTTGAAAATGTATCGCATAACTTAACATCTGCCGCTGGGGCCTTTAATGCTTACCATCATTTATTTTTACCCAAACAAATGCCCATGAGTGCTTTAAGCGATGATATAGAATCTATTGATGTTTATTATAAAAAGTTATCTCAGCAATGGGGGGAGCAAATAACACCTCCAGAGGCGGCTGTTAGGCAACTTGGTTACAACCTAGTAAATATGCAGCAATATGAGCGGGCTGTGGCAGTATTTAAGCATAATGTTAAGCATCACTCACAATCTGTTGATGCACTATGGGGGTTAGGTTATGGCTATGAATTACAAGGTAATATACAACAGGCACTTATTAAAATAGAGGCTGCTTTAAATGTCGTAGATACCACATACCCCTATTTAGATACCTTAAAAGAGACTAAAAGTAGATTACAAACACAGTTAAATAAAACCCAGTAATATAAAAGGACAATGCGCGGGGGTAGCCTGCGCTTACAGTTACCTTTTCAACACGTAGCTGTTACCTTTAAAAACATTAAAATCACTAATCTCTACTTAATAAGCGCTAAATACGCTAAAATTACAGGCTACTTTTTTAGCAATAAGCCCGTAATAAATATGACCTCAGCCACAAGCCCTAGCACTTTTTCCGAACTTGGCCTTATTCCAGAGCTATTAGCTCGATTAACCGATTTGGAATATACCCAGCCTACACCTATTCAAGCTAAGGCTATACCTAGTGTGCTTGCGGGTAGTGACCTAATTGCAGGGGCAAATACCGGTTCAGGTAAAACAGCAACGTTTGCATTACCTATGTTGCAAAAAGCTTTCCTAGAGCAGGGCGCTAAAAATACTGCCAGCAAAGGTAATTTTGTAACGGGGCTTATTTTAGTACCGACGCGTGAGCTTGCTACGCAGGTGGCCGATAGCGTTAAATCGTATTCTGCAAATTTTAATGGCGCAATTAAAACGGTTGCAGTGTTTGGTGGTGTGTCGGTTAATACACAAATGCAGGCTCTTCGTGGTGGCGCCGATATTATTGTGGCAACACCTGGTCGCTTACTTGATTTAATCTCAAGCAATGCGATTAAGCTCGATAATGTAACTACGCTTGTGCTTGATGAAGCCGACCGTATGCTAAGCCTTGGCTTTACCGAAGAGCTGGCTGACCTTTTAGCGTTAATGCCTGCTAAAAAACAAACCATGTTGTTTTCAGCAACTTTCCCTGAGCAAGTTAAGCTATTAACGCAAGAGCTTTTAAACGACCCAGTTGAAATACAAGTACAAAACAAAGATGAAAGCACCTTAGTACAGCGTGTTTTTACCGTAAACAAAGGTGAAAAAACCACAGTTTTAGCACATTTAATTAAAACGCATAAATGGCGCCAAGCGCTGATTTTTGTGAACGCTAAAAAAGACTGTGAGCATTTAGTGGCTAAGCTTGAAAAACGCGGTGTTAATGCACAAGTTTTCCATGGCGATAAAGGCCAAAGTGAACGTACTCGTGTAATAGAAAAATTTAAAGCGGGCGAAATCGAAGTACTTATCGCAACCGATATTGCTGCACGTGGTTTGGATATTGAAAAGCTGCCAGTGGTAATAAACTTTAATCTACCACGCAGTCCTGCTGATTATATGCACCGTATTGGTCGAAGCGGCCGTGCTGGTGAAGTAGGCTTAGCACTTTCATTGGTTGATTATGAAGATTTGCATCACTTTAAAATAATCGAGAAGAAAAACAAACTACGTCTTGAACGTGAAGAAGTAACCGGTTTTGCTGTAAACCAAGCAAACCTTGATGCAGCTGATGCGCTTAAAAATGAAAAGCCAATGGCAAAACCAGAAGGCACAGGCAAGAAAAAGAAAAAAAATAAAGCCGATGATATAGATGATGTGTGGAGTGGCTGGCGCCGTAAGTAACAATAGAGCTAAATAAATAGCTGTAAAAACCCGTAATTAGTAAACCTAATTACGGGTTTTTTGTTTTGTGGCTTTAATTTAAAGCGTTAGTTTTAAATTAATGGTCGTGATCTTCATCTTCTATTTCTTGTGCGATCCCTAACCAGGTAATGCTTGCAGGTGGAAAAGTTAACTCTAGCTCACTTTCAATTTCTAGGTCTTCTAGGTGCACTTGCACTATGTGTTGAGTAATTGGGTCGGCAACATAAGCAAACTGACCATTTTGCGCCACTGTCATACTAAAGCTCATTCCCTCGGGCATTGTGGTTACGTCTGCTTGAGTAATATCTACTTGGCCTGCGAGTTCCCAGTGCATTTCACCGTCATGTTCATGCCCAGTAAGTACATTTAAAAAGCCTAGGCTGTCGAGTATTAAAAAGTGTTCACCACTGGCTGAAAAAGAATAAGAAACAGCACTTGCGCCATCAGCAAGTTGCCATTCTACTTCTTCCATTTCGGCATTTTCAGGATGAATGCTAAGCAATACTGAACCACTGCCATCATGCCCTGCGGCAATACCAAAAATTGTGTCATTGCTTTTATGGCCGTACAAAGTACCAATGCGCTGATCGCCTACGGCATCTATATTTACAACTTTTTGAGCGCTGTATACATCACCTTGCTGATGGGCAATCAATACACCATCACCACAACCAAATACAACATAATCGTGATTTTGTGCTGCGCCGTGTAAATCGGGGCAGGTTATTTCAAACGTTTGCTCTAGTTCGTAATTACCATCGTGAAGATGATAAACACCCACTTGATCGGGAAGTACTTTGGCATTAGATGTATTACTTGCATCGTCGCGGCGAATGGTTGAGAGTAAATGCTCGCCGCGAGGCTCAGCTACACCATGCATGTTAATGTCGTAGTTAATGCCAGTAAGTGTAGCTGTTGTATTGGTAATATCGTTATCGGTTAGCACTTCTACTGAGGCAGGCGTACCGGTTTCTGCATCGCCATCGTAAAATATTGCTAATTGCCCGTCGTGAGTTATTAAGTGTGTAGGGCGACTACCACTTGTTAGCTCGTAGCTGCTAAACGCAGGGCCTTGCTCATAATCATGCAGGTGCTCTGCGTGATCTTCGCGCCACATACCGCCGTCTATAAACCCTAGGTAATCTTGAGTACGATTAGCAATAACAGCATAACGAAAGCCTGGTGATGCAGATAACGTGTTTGAGTCATTGTTTAGTGTAAATGTATCAAGTAATTCGTTGTTGTCTAAATCAAAAAAGCTAGCTTCGTTACTGTCACCTGCCAGAACGGCAAGTCTGCCAAGTGAGTCTATGGTATAGCCGTCGTCATGGTCGTGATCATCATCATCATCATCATCATGCTCGTGCTCGTCTTCTACAACAATAGGATCTTTTTCCACAATGTTGGTTTGGGCATCGCCACAGGCCGTAATAAATATAGCGCTAATAGCGAGTGTAATGAGCTTTAATTGATATAGTTTTTTCATGTTTATTTCCTTTAATTATAATTTTTTAACGCTTAAAAATAACCGCGAATACCTAGCGCAAAACTACGTCCTGGACGTGGCGCTATGTCCTTTACAAACGAGCTGTGCACGCGTGCTTCTGTATCTGTTAAGTTAGTGCCTCGTAGGTACACAGACATATCTTGGTTTAACACTGAAAGGTCGTAAGAGATGCTCGCATCAACTAAGGTGTAACCGTCTGTGGCTGTTTCTTGTGGGGCTGTGCGGTCTTGCTTTTGATAGCGAGTTACATGAATATGCGCACTGAGTTTATCTGTTTGATAGCTTAGCTCGCTGCCAAAACGAAGCGGTGGTGTACGGGGTAAATCGCCGCCGTCTTTAAGGCGTGCACGAACGTAGTCAGAGAATACATCTAGCTTAAACTCATCTGTTAATTGCCACGCAATTTGCGCTTCAAAACCATGTAAAACTACATCATCTGTTTTAAATAAATAAACGGGTAGCTCTGATGAATGGTCGTGCTCGTCAACGCCTTCTTCATCGCCATGGTCGTGTCCACTTTCGGCGTATAAACCGGTGTCTATTTGGTAATAGTAGTTATCTACTTGGTTGTAAAAGGCATTTAAAATAAAGCCAACATCGCCTTGAGTTTTACGTAGGGTTAAATCGATATTATTGGCTGTTTCCAGATCTATTGCTTGTTCAGATAAACCCAAATGGCCATCGTCATCTAAATCAAATAGTGCGCCTACTTCGTAAGTGCCAGTACCAATATGCGGCCCAAACGATAACAACTCAGAGGCAGAAGGTGCGCGTTCAGAGCGCGATACCGACAGCCCTAAGTTATAGTTAGATGTAAAGTCCCATACTACCCCTGCCGATAAACTGACTGGCGTAAATTCATGGTCTACATCAAATACGCGAGTGGTTTCTGCGCTTTCTTCGTGGCCATGATCATGCTCGTCGGCTTCTTCTGCTTCATCGTGTGCGTGAGCGTCAATATTTGGCAGTAATACGTCGCCTGCTTCAATTGTTACTCGCTCAATACGCGCACCTACCTGCACTAAAAAATCACCAAAGTGCCTTTCTTCCATTAACGCTACAGCAAAGCTTTCGGTTTTAGATGGAGGAGTAAAGGCCTCTTCACCTTGTGCTTCAACATCGCTTTGCTTGTAATGAAAGCTAATACCGCCATTCCATTCGTTAAATTGGTTATGCAGTAGGTCTATGCGTAATTCGTTGGTTTCGTTTTTAAAGGTAGTGCCAACAGCGCCGCTCTCAATTTCAGCGTGTTCGTAGTCGGTATGGCCAGCGCGGAGATTTATTTTGTTTAGCCATTTATTATCTAGGTTGTACTCACCTAATAATTGCACTTTAGTTTGCTCTAAATCAGCAAATACGCTTTCTTCTTCGTCGTTGTGTTCTTCCTCTTCTTCCTCGCCGTGCGTATGACCAGGAATACCGTATTGACGATTAAATTGCTCTACTGCTAAGCCAATAAAGCCGTTATCCATTAAATAGCTAGCGCCAACAGTAAAACCGTCAGACTCTTCATTACTGTTTTCAACTTTGTAATCGCTACTATGGCCTTCACCGTCGCTATCTATATCGGCAGCTACAGGTACCCCGTAGTCATCGGCCTCACGCCAAAATGCATCGGCATAAAAAGCCATAGAGTCTGTACCTGTGGTGGCATTAAACGAGGCCACTTTTTGGTTATCTACCGAGTTATGTTCTAGGTTCCATTCACCACGCGTGGTGCTGTCGGTGGGTACGCGGTTATCTACTACATTAACCACACCACCAATTGCGCCACTGCCATAAAACAGCGTTGCAGGGCCGCGTAATACTTCAATTTGTTGTGCGGTAGACGCCTCCGATGCAACAGAGTGATCGGGGCCAACGCGCGAAACATCACTTACATCAAGGCCATTTTGAGTAATAAGTACGCGAGGGCCGCTTAAACCACGAATAATAGGTGTGCTGGCTACTTTACCGTGAAAATTTGTATTAACGCCAGGGAGTTTTTCAAGGCTGTCGCCAAGGGTTGCAGCTTGTTGTCGTCTTAGTTGTTCGCCAGATAAAACACTAACAGGCGATGCAGATTCCATTGCCGACATATGAATAGGGGTCGCTTCAATATCAATAACTTCAATAGGCGAGCGCTTTAAATTAAAAGTAACCGATTGGTTTTCATCATTAGTTATTGTTATATCGCGATGAAGATGCGCATAACCAGGGGCTACAACGTGAAGCTCTTTTAAGCCATTTTTTAGCTCGGTTATAAAAAATTTACCGTTTTCATCGGTGGTTACTTTAAGGTCTGAGCCTTCAACTTCTACCGTTGCATTGCTAACTGCTTTACCTTTGTTGTTTAAAACAACGCCTTCTATTGTGGATGCCAGCACACTAGCTGGCAATAAAGCTGCTATGAGAACAGCTAATTGTGATCTACGTTTCATTTGACTACCTTGTTAGATGTTATGTTATATCAATTATGCGAGTAATGTTATAATATATCAATAGCAGTTAACTGATGTTATTAAAATGTCTCATTAAAAGTAACGTTTTTGAGTGGAGACACTGATTTAGTAGAGGAAATAATGAAGTCGAGTCAAAGTGTTATGGATCGTATGGCAATAGGGTTATCGGTAATGTGCACAGTGCATTGTTTTGCAACCCCGGTTATTTTAGCGTTATTACCAAGCTTTGCTGTAATGCAAATAGATAGTGAGCAATTTCATTTATGGATTCTTGCGGCGGTAATGCCAACCAGTTTGTTGGCATTGAGTTTAGGCTGTAAAAAACATAAACGTACACGTTATATGGTGTCTGGTGTAACAGGCTTAGCTTTTATGATATTTGCCGTATTGCTAGGCCATGAAGTGCTCGAAAAAGCGCTAACCTTAATAGGCTCAGCGTTTATTGCTGTAGCCCATTGGTTTAATTATCAGCAATGTCTTAAACAGAATGACGACAACTGCCCATGTTCAGGCGGTGAGCCAGATCAAGTGGTTTAATGCTATAAGTGCTGGTGGTTTAAACGAAAGCTATACTGGCACTTTATCTTTTATTTAAACTTTGTTTTTTGGATAGCTTAAATATTCGCTAAAAGTACTTTAAAGTAGGTACTTAATTTATTTTTAGCTTAGGTTAACCAATACAGTGCCTCTTATTTTAAAATCTCTTTTGCTTTTAAGCGCCTTAATATGTTTTAAATTAAGCGCAAATACCCCTTATTCAATACCCCGAAGTAACGTGGTTGAGCTCATTGAGCCCGTTAGCGAGCGGGCGTATCCTGTGTATATTCAGCTTCCTAAATCATACCAAAAGCAGCCTAATAAAACGTATCCAGTTATTTATGTAACCGATGCACCGTATACCTTTCCCATCGTTGCTGGGGCTACACGATTCCCTATGAATAGTGGCAAAATGCAACAGGCTATTATTGTAGCAATTGGCTATGAAAAAGGGTCCGCTGGCTCTAACAGCCGAATTAGAGATTACACGCCTACCTTTGCAAAAGATTGGAAAAAGCAAACAGGTAATGCCAAAGGGCATATTCAGTTTTTACAAAGTACAGTTTTCCCTTTTATTGAAAAAAACTATCGGGCCAGTAACTTACAAAGAACCTACATGGGGCATTCGTTAGGCGGTTTATTTGGCGCGACTATTTTATTAACGACACCCGATTTATTTAGCAATTATATTATTGGCAGCCCATCGGTTTGGTTTGATAACAATGCACTATTAGCGTTAAAAGTGAATAAGCCAAAATTGCCTATAAGGGTATATATATCAGTTGGATCTATGGAAACGCCAGCTTTCGGCGAAGAGCAAAATATGGTTGAAGGTGCTAAGCAGCTAACGCAAAAAATTAATGCGCTTAAAAGTGACAATATAGAATTAAAAAGTGTTGTTATTGACGGCGCTAATCATGCAACCGCATTTCCAACAACAGCAATCCAAGGCTTAGATTGGATACTTAGGAAAGAATAGTAGAGCATTAGTTAAATATTACTTAACCCGACATCCTGAAAGCTATTCTTACTTTAGAACCTGTGGATTAGAAATGTTTCGGCTTCACTGGAAAACGAAACATTTAACGAGTTTCAACTTAATAATTTTGAACCGTCAGTTATGTTTAATGGAGTTACTAATTATAAAACCCAAGAATCGATGCATATAATTTGTGATCCAAATACCAAAATTAATACAACTTATACAAGTCAAAGTGCGCAAGTGACGTCTGCAAAAAGCCTAAAAGATCATATAGAAGATGGGTTGTATGAAGCGAATCGAAAGCGTAATTGCCGTATGCAGAAAAATCTTTCAAATTATATACAAGTCGTAGAACAGGTAGGTCAGCTGTCTTGATTTAAAAGTAAAATATTGGCCTTACAAAGTTATACATCTTGTAAGGCCTATGCTGTAATTAATCTAGATTTAGCTTAATTCACTTTAACCATTTCAGAATTTATACTTTCATACTGCTCAAGCGCTTCTATTTGATTTACACCCTTTAGTTGCATCATTAATTGCTTTACTAAAATCATGTAAATAAACATCATTGGCAGGCCAGCTACAACGCAGAGTGACTTAATGGTATCTATCCCACCACCGCATAAAAATACGCTAAAACTAATGAGTGCAATTGCACCAGCCCATAGGAGCTTAACTTTATGATCGGGGTCGCCATTTAGCTCTAGCTTATTAGTTGTTAACATAGCAGTGGCAACGCTTGCGCTTGACATAGTCGTTAGCATTAAAAAAAACTGAATAACCAAAAATAACACTAAGCCAATATTACCCGATGGTAGAGTTTGAATAAGTGACACTACAGCAAACGTTAAGCCGCCTTCGCTCATCCATTGTTGAACAGGTAAGCCACCAACTAACTGCGCCCATACTGCATAACCACCAAAAATTGATATAAAAAATGCACAGCCGAGCGAACCCATCGAAATAGTGTACAAAATAACTTCTTTAATAGTACGCCCACGTGAAATGCGAGTAATAAAAAGGCCCATCATAATTAAGTAAGCGTAATACCAAAACCAATAATATTGAGTCCACGATTGCGCAAAGCCGCCCTGTTGAACTGGATCGGTCCAAAGCGACATTCTAAAAAAGTTATCGAGCATGACACCTATTGAGTCAGTAAAGTTATTTAAAATAAACTGAGAGTCAGCTGCAAGTAATACAAACAGGGCAAAGCATATTGCAGCTATCACCGTATAGTCAGACACTTTGCTAATACCTTTTTTAAAACCAACAAGCATTACCGCAACGAGCATTAAAACAAACAATAAAATAATACTGCCTTGGAGTAATAAGCTATTTTTAATCTCCAACAAAGCAGAAATACCAGTACTTAATAAAGATACGGTAAGCGCCAGCGAGCTTGCGAAAGCTGCAAGGGTGCCAAAAATTGCCAGTAAGTCGATTGCTTTAGCGATAACTGGATTACTGCCTACTACCGGTTCACAAAGGGTAGAGAGCTTTAAAGTACGCTTTTTTTGTACATAAAATGCGTACGCAAACGGGATTGCCGGAAAGCAGTAAATGGCCCAGCCAGTCACGCCCCAATGAAAAATAGAATAAGTAACAGACCAAGCTGCTGCTGCGTAGCTATTTGGTTCGGCAAAAAGTGGTGGCGATTGCAAATAATACATCGGCTCACCAATTCCCCAATATATAAGAGAAGCACCTACACCTGCGGTAAAAATCATACCGCCGTACGAAAAGTTAGAGTGCTCTTTTTTTTCTTCACCTAATCTAATAGATCCGTACTTTGAAAAAGCTAACCAAAATAAAAAACCAACTAAAGCCAAGCTCACAAGTTCTACTAACCAACCAAACCAGCCTGTTACAAAGTGCATGGCGTTGCTTGCTAATAATTGTGACTGCTCCGGATATAAAGTTGAGATAACTAATAAGGTAATCACTAATGTAATTGCAGGAATAGCCAGCTCAAAGTTAAGGTTTTTCAATGGAATTTCTCCATTGCACGAGTGCTTCGATATGGCTTGGGTTAATTCCGCAGCAACCACCAATAATATTAGCGCCAAGGCTATGCCATTGTTTTGCAAATTCCAGATACTCGTCAGGAGATAAATCACGGTAGTCTTGCACTGCTTCATTTGCTTTGTGAGCACTTGAAATAGGAGTAAAGCTGTTAGCAAATGCGCCTAACGTTACTTTTTTATTTTGCTTAGTTAATACGTTATTAGTATCACGCAGTGCTTGCTCAATAACTTCAGGAATAGAGCAATTAAAGAAAATACCTGCAATGTTTTGCTGCTCAAGTAGTACGGTTATGGCATCGGTTACCAGCTCACCTGAACGCAGCGTTGCCTGCTCAGTTACTTCGTCACTTAGGGTAAATGCGTAATAACATGGCTTAGTTGAGCCTTTAAGTACGCTTGCCATTACTTGTGCTTCTTCAATACTCGATATTGTTTCGCCAAGCCAGAGGTCTACATGGAGATTTTGTGCATTGTATAAGGTATTTAAAATAGTAAAAGCACGTTCACTTTCAAATATATCGGGACGGTATGAACCAAATGCAGGTGGTAGTGATCCTGCAACCAGTACGTTTTGCTTTGCATTATTTGCTGCTTTATTAGCAATAAGGGCAGCTTGCTCTGCGAGTAACGCGCCTTGGCTTTCGTAGCGTTCTTCACCTAAATGAAACGGCACACAAGCGTAGCTATTAACCGTAATTATTTCGGCGCCAGCATCTATAAAACCTTGGTGAGCTTGTGCTACATATTGAGGAGCTTCTATAAGTGCCTGTGCACTCCAAAGTGGCTGTGAGAACGGAGCGCCAATGCGCTTAAGTTCACGTCCCATGCCGCCATCTAAAATCGTTACCTTTTTCACTTATGGACTTCTATATGTCTAAATATTATGGCGCTATTCAAACATATTTTTTAAAAAATCATAATGAAACTTCATCAGGTTGGGCATGAAAAAAGCTCAACCTATTAAAAGGGCACAAAAAAAGCGACTACCCAATATGGTGTCGCTTTTTTAGTAAGTAGTATTAGCTTACTTATAAAAGGCTTCAACAGTGCCTTTTCTTGTAAGTAAAAGTGGTTGTCCGCGACGATCAAGGCCTTTTGGAGATGCAAACTTTATCCAACCTTCGCTGATGCAGTATTCTTCAACATCAAAACGCTCTTTGCCGTTGAACGTGATACCAATATCGTGTTCAAAAACTTCTTCCACATGATGTGGGCTACGTGGATTAATAGAAAGGCGATCTGGTAAAGCAGGTTTTGCGGTAGTGTCGTTCATGGTCATATTCTATATTGAATGAAGTATGCGCTATTGTAGGCAATACAAAGCTTTCGCTCAAGAGAGATAGTAGTAAATGTGTTTAAAAATGTACTAATTAATGAGTTGTGTATACAAATGAGATTGCGCTTGGAAAATATTTACAGAGGAGGTTTTGAAGATATTCGACTAAATAATTATAAAGGTAAATATATTAATGGGTTATCTCTAACCCATTAAATTGTGTAGCAATTAGATGCTAACAATGTTCTCGGCTTGTGGGCCTTTTTGACCTTGAGTAACAGTAAACTGTACACGTTGGCCTTCAGCTAAAGTTTTAAAACCGTCGCCAGAGATAGCGCTAAAATGTGCGAACACGTCTGCGCCAGATTCTTGCTCGATAAAACCAAAACCTTTTGCTTCGTTAAACCATTTTACTGAACCAGTAGTTGTAGTAGACATAATATGTATCCTAAAAAATTAATATAAGTGTGCCTGAAAAGAGGCGATTGAGCCGGAAAAAATAGTTAACTTGAGGATATCGCGTAGGATTATTACTAAAACAACGGGGTACTAACAAATAAAACAAAACTTCTTTCAAACTAGTATTCAAAATGGGTTATTGCTAACCCATTTTAACGAAAGCAATTAGATGCTAACGATGTTTTCAGCTTGTGGACCTTTTTGACCTTGAGTAACAGTAAACTGTACACGTTGGCCTTCAGCAAGAGTTTTGAAACCGTCGCCAGAGATTGCGCTGAAATGTGCGAAAACATCAGGACCAGATTCTTGCTCGATAAAACCAAAACCTTTTGCTTCGTTAAACCATTTTACTGAACCAGTAGTTGTATTAGACATAATATGTATCCTAAAAAATTAATATAAGTGTGCCTGAAAAGAGGCGATTGAGCCGGAAAAAATAGTTAACTTGAGGATATCGCGTAGGATTATTACTAAAACAACGGGGTACTAACAAATAAAACAAAACTTCTTTCAAACTAGTATTCAAAATGGGTTATTGCTAACCCATTTTAACGAAAGCAATTAGATGCTAACGATGTTTTCAGCTTGTGGACCTTTTTGACCTTGAGTAACAGTAAACTGTACACGTTGGCCTTCAGCAAGAGTTTTGAAACCGTCGCCAGAGATTGCGCTGAAATGTGCGAAAACATCAGGACCAGATTCTTGCTCGATAAAACCAAAACCTTTTGCTTCGTTGAAAAATTTAACTGTACCAGTTGTAGTATTAGACATAATAGTATCCTAAGAATTAATAAAAGTGCGCCTTAAATTAGGCAATTTAACAGGAAGAAAACATACATTTAACTGAGGATAACGCGAAGGATTATTACTAAAACAACGTGGTACTTACAAATAAATAGGGTTTTCTGTCAACCCGATGCCAAGCAGGATAACAGCAAATTGAGCTATATACCAAGCCCTATTGTAAATTTATTTTAGAGTAAGTGCTTTATTAGTTTGTTTGTTTTTTAACTAACTAGTCATGATTAAGGTGATCTTTTTTGCGTCTTAATTTAAGTTAATTTTAATTTAATCAATGCTTTATGTTTGTATTGGCACGCGGTTCTAGAGTAGGTAAAATGCAAGTTTTAAGTGGTTAAAACATGACCTAATTACCTACTGATTTTTTTGATATATACCTTAAATAACTTGATTCATTAGCTCCAAATTACAAATCCAAGTATTAATAATGCAATCCAAAGTGTTTCAGCCACAATTAAAATAATGGGTTTCATACCTACTTCGGTAAGCTTTCCTAAATTAGTTTTCATTCCTATAGCTGAAATAGCCGCAATTAAAAAGAACTGCGAAAGTTCGTTAGCGGTTTCAAGTACTATTGTAGGAAGTGAAAAGCAGCTATTTATTATCATGAGTATTACAAAGCCAATTAAAAAACCAGGTACTTTAGGTAATTCTCCGTGTTTTTCTTTTTTTGAGCGATTAATAACGACCATCATAATAAGTACAACAGGTAGTAGCATGGCAACACGTACAAGTTTAGTTAGAGTTGCGATATCGCCTGTCTCTGGTGATACCGAATAACCTGCACCCACTACCTGGGCTACATCATGTATTGTGCCACCTAAAAATACGCCTGCATTATGGGCGTCAAACTCAAGATAATTAACCACAATAGGGTAGAGGATCATAGCAAGGGTCGACATAGCTGTTACGCCAATAACGGTTAATAAGGTGTCGCGCTCTTTATGTTCGCTGTTTGGCATAATAGACGAGATAGCCAGCGCAGCAGACGCTCCACAAATAGCAACCGAGCCACCTGTTAGTGCACCAAAGCGTTTTTGTAGGCCAAATGCGCGCGCTAGCACTACGCCTAAAATAATAGTGGTAAATATGGCGCCCGCTAACATAAGTGCTGTTTGCCAACCCAGTGTTACTAAATCTCCCAGCGCTATGCGTGTGCCTAGCAGTACTATACCTACACGCAAAACCGTGGTGCCGGTAAAATCGATACCTTTGGCGCAAGGGCTATCGCTTTGATACAAAAATGAGACTGCCATACCCAGTAACAAAGCAAACAACATGGCTGGCGCACCATAATGTTCGCTTAAAAATAAGGCGGCAAGGCCAGTCATTGCAGCAATGCTGGCACCTTGCCATAAAGGTGATATTTTACAGCTTAATTTACTACTTAAGCGCTGCATTACGCTTTAGCTGCGGTAAGTGCTACTAATACTTGGCGCTTACGTTCACCTGTAAAAGGGCGACGACCATGCATAGCCATTTCGTTATCAACTAAAGCAACGTCACCGTCTTGCCATGCAAGATCAAAGGTAAATACTTTAGAAAGCTCCACAATTTTATCAAGTCCAACTTTAGGAATCGCACTACCATCACCAAAGGTAATGGCAATTGATGGATTATCGCGTACACCTTTCCAGCCCATGTAAGCGGCAATCAGTTGGTTATAAAAAACCTGTACGTTGTTTTCAAGAGTTACTACAGCAGGCAGTACTGGTGTAACGGCTTTTAGTGAGCCGTCTTCAAGCCATTCCCACTGGTAACCAAGTTCGGTTAATTTATTATGTGCTTCGTCTTTGGTTTCTACACTTAGCGTACTTTTCCAGCTTCGGCCTTGGCCTGATGTTGCGTCGTCAGCGGCTGGCATATAGGTGGTATATTTTAGGCCTTTGTGTTCAAAGTCATGGGCAAGCTTGCTGTCGTATTCTTTTAATGCACTAAATAATTTATCTGATCGGCAAAGAGGTGTTGCACCGCCTTCTTCTGCGGCCGATTTACAAAAGAAGAATAATTTACTTGGCGAAATAGGCGTTTGCGCCATTTCGTGATGTAAGTATATTTCTACATCTTTTGGCGCTTCGTTAGCTGTAAATACACGTTCGGTAAAATTAATACGTACCGCGTTAGACAGTGACTCTTTATAAGTAAAATTGTCATAATCAAACCCGGCTGAAAAAGTATCAAATGTTTCGGCGCTATTTACAGGAAAGCCACGAAACAACACAGCACCTGAGCTGCGAAGTTTTGTAGCCAATTCACTTTTATTTGCGCGAATGAAAGCTACCGCTTCTTCAACGGTGCTGGCGTTATTGTTATTAACAACAATGCACGGAAAAACCGAATCATCGAATGTTAATTGAGTTGGCACTGAGGCGTAGTTAATTTCGGTAGCTGACATTGTATGTTCCTAATCGTAAATTGGGTGAAAACGGTTAAAGGCAGCTTCACAAAAGTGCCCAGGGTCGTTGAATCGGCGATTACTGTTAAGCGCAGAAATTTGCGCCATTTCTTGCTCTGTTAATTCAAAATCAAACAGTGCGAGATTTTCTTTCATGCGTTCAAGTTTTGAGGTTTTAGGAATAATGGCAGTGCCGCGTTGCACGCCCCAGCGAAGAACTACTTGTGCTGGCGTTTTGCCATGATTGTGTGCGGCCGCTTTAACAACGCTTTGCTCAAGAACTGATTCAGTTTTATCAGCCATTTCTAGCTCAAGGTATGAAAGCGCACCCAGTGGTGAAAACGCAGTAACCGGAATATCGTACTGCTTTGCGAGTCTTACTAATCGCTCTTGCGTTAAATAAGGGTGCGACTCAATTTGCAACATAGCGGGTTTGATATTTGCGTAGGTCATTAAATCGTGAAGCAGTGCGCTTGAGTAATTACATACCCCAATGCGTTTTGCTTTGTTGCTGTGTACTTGTTCTTCCATTGCTTGCCACGTTAAATACAGTGGTACTTTTGCAAGCTCCATTTGTGGGTTTTGCGCCGTAGGGTCAACAAACCACTCTGGTGGATAGCGCGTTTCTATTGGCACAAATGTTTGCGCAATCGGAAAATGAATTAGGTATAAGTCTAGGTAATCTAGCTTTAAATCACTCAGTGTTTTATCAATCGCGAGGCCAACATGCTCTGGTGCATGAAAGGTATTCCACAGTTTTGATGTTACCCATAATTCTTCACGGGTACATAAGCCATCGTTTATTGCTTGGGCGATGCCATCGCCTACTTGTTCTTCGTTACCGTAGTCTGATGCGCAATCAAGATGGCGGTAACCTGCCTTAATGGCTTGGTATACCGTTTGTGCACAATCTTCTTGCGCGACTTTCCATAAACCGAACCCTACTGGAGGGATATTATTTAATGAACTCATTGGGAATTCCTGTTAAAAATGCATAATGACTTAGGTCTTGTATAAGACATAAGTTATTATACGAATCAAACAGTGTCAATACTGTGTTAACAGCAAAGCAGTAAATGGTTCAGTTAAAAAACCTACAGGCAGCAAAAAGGCAGCGTTTGCTGCCTTTAAAAAATATTTAATTATTATGCGCTAAAGTGGGTTTTTAGCACTAAACACGCTTTTAATTAATCAAGTTCAATTTGATAGTGGTAATGATCGCTACGGCATTTACTTTGGCGGTATTCAATACGTTTACCTTCGATTGATTCGGTAATGCGTGATACCAACAGCAGTGGATCGCCAGCTTTTATAGCAAGCATTTTGGCATCATCCATTGTAGCAAGTACGGCTTTAATACTGTCTTGGGTTTTGTGTACAGTTTGGTTAAATTTGGTCTGATAGTAATGGTACAATGTATGCGGAATATCACTACTTTGATGTATATCAGGAAAGTAGCTTTGTGGTAGGTATATAGTTTCGCTCATGCAAAATTCGTTATCAAGAATACGCCTACGAACAAGCTTGGTAACTTTGTCTTTTTTATTGAGTTGTAACGCTTCTATTACTTCAACTGGCGCTGCACAAAGCTCAACCGATAGCAGTTCAGCCTTTGGCAAATCGGCACCTTTACCGTCTGCTTGTAACGGAAAAAACCTAAATAAGGCATCTTGCGCAGTATGTTGCGATACAAACGTACCAACGCCTTGACGACGAGTTACTATTTTATTGTCGGTTAATAAGTTTAGTGCTTTACGAACTGTACCTTGGCTTACGTTAAATTCTTCAGCAAGGCGAAATTCGCTTGGTAGTGCTTCGCCAGGTACCCAACGTCTTTCAACAATGAGCTGTTTAATATAATCAGCCACTTGTAAGTAAAGTGGTTGAAAAGCCAAGCTTGGGCCACTTAATTTGTGATCAAACATAGAGTTACTCATTATTATTTACCATTAAATTTAATCCACCTGTAGTTATAGCATAGGTGAAACCTTTTACGCATATTTGCGCTAGCTCAATTAAACGTGAACTACTGCTGTAATGTTTAATAGGCGCAAAATATACATTATGCCTAAAAACAAATCGTTACACTACAATAGCTCACCCTTAGGAAATTAAAAGTGCTCAGTATTTCTTTTGAACTCATTTTGCTTATGGCGCTGTGCCTAAGCCTTGCCACTGTAATGCAAACTCTTAGCGGGTTTGGCTTTGGGTTGCTGGTGGTTGCAAGCTTTACGTTACTTGATGTATTGCCACTCACGGCAACTACATTTTTAGTGAGTTTGCTGGGGTTAGTTAATTCAACAACCGTGGTCGTTAAAAACCGCAGTTCGGTAAAAGTACCCGAGCTAAAACTTATGTTGTATACCGGTATTCCGCTAATGCTGTTAGGTTTTGTACTACTTGAATATATGTCGTCACATTTAACACACTATTTAAACTTTGCTTTAGGTGTAAGCATTTTGCTTTGCTGCGCTTTAATGCTGATTGGCCGCGAGCGTACAAATAAACAAAGTCGTCCTCGTTCATTTTTAATAGCCGGTGGAGTAAGTGGGTTACTTGGTGGGTTGTTTTCAACCTCAGGGCCGCCGCTTGTGTTTCAATGTTATAAGCAAAGTTGGTCTATTGAAGCTATTCGCAGTACGTTATTAGCGGTATTTACTATTGGTGGACTAGTACGTGTAGGTATCGCTTTATTTGGTACTTTGCCTGGGCTCGACATTATGTTTTTAATTGCAGCGGCTATTCCTTTAGTGTTGCTAGTTACGCATTTTGCTCGTAAATTAACGCCCTACGTTGACGCTAAATGGGTACGTATTATAGCAATTGCATTGCTTGGCCTAAGTGGTGTATCGCTGGTGGCAACATCGGCGCCGGGTATATTTTAAAAATCGCGATGTAAATAATTCATCTTGAGTTTATTTACGTTGACATGGGGATTACAATTATTTAACTTGTGTCTTATACAAGACTAATAATTGGTTAAGGAACTCCCATGAATGCATTTGAATTACGTGAGCCAGACTGGAACGCAATAGAGCCAGCACGCTTAACCGCACAGCCAAAGTTGCAAGGTAATGTGCTGGTTTTGCCCACTCAGTTTGGTGATATTAGCGTAACGATAAGCCAGTTTGGTTTACGTTTAAATGCAGGCACCACGCATGACGAGCAATTTAAAATATTAACCACAACCCCATCAGAATACCCCCTAACACTTAGCAAAAACAATAATGATTACAGCGTAAGTGGTGGCGAATACCGCCTAGAATTTTACAGCGAGCCTTTTCATTTCAAACTTTATAAAAACGATGAGCTAGTACAGCAATCAGCAACTGATGGTCACTTTGTACGCCAGCACCGTTTACCGCCACTGGCTAAAACCGATAACGGCTGGATATTAAGCCTAGAGCTTAACTACGACGAAGCCGTGTATGGTCTTGGCGAAAAATGGGGCAAGCTTGATAAACGCGGCCAACTTATTCGTTCATACAACCACGATGCGCTAGGTGTTAACGCCGAAAAGTCTTATAAAAATACCCCGTATGCATGGAGCCCAGAAGGCTGGAATTTATTTGTACATACACCCGCACCGGTAACTCATGGCGTAGGTTATGCACTTTGGTCGCAACGTGCATATGTATGTTTAGTTGAAGATGACGCGCTAGATGTATTTTTATATCAAGAACAAACACCTGCCCAAAGCATCAACCGTTACTGCGAGCTAACAGGTTTTGCACCGGTACCACCGCAGTGGAGCTTTGGTGTTATTTTATCAAAAGCGTATTACAAAGATGCTGACGAATTACTCAGTGTTGCCCGCGAAGTACGCGCTAAAAATATGCCGTGCGACGTAATTACTCTTGATGGCCGTGCATGGCAAGACACCGACACCCGCTTTGCATTTGAATGGGACCCAACACGCTACGCCGACCCAAAACCTGTGCTTGATGAATTAAAAGCGATGGATTTTAAAATTTGTGTGTGGGAATACCCGATGATCTCGGTAAATAACCCATTATTTGCTAAAGCGGCTGAAAACGGTTGGCTAATAAAAGACAAACGCACAGGTAAAGCGTATCAATACGAGTGGGATTTAAGCCCATTTGGCGAAGTACTTACGCCACTACCTGAGTCGGGTATTTTAGATTTTACGCACCCTGATGCTTACGAATATTGGCTTGAGTCGCATAAGCCTTTGTTTGAGCTTGGCGTAGATATGATAAAAGCGGATTTTGGCGAGCAGCTAGAAGACGACAATATGATATCTCACAGTGGTGATAGCGGTATTAGGCTGCACAACGTTTACAGCATGTTGTACAACCGCTGCGTTTTTGAGGCCGCCGAAAAATACTGTAAAACTGGGCCATTTTTGTTTAGCCGTTCAGCATGGACGGGCAGCCAACGTTTTCCTGCACAGTGGGGCGGCGACCCGCAAGCCGATTGGCAGGGTTTAGCGGCAAGCATTCGTGGCAGTTTAGCGTGGGGTATGTCGGGTGGGCCATTTTTTGCAACCGACATTGGTGGTTTTTACAAAGACACCCGCGACGCAGAACTTTACGTGCGCTGGGCACAAGCGTCGGTATTTAGCGCACATATGCGCTTACACGGTATTGGTCCTCGCGAACCGTGGTCTTACACCGAGCAAGCAAGTGATGCGGTATTTGCAGCACTTAAATTACGCTACCAGTTAATTCCGTACTTACAAACATGTGCAGAGCAAGCGCAGCAAACAGGCTTGCCGATTCAGCGTGCCATGGTATTGGCATTTCCTGATGATGTACTGGCACATAGTTTTGATCAGCAATTTATGTGCGGTGAAAAATTACTGGTTGTGCCGTGTGTAGTACCAAACGGTAAAGTTAAGTTTTATTTACCGCAAGGCAATTGGATTCGCTTTCCTGATAAACAATCTTACGAAGGTGGTAAGTACTACGAGCACACACTCGCACTTGAAGAAATGGCAGTATTTGTACGCGAAGGCGACAGCCTAATGCTTGGCCCAGAGGTTCAACACACAGAACAAGACATGAGCCAATTAACAGCATGGCCTAAATAAAACTCGGCTTAATAAAAAACACACACAACACACATACAACACACAATAATAAAGATATTAGCTTGCTTTTTACCGAGTAAAGTAAGCTAAAAGGGGCGCAAGATGGAAGGTATGAACATTACCATGACACTGCTATCGTGCTTGGCGTTTATGGCGCTGGTGGGATATATCTCGTACCAAAAAACCAAAGGGGAAGTTAACACCCAAGATGGCTACTTTTTAGCGGGTCGTGGGTTAACAGGTACATTTATAGCAGGGTCGATGATCCTCACTAACTTATCGGCCGAGCAACTAATTGGCCTTAATGGCTCAGCTTATGGTTACAACCTAAGCTCAATGGCGTGGGAAGTAACCGCAGGGATCTCAACCATTATTATGGCGTTGATCTTTTTGCCTCGTTATTTAGCGGGCGCGTTTTCTACCTTACCTGAATTTTTACGGGATCGTTTTGACGATACCGTACGACGCATGACGGTGATCTTATTTATGGTAGGGTATTGTTTTATAACGATCCCTTCTGTTTTGTACTCAGGATCAATTGCCGTACTTAGACTTTTTGATGTACCCACCTTATTAAATATGAGCTACCAAGCAAGCCTAATTGTGACCATTATTACAGTGGGTTCAGTTGGGGCTATTTATGCTGTATTTGGTGGTTTAAAGGCGGTTGCGGTGTCGGATACTATTAACGGTGTTGGGCTACTTATTATTGGTATTTTAGTGCCAACACTGGGTTTAATTGCATTGGGTGACGGGAGTTTTTCAGAAGGATTAAGCACCCTTGTAAATACCGATACAGAAAAGCTCAACGCTATTGGCAGCAGCGACGATCCTGTGCCATTTGGCACTATTTTTACAGGCATGATCTTAGCTAATTTGTTTTATTGGGGCACCAATCAGTACGTGATCCAGCGTACACTGGGCGCTAAAAACTTAGTTGAAGGCCAAAAAGGGGTGTTGTTTTCAGGGTACTTTAAAGTGCTAGTGCCCTTTATGATGATGATCCCAGGCGTTATTGCTTACCATCTTTATAAACACGAAAGCCTGCCAACTATCGATTTAGCTTACCCACATTTGGTAAAAGAAGTACTTCCACAGTATTTATCTGGCTTCTTTTTGGCCGTATTGCTAGGTGCTGTATTTAGCTCATTTAATTCATTGCTCAATAGCGCGGCGACCTTATTTTGCTTAGATGTTTATAAGCCAATGAAAAAAAATAAAGTAACAGACAGCCAACTTATAAAAGTAGCCAAAATTACCAGTATTGTTATTGCCATATTGTCGTTTATAACTGCGCCATTATTGATGTTTGCGCCTGAAGGTTTATGGCACATTATTCGTGTGTTTACAGGTTTCTACAACATTCCGGTCATCACAATTGTATTGGTTGGTTTATTTACTCGAAAAGTGCCTGCACTGGGCGCTAAAGTCGCGATTATATTCCATATTATTGCCTACACCTTGCTTAAATTTGTATGGGATGTAGACATTAACTTTATTCATATTTACGCCATTTTGTTCATAATTGAATTGGCAATAATGCTGGGTATTGGTTACTACAAACCACTTAAAACACCATGGCAATTTACACGCAAAGCTGAGGTAGACCTTAATCCTTGGAAATACGCATTACCTTGCGCAATTGTATTAGTAGGCTTGATTGTTAGCTTGTATATATTGTTTTCGCCGCTCGGATTAGTGGGTGGAACCAGTGTGTACTTTGTACCAAGTTTAGTTGCTGTTTGGTCTACTGTTTTAGTGCTTAGCTGGTGGAGTGTACGTCGTTGGCAGGTTCGTTACGAAAATAGCTTAGCGCGTATTGGGGCTAAAAACGCCGCATAACGTGCGGCCATATTCTATACACCAAACTTAAATCACATTTAATTCACATAATGTTTGCATTAGTAAGATAGTTTGTTTAAATTTAAAGCTCTTATATAAGATATAAGAGCTTTAAGGAAAGTATCACACACACTGACACCGCTTTTTAGCAACTCACACAATTGCTAGCGCGGTACCACACAGCACACGCACAATATGGAGAATGACATGAGAGCTAAAAAGTCCGTCTTAAGCTTGGCAGTCACGTTAGCAATGACAACCGGTTTAGCGCTTAGCGCGCAGGTACATGCACAGCAAGAGCAAACCGAACAAGAACAACAAAAAACAGAAACAGCTAAAAACGATACATTTGAAAAAATAGTCGTTACTTCACAAAAAAGAACGCAAAGTTTAAACGAAGTACCTGTTGCGGTATCGGTACTTAATAGCGATCAAATTAATTCAGCTTTTGCTAATAACATGGAAGGCTTACAGTCACTTGTTCCTTCGGTTAGCTTTAGAAAAGGCACCACAACACGTAACTCAGCGCTAACAGTGCGCGGTATTGGTACTATTTCATTTAGTATTGCTGCCGAACCAAGTGTGGCAACTGTTGTTGATGGCGTGGTACTTGGCCGCTCGGGTCAAGCATTTGCCGATTTATACGACGTAGACCGCATTGAAGTATTACGCGGGCCACAAGGTACGTTATTTGGCAAAAACGCCTCAGCAGGTGTGGTAAATATTACCACTAAAGATCCGTCGTACGACACAACCGGCAGCGTAGAAACCTCGTTTTATCAAGATAACGAATACCGTTTTAAAGGTGTTATAAGCGGCGGTTTAACCGACGATTTAGCCGCTAGCTTAACGGTATTTAAAGGCAAGTTTGACGGTTACATTGATAACGTTTACAACAACGAAAAAGTAAACGGTTATGACCGCGAAGGTGCACGTGCTGTATTTAAATATGAGCCAGAGGACGACTTAAGCGTAAAATTTATAGCTGAGTTTTATAACGCAGATGACGACTGTTGTGCCGATTTAGAAGCCCTGCCAAGTGGCCGTAATCCTGATTCAAAAGCAGCGCCAAACAGTAACGGCATTGTGGATGGTGTAGCCGATATTGACCTCGACCAGCGCAAAGTTGACCATGACTACGAGTCGCGCACAATTGACGAACATAGCGCATTTTCGGTGCAAGTTGATAAAACAATTGGCGACTATACGTATACTTCAATTACAGCACAGCGTTCATGGGATAACACAGAATACCGCGAAGGCGACTTTACCTCTATTGCTGGCGACAGCAGCGAGCCGGTATTTGGAGCGCCGTTTCAGTTACATGATATTGGTGCACAGCAATGGGATCAGTTTTCACAAGAGTTTAGAGTTACATCAAACCTAGCTGGGCCATTTAATTATGTTGCCGGCTTATTTTATTGGAACATGGATTCACAACGTAACTTTACTCGCGATGCAAGTTGCCAAAATAATGGTGGCCAGCTTGATAGCGCAATGGCTTTTTACGCGCAAAATAACTTATCGGGCGCTGAGCTTGATACAGCACTTGCTGACTTAGAAGGTTACACACAAGGCCTAGGCGTTAGCTGTAACGCAAACGATATTGTATCGGCCACTGCTTTTATGAGCACAGAATTTAATAACTGGGCAGCCTTTGCCGATGGTACCTACGATTTATCTGAAGATTTACGCGTTTTATTTGGTATTCGTTACACCGACGATGAAGTGTCTTACACGCATCGCCGTGTAAGTAATGATGTATATGGCCGCACCGGTGTAGGCGTGCGCCCAGCAACACTTAATACAGATGATGAAGGCAAAGCCGAAGAAACCAACGTATCGGGTCGTCTAGGTATGCAATACGATTTAGGCGATGGCCAAATGGTATACGGTACTTACTCGCAAGGTTACAAAGGCCCTGGTTTTAATATTTATTATAACTTTAATCCAGATAACGACAGCCGCGAAATAGCACCTGAAGAGTCAGACGCTTATGAAATAGGCTACAAATACGCAAGCCGCGAATTTGTATTTAACATGGCTCTTTTCAGAACCGAAATTGAAGGCTTTCAAGCTAACAACTTTGACTGTTCAGACGGCACCTGTATTACCCGCTTAACCAATGCGGGCGATGTAAGCACACAAGGTGTTGAAGTTGACTTTATGTGGGCTGCAACAGAGTCGCTAACGCTTACCGGTGGTGTTGCTTACATTAAAGCTGAAATTGACGAGTTTAATTGTCCGGCAGAGGTAGCCGCTGGCTCGTGTACTGACCGCTCAGGTTTAGATGTACCATTTTCGCCAGATCTTAAATACTCACTAACGGCTGATTACTTTATTGAAACCGACCATGGTTTTAACGTACACATAAACAGCTCATACATTTACACCGATGAGCAATACTCAGACCTACCAGACAACGTAGGTGAATTTAACCCAGCTGCTTTATTACCAGATTACGGTATTTTAAACGCAAGTGTGGGTTTGTCGTTTAAAGATGACGCGTTTAGAGTATCACTTATTGCTAAAAACTTAACCGACGAAAGCTACGTAACTACCTACAGTGGCGATAACTTCCGTTACCAAATACCGCGCGATGCAGAGCGCTACTTTGGGGTATCGTTTAAAGCACGTTTTTAATATTTAAATAACTCCCTCAATAATTTCCCTTAGAAGCGCAACGTTTAACACGTTGCGCTTTTTTTATGACTTATTTTTGTAATAGTTTAGTCATCTTACTTTCATCAAAATTACCTTTATTAGTCACATCTGTTTTCTATAGTGCAGCGGTTGATCTTTTTTGTGTTTACACATTTCAAAAAATAACCACTAAACAATGGGAATTACGGATGAAAATTAAAAAAGTCGCTGCGGCAATCGCGCTAACATTTGCGTTTAGCGCAGTTAGCCATGCTGATGTACTACCGCAAAGCCAAAAAGACAGCAGCTGGTATAGCGCTGCGCAAACTAAACTAACAACAAAAACAGCACAAGCGCAGGCTACACAAGCCACTAAAGCTAAAAACGTCATTTTATTTGTTGGCGATGGCATGGGTATTTCTACACTTACCGCCGCGCGCATTTTACAAGGGCAGCGTAATAATCAATCTGGCGAAGAAGGTTATTTAAGTTTTGAAGAGTTCCCGTACTCTGCACAAGTTAAAACGTATAACGTAGATGCGCAAACTCCTGATTCAGCAGGCACGATGACGGCTATTATTTCGGGTGTAAAAACCGATGTGGGCGTTATTGGTGTAGACGAAGATATTGAACGCGGCGTGTGTTCAACAGTGGCAGGTAACGAGCTAATTACCGCAACTGAATTGGCTGAAATTAAAGGGCTATCTACCGGTATTATTTCTACAGCACGTATTACTCATGCAACTCCTGCTGCCACATATGCTAAATCGGCTGACCGTAACTGGGAAGACGTATCAGATATGCCAGAAGATGCCGTAACGGGTGGCTGTGAAGACATTGCATCGCAACTGGTTAACTTTGAAAAAAACCTAGAAGCACGATTTGTAGGTACCGACGTAGACGGCCTTGATTTTGTAATGGGTGGCGGTCGTCGTCACTTTTTACCAAAAGACGAAACGGCTAACTCAACAGATGCAGTAAGCGCTATAGAAGGCGACCGTACTGACGAGCGCAACTTAGTAACTGAGTGGCAAACACAATACCCAGATGCTACGTACGTGATGGATCAAACAGGCTTTGATGCAATAGCAGACGACGCCACTAAAGTATTTGGTTTATTTAACGAATCCCACATGCAGTACGAAGCTGACCGCGCAAACGATGTAGCGGGCGAGCCTTCACTTACCGATATGACCACTAAAGCAATTGAAGTGCTTGGTAAAAACGATAACGGATTTTTCTTAACGGTTGAGTCGGGTCGAATTGACCACGCGCACCACGCGGGTAATGCATACAATGCGCTTAACGACACGATTGAGTTTGCTAAAGCCGTACAAGCTGCGGTAGATAACACCAACCCAGAAGAAACCCTTATTTTAGTAACCGCCGATCACAGCCATGTATTTACTATTGCAGGCTACCCTAAGCGTGGTAATCCAATTTTAGGTCAAGTAGTTGCAGTAGGTGCAACAACACCAAGCCTAGCCGCCGACGATATGCCGTACACCACAGTAGGTTACGCAAATGGCTTAGGTTTTAGAAATCTAGGCGACGAGACTGATGCTGATGCAAGTTACACAAGTGCTGCTGTAGCAGGGCGTGTTGAGCTAAATGGCGTAGATACAACAACCCCAGGTTTTCACCAAGAAGCAACTGTACCAATGGGCTCAGAAACACACGCAGGTGAAGACATATCTTTACATGCAAAAGGTCCTGGTGCTCAGCTAGCACAAGGCGTAATTGAACAAAACGTAGTGTTTCATCTAATTAATCAAGCTCTTGAACTAACTCAGCAATAATGGCGGCTAACATGAACAAATTAACGGTACTTTCTTTGGCAGTAATGGTCGCGCTAGCAGGTTGCTCGAGTGACGATAACAAAAATGAAAACAATATTATCGCAGTAGATAACGCTATTGCAGTGGGCTCTGAGCAGTGCATTAATGGCGGTGTAGAGACGCAAGTAGGCGCAGATACCAATAATAACGACGTGCTAGATAGCGACGAAGTTAACTCAACTAATTTAGTGTGTAATGCACCTGCAACGTCGTTAACTACCGAGCAGTTAGCCTCGCTCACTAGCAATACGTGGTTTAGTGAAGCACAAACAAAATTAGGTGCTGCACAAACAGCCAGTAGCAACATTGTTACTGAATCAGGCAAAGCTAAAAACGTTATTTTATTTGTGGGCGATGGTATGGGTATTTCTACCATAACCGCAGCACGTATTTTAGCGGGTCAGTTAGAGGGCGAAATGGGTGAAGATCACCAGTTAAGCTTTGAAACTATGCCTTTTTCAGGCTTTGTAAAAACATACAACGTAGATGCGCAAACGCCAGATTCGGCAGGAACTATGACCGCAATGGCATCGGGCGTTAAAACCGACGCAGGCGTTATTGGTATTGATGAAGCAGTTGAACGTGGTAATTGTGCATCAGGCAAAGGGCACGAACTTGTTACCTCGTTAGAGCTTGCTGAAATTGCAGGCAAAGCAACAGGGATTATTTCGACAGCGCGTATTACTCACGCAACACCAGCTGCAACGTATGCTAAATCGGCAGAGCGTAACTGGGAAGATATCTCCGATATGCCAGAAAGTGCCGCAACATGTGAAGACATTGCATCGCAACTGGTTAACTTTGAAGCCAATCTAGAAGCACGCTTTAGTGGTGTTGATGTAGACGGTATTGACGTAGTAATGGGCGGCGGTCGTCGTCACTTTTTACCAAAAGATGCCGCGTTTAATTCAACCGATGCAGTAAGTGCTGTTGAAGGGGATCGAACAGATAACCGCGACTTAACCGCAGAGTGGAAAACGCAATATCCAAATGGCACGTACGTAATGGATCAAACCGGTTTTGATGCAATAAGTAACGACGCCACTAAAGTGTTTGGCTTATTTAACGAATCCCACATGCAGTACGAAGCTGACCGCGCAAACGATGTAGCAGGCGAGCCTTCGCTTTCACAAATGACCGAAAAAGCAATAAACGTACTTGATAACAACGAGCAAGGTTTTTTCTTAACGGTTGAGTCGGGTCGAATTGACCACGCGCATCATGCGGGTAACGCTTATAACGCGTTAAACGACACTATTGAGCTTGCTAAAGCCGTTAAAGTGGCGATGGAAAACACCAACCCAGAAGAAACATTAATAGTTGTAACTGCCGATCACAGCCATGTATTTACCATTGCTGGTTACCCTAAACGCGGTAACCCAATTTTAGGTAAAGTGGTTGCAGTAGGCGCAACTGAGCCAAGTTTAGCTGCCGACGATATGCCTTATACAACGGTTGGTTACACCAATGGTGGTGGCTTTAGAAACCTAGGCAGCGAGACCGATGCCGATGCAGGTTATGCGTTTGCACCTGTTACAGGGCGTGTTGATTTAACAGATGTTGATACAACAACACCTGGTTTTCATCAAGAAGCACTGGTACCAATGGGCTCAGAAACACATGCCGGTGAAGACGTAGGCGTTTATGCAATGGGGCCAGGTGCACACTTGGTAACAGGCACAAACGAGCAAAGCTTTTTATTCCATGTAATGGACTTTGCAGCTGATTTTGTAAAAACAGCAGACGAAAAACTAGCGCAATAAATACTCGCTAGTTATAAATTTAGTTAAATACAGCTAAATAAAAAACCCCGCCTACTTTGCGGGGTTTTTGTCATTAAACTGACATTTATAATCGTTATGTTATTGCCATAAACTTGAAATATAAATAAGAGATAGCTAAATGAAAAAAGCGTTATTAATAATTGCCACGCTTGTAAGTACAAGTAGCTTTGCCTCGCAATGTGATATTGATGCCAAGCATTTAAAAGCCGATTATAAAATTACCAACAGCCATAAAGCACAGCAAAGTAGCGAGTCACTTACTCTTTGGCGAAACAATCAGCAAGTAGCGCACCAAAGTGAAGTAATAACCGAGCTTTGGCAGCACTTAGCCAATAATCAAATACGACCAATACGTTACTTTAACGCCCAGCAACGCGGCATTGAATACCAACCATCTGAGGTACGCGGCGTACAAAATTGGAGTGCTAAAAGTCAGCTGGTGGATAACCACCTAATCGAAAAAATGACCCTAGTAAGCACACAAGGCACAGGCTGCGATGAAGTAAAAAACTATACATTGAGCGAAAATGGCAACGACTTTAACCTCGCCTTTTTAACGCATTCAAAATTAGTTAAAACATTTAGTATTAGTAATAAAAAAAGCCAAACAACTACCTTACTTAGCCTTAATAATGTAAGCACTGATGAGCCATTAATTAGTGCTCAATTTGCACAATGGGACCGCTTTCAAACCACCGATTACGCCGATATAGGCGATAACGAAAACGACCCGTTTTTAGCGAAAATGATAAACCTTGGTTTTATTGAGCACAGCGCGACAGGTTTTTACAACCAGCAGGGCGAGGCTATTCAAGGCGGGCACCACCACTAGGTTTTTAAATGTTGTAGCTCATAGCTGAAAGAATGACAGGCGGCTGTGAGCTACAAGCCAATTTTTCAAAAATAGATTAATTTAAGCCATTCCCACCCCAGTAATATAACAAACACTTTCCTATTTTTATAAAACCTACACCATCAGCCACATAATATTTATAGTTGGTAATAATTTACACTATTTGATATTAATAGAAGTTCATATAATAGGGACGTTTTGACGTGAAAATAAGAAAACGCCCCTGATAGAGTGGTTATAACTCAAGCCAAGTTTCTGCATGAAAGAATCATGCGATAATTGAGAAAATTAGATATCAATATGGAGTAACTATGGAGCTTTTTAGTTCATTAGCGACAATTATTGGGCTCGTTTCAGTATGGAAGTCAGAGGGACGAGCTCGTAGTGGAGAGGATTATAATGATTTTATTCAATGGCTTAGTGAGAGTAGGCACTGTAGGTTAATCGAGAGCCTAGAAAGCAATCATTTGTTGGGTTTGAAAATTAAGCAACTTTTAACTAAAAACCACACAGAACTTGAAAAAAGTTTAGCTAATCTGGATGCTATGCTATTACAGCTAGCTTCTCAAGTTGATGATTTTAAAGAAATAGCTAAAGAAATAGATCCAACTCAGGGAGTTTCAGATCAAGCTATTCATATATTAAAAAGCATTGTTTCTTCCACCTCATCTTCTATTCAAATGAATTCAATAAATTTCTTTGATGTTGCTTGGGGAGCTAACGATAATGAAGTTCCTAAAATTTCAATGGGATTTGTTGATGAACCTGGTGTTATTAAAATTGAAGAGCCTAAATTTTTACCCGATGATTTGAATACATTGGTCAAATTAAATCTGCTACTTATAAGCGAAGTTGGTACAAGTTTACCTATATACACAGTGACAAGGTCTGCTGCTAAGTACCTTGAAAAGTTGAAGTAGAGTTATAATAAGAACTTTAAAAATAATCTAAAACAGTGGATTGTGTTTATACATCGCAATCCACTATTTTAGTCCATTTAATGCTGTTTTAGCACTATCAGCAGACACTACAAAACCAACTACCTAAATTACTCAAGATGAGCATCATCAGGCTTTTTAGGTTTACTCGCTACTTCTGTTAAGCCGTCTTCGCAATCGCCGCTGTCGCAGGTATTTAAATCGCTTTGTGCTTGTTTATCTTGTTGTAGCACTTGTTTTAAATCTTCCATGCGTTGGCGAACTGCTACGCCGTAGCTGGCGTCGTCTCCCCATAATGCAGCAAGTTGCAGTACTGCAGCGCGGTCGTGGTCTCTAAATAACTTACCGGCGCGCTCTGCATCTTGCTTAGTGTTACCTAGTAACTCGAGTGCTTCTACGGCAAGGTTAATAGCTGAGTCGACTGTTTCGCGGTTAAACGCATCTACTTTTAAATTAAGTAACTGATACGCATGGCGGCGGTCGATTGCGCGAGCAACTATTTTAAGCTGCGGGTAGTTTTTATGCGCGAGCTTAATTATCTCAATAGTTTTATCGGGGTTATCAATTGCAATTACCAGCATTTGCGCGGTGTGCGCGCCTGCGGCTTCAAGGAGTTCTTGGCGTGCGGCATCGCCATAAAATACGGTATTGCCAAAACGGCGTAGTAATTCTATTTGGCTAGGGCTGTGGTCAAGTACGGTAATTTCGTAGCCTTGCGCGTGCAGTAAACGCCCCATAATTTGGCCAAAACGTCCGTAGCCCGCAATAATTACGTGTTTAGCGGTGCTAATTTGCTCTGGCTTATCAAACTCAGGCATAGCACTGCTGCTGCGTTTTTGTATTTGCTCATAAACCATAAGTAATAACGGCGCTATTAGCATTGATACTGCGACAACTAAGGTAACAAGGCTGGTTTGCTCGGGCGTTAAAATACTTAAGGTTGTGGTTACGCTTAGCAGTACAAAGGCAAACTCACCCCCTTGGGCAAGGGCTAGGGCAAATAATAACTGCTGTTTACTGTTAATTTTAAAGGTAACGGCAAGGGCAAATAAAATGCAGGCTTTAACTACAATAAGTAAAACCACTAAGCCAATAACAGTACTAAACTCGTTAAATAGCAGTTCAAAGTTAATTGATGCGCCAACAGTTATAAAAAACAATCCTAAAAGTAAGCCTTTAAAGGGTTCTATATCGGCTTCTAATTCGTGTCTAAATTCACTCTCGGCAAGTACAACACCGGCTAAAAAAGTCCCCAAAGCAGGCGATAAACCAATACTTTGCATAACTAGCGCAATAGCGACCACTAAAAACAGTGCAAAAATAGTAAATATTTCACGCATGTGTGTTTGAGCAATGTATCTAAATAACGGGGCCGATACATATTTACCGCCGGCAATAATAGCGGCAATAACCGCCACCGATACACATACTTGTTGCCATACAGGCCAGCTTGCAATAATCGAATCGCTGATTTCTTTTGTGCTAGTTTGCGGGGCAAATGCAAGCAGTGGCAATAGGGCTAAAATAGGAATAATGGCGATGTCTTGAAACAGCAATACCGAAAATGCGTTTTGTCCGGCTTCTTGCTTTAGCCAGCCTTTTTCTTCAAGGCTTTGTAGTACAATAGCGGTAGAGGAGAGCGCCAGCATTAAACCAATGGCGAGTGCGGTTTGCCAATGCATGGCAAAAAACCAATAACAAAATGCAAATATAGCCGCTGCCGATAACACAACTTGTAAGCCGCCAAGCCCTAAAATAGAGTGGCGTAATGTCCATAAACGCGAAGGTTGTAGTTCAAGGCCCACTAAAAACAGCATCATTACTACGCCAAATTCAGCGAAGTGCATTACATCGGTTTGATCGCCCACAACACCCAGCGCATAAGGGCCAATGAGTATGCCGGCAATTAAATAACCTAACACAGAGCCAAGTCCGACTCGTTTTGCAATAGGGACAGCTACTATGGCTGCTGCTAAATAAATTAAAGCAATTTCTAACACGCGTTTATCCTAGGTCTATTTATGCTCAAGGTATTTGAGCATAAATAGAATGACTTAGGTTCTTATAAAATACAATAATTCATGTGGCTGAAAATACGTTATTTTTAGCTCATACTGTTAGTCAGCTACTTTTACTGAACCGCTAATATTATCGATACTTACATCGCCCGAGCCCGACTCAGTAATAGTCAGCCCCTTTGCATGATTAACGCGAATATCACCCGAACCGTCTTCAATTGTTACGCTTGAACCAATATGCTCAATAAGCAGGTCGCCAGAGTTATCATCAACATTAACAGCACCGCTAATATGGCTTATTACTATATCACCCGATCCATCTTCAACGTTTAGCGAACCGGTTATGTTGCTCACGTGCATTTCGCCAGAACCATCGTCAATAGTTGCATTGCCACTTACGTTGTTTATATGAATACTGCCAGAGCCGTCGGTTAATTCTAAATTACCTGCGATGTTTTCAAAGTTTACTTCACCTGAGCCATCGTCAACAGTTAGGTTTTTAGCACCGCTTATAGTTAAGTCCCCCGAGCCGTCTTTTACATTAATATTGCTTTGCATAGCATTTATAAAAATGTCGCCAGAGCCATCATCAATATCTAAATTTAGATTACTTGGCACAGTAACCACTAAATTAATACTTGGAGATTGACCACTGTAAAAGCTAATACCATTACGGCTTTTATTTTGGGCAACAAGCTTTGCCTGTTTACCGTCTTGCTCGAGCGTTAGCTCGTATTCGTCTTCAATGTCGGCTGTGTAAATAGTGGCATCAACACTAATGCTGGTGGCAGTCTCTGAGCCTTTTATTTCAAGGCTACCTGCGCCGCTTAATACATTTAAATACTCAAGATTGTTGCTAGGTAATGTAAGTTGCTTGGTTTGTTTTACAGAAGCCACACTTGGCGATATGTGAAACACACAACCACTTAATAATAAAATGCCGCCAATAAGCGAAAGTGGTTTTGCAATGCTTAATTGTGTTGATGAGCTCATGTTTAGTCCTTTGTATTTTTGTTTGTATTTATATAAACAATATAGAGCAAAAATGAGGCCGAAATGTAAGCTGTTGTTTTATATGGGGTGGTGGTTTTTTATGAAAGTTGAAATACTAATAAGTGGTTAAAATAACTAATTATTAATATAAAAGGATGCGCGATGCATCCTTTTATAATTGCTCTGCTTTTATTAGGGAACTAATTAAAAGCTGTAAGTAATATTACCGTATAAGAAACGTCCGTCTAATCCGTAAGGCGCATACGGTGTGTACGGGAATATTTGGCCAAAGTCAGAGTAACCAATGTTATCCACTGTGGCTTGTGGGTACTGATCGAACAAGTTGTTTGCACCAACGGCAAACTTCCAATATTCGTCTGGACGGTATGCCACTTCTAGGTCGGTGATCCACTTAGGGTCTAGGTATTCATCGCGGTCAGCTGTAGTTGAAATATCAGCGACTTCACCATAACGTGTAGCACGCAGGGTAGTTTGCCATTCGTTAAAGTTCCACACTGCTGATAGGTTCCATTTGCTATCTGGCGTGCCTTCTTCAAAGCGACCTACTTCACGACGTGCAAACACTACGTAGTCGTCACCTAGTGAGTTTAGCTGTGCTGGGTTGTCGTTTACGTGCGTTACTTCGGTGTCGTTAAAGTTAGCTGCTACGTTTAGGCGTAAATCACCTAAGTTGTCTAAATCTAGGTTATAAGTGGCAACTATATCTACACCTTGCGTGCGTGAGTCGATAGCGTTGGTAAAGTAACGTACGCTTTCGGTATTTAGCTCACCTGCATTTTGTAGTATTTCAACAACTGCATCGCCTTCTAGGTTTTCAGACAATACAATACGGTCATCAATATCAATACGGTATGCATCAACCGTTAAGCTAAAGCTGCCTTGCGTGTACATAAAGCCCGCTGTAACGTTTACTGACTCTTCAGCATCTAACGGCTGAGCACCAAGTGCTTGCGCTGCGGCTGAATCGGTCGGGAATAAACCCACTTCAAATGGTTGGTTGTTTTCAAGTACTGTTGATATTTGGCGGTACGAGCTTTGCGCTAAAGATGGTGCACGGAAACCTGTGCTAATTGCACCGCGCAGCGATAGGTTTTCAGTAATGCTGTAACGCGAAGCAAGCTTAGAAGTAAATGTGTCACCAAAGTCGCTGTAATCTTCATAACGACCCGCTAAAACGACGTTCCATTTTTCTGTTAAGTAGGTATCAAACTCAACAAATAAAGCGATGTTATGACGGCTTTCGTCAGTCGCACTTTCTGGTCCAAAACCAGCAAGTACTTGCGCGCCACCGGCTGCAATTGGGTTACCATCGCTATCAAGTGCGGTGATGTAAGACGCTTCTTCGCCTTCTTCTATTTTGTAGCTTTCGTGGCGATATTCAGTACCTACGGTAAAAAATACGTCATCAGGTAAGCCTAAATCGAGAGTGGTATTGGCTGTTGCGTTTACTAAAAACTGATCGTAAACCAATGCACCGTTGTCAAATTCGGTTGGGCTGTCGGCACCTAGTGATGTATTAATACTATTTACAACACCGAAACCAAAGTCGTTACGGCCGTAGTTGGTACTTACATCCCATGTCCAGTCGTTAGTTTCGCCTTGTAAGCCCAATGCAAATGAGTAATCTTGTACGTCTGTTTCAATTTGCGGTAAAAAGCCATCTGGGTACACTTCTAAAACGTTACGGCTGTCTTTTGCTCGGCGGTAAAAACCACCTGAATTACCTTCACGCTTTGAGTAGCTACCAAATGAATAAAGGTTTAAGCCGTTATCTAAATCGTAACCCATGTTGTAAAACAACGCGTAATCTTCAAGGTCTGCTTTACCAAAGCGGTGGTTGTAACGATCGATAGTAAATTCGCGTGGGTCTAGGCTGCCATCATCAAGGCGGCTGTATTGTTCGCGAGGGTCAAAACCTGAGCGCTGAGTTGAGTCGTTATCGCGGTACTCAATGGATACGTTTACAAAACCGTTATCAGATAACGCAAAACCAGAGTTTGCGCTAACAGTGCGTGTTGCACCGTCGTTTACTTCTCTGTCGCCACCGGTATTAAAGGCTAAGTCGCCGTTTGCATCTGCATAGGTGCTTTCTAGTTGAGATACACCAGCCATTTGAGTATCGTATTTACCGTACGTTACGCTTACGCTACCGCCTTCTGAGGCATCTTTAAGTACAATGTTAATTACCCCAGCAATTGCATCAGAACCGTACTGTGCGGCTGCGCCATCACGTAGTACTTCAACACGCTTAATTGCAGAGGTTGGAATCATGTTCAAATCAACAGCTGTAGAGCCTCGGCCAACAACACCGGCTAAGTTTAATAGCGCACCGGCATGGCGGCGTTTACCGTTTATAAGTACTAATGTGTGATCGGGTGCTAATCCACGTAAAACAGCTGGTTTTGCATGGTCAGTACCATCACCCATAGTGGCACTTGGGTAGTTAAAGCTAGGTACTTGGTTTGCTAGTATTTGGCTTATTTCTAGCTGACCCGTACTTTGCATATCACCGCTGGTAATAATATCTACGGGTACCGTACTTTCGGCAATACTGCGTAAGCTTCTGCGAGTACCGGTAACCGAAATTACTTCGATATTCTTTTCTGCTTGATTATCTTGCTCTGCGGCAACGGCCATAGAGTAAGGTGTGCTAAGTGCAGTGGTAACGGCCAAGCTAAGTGCTAGTTTATTTGCAGATAAACGCTTAAAAGTCATTAATTGTTCCCCAAGAGCTGCTAGTCGAAAAGGAGCGCATCATATAGAAGCGACTACCCTAGTGCAAAGATAAAAACTATCTAAGATATTCTAAGTTGTTAACATATAAGGTCACTGTTTACGCGCGATATAGGCGTTTGGATCGTTGTAGTTGCAATCTTGTGTCGAATGGTTGCGAATTCAAGGGAATTTTAGATAAAAGTTAGTAAGACGTAAAAAGGCCAAGCAAATGCTTGGCCTTTCAATTTTTTAAATTTAGTGATTTAAATTATTCAGGGGCAACTTCAAGCGTTGTAAATAATGCATAACGTCCTGCATCTACGCCTTCTTCATTTACGGTAACCTTGTTAGAAGTTTCGATTAGGTATAGGCCTGGCTCTTTCCATGTAATTGTAAACATACCTTCTTTATCGGTCGTTACTTTTACTTCGCCACGGTTGTTACGGTAGCGTGTGTCGCCTTTTAAAATGCTTACTTCAATGCCTTCACCAGCAGATTTACCATCTTGTAGTAATTGAAAACGTGCTTGCTCACCTACAAATAAATCGTTTGGATGCGTTGGGCCACTAAGCTCTAAGCCTAAACCTAACTGTGCTGGCTTTGTGGTGCCATTTCGGCTTACAAATGTATCTACTGTTGAAACAACCTTCGTTGTAGTTACATCTTTTGCATTGCTAGGTAACTCGGCGTCTGTTTTCTTACCAAATACACGCTTGCGCTTACCTTCTTCGTTTTTATAGAAGGTCATGTACATTGGCTTTTGGGTCATTGCAATGTGGTAAGTGCCTTGCTCTGTTAAGCTTACCGCAGCTGAGCTTTTACGTTTTAAGTAGTAAGCACGGATCGTTTCAGATACTGGCTCACCATTAGGCGCAAGTGCCATTAATAATGTGTCGTCGTACTCGGCGCCTTTTTCTTTAGGTTTAAAGGCTTTGTCAGGTGCAAAAATTTCGTTTGAAATACTTGCGTCAATCATTACGTAATGCGCTTTATCGCCTGATAAAGATGTATGCGAAGGTAGTAACCAACGTCCGTGTGCATTTGCTGAAGTTGACACTAAAGCAGATAAGCTCAATGCGCCGATTAATGCAGTTTTTAATAAATTAATTTTCATTGTATTTCCTTAAATTCAAATAATTAAGTAGCAGTTACTTAGTGCTTACAGTGACGAAACTTTGTGAAAACTCGTTTTTACCATCAATTGTCAGCTTGCCTGATTTGGTTAAATCGAGCTCAACGCGGGTGTAATCTCTGCCGCCTTCTTCGCGTACAACTTCAATATTTAGTAAGTATTTACCTGGTTTTACTGGGTTACCGTCTAAATCGTTACCTTGCCAATTTATAGTGTAAGTACCCGCGCGCTTTGTTGCGCCGCTAATGCCGTCAAAGTTGGCGTCACTTTTACCGGCTTTACGCCACCATTGGCGTAAGTCTTTAAACCATTCTGCTTTTTGCACCCAAAGTGCAAGCGTTGTAACGTGTTTGCGCTCTGGTGTTTCAAGCCAAACTGCAACGTATGGACGGTGATACGGTTGTGCTTCTAAGTCGGGAAGCGTTAATTCAACCTCTAGCTGTGGTGTTTGTGCATGCGCTGTTGTTTGAAAAAACGCAGCTACGAGCAGTAATGCGGCGCTTATAAATAATTTAAATTTAACCATTAAGACACTCCTTTTATTTGTGGAACCCAACATAAATAAATAACCATTGGAGTTGCGACTCCTAGTAAGGTTATCCATATTCCTGCTAAGCGTTTTTTTCTATTTTGAAACAAAATAATCATGCCGGTGATGGCAAATAAAATCATTAGTACGGCAGATATATCAATTACCCAACTCCATACTTCACCGCTGTGGCGGCCTTTATGTAAGTCGCCAATAAGGCTTAAAAAGCCACCTGTTTGGTAATCAAGATTTAGCTCGCCAGTTGTAAAGTCGAGCTCTGCGTAGGCAAATCCTGCAGGCAGTGGGTAGTCGAGCATTACTAGCGCGTCTTCTTTTTCCCACTCAATGCTTTTTACTTTTGTAAGTGCATATTGCTCAGCTAAGTAAGCTTCTATTTCTGGGTAAAGCGTTGGCAGCGTATTTAGCTGTTCATTTGCTTTAGTAACTAGCTCTACTGGAATTGTTGCATTTACTTGACCGTTATTTTTATCGTTTTTAAGCCAATCAACGTGATTAAGCACAATGCCGCTAACGCAAAATAAAATAAGCAAAAAAAACAGAGCTGTAGAAATATAAATATGTAGAGCGCGGCTTGTACTATACAAAGCCCGCTTATTAATAAATGACATAAAAACAGTTAATAAATCAAATTTACAACATGATAATGATTTGCATTAGCTATTACAAATTTACTTACTTATCTTTACATAAAACTTTAAAACAAAGGTGTATGCAGGTAAAAAATGAATATTTAATGCTTAGGGGGGCTAGAGGGTCTTAAAATAAGGTAAATCATTACCGATACTTCTATTATTGCAACGAGATAAATAACCCAAATAGGGGCGGCTGAATACAGTAAAAATATAAATCCAATTAACATGCCAATGGCGGCGTAGCATTTGGCTTTAACAGGCACTACTTTGTGGGCTTGCCATTGCTGCAAAGTTACACCGTAACGAGGGTGGTTTAACAGCCATTGTTCAAGCGCGGGTGATGAGTGAGTAAAGCAGGTGAGCGCTAAAATAAAAAATATAGTGGTAGGCATGACCGGTAACACAATGCCAATAATACCCAAGGCTACAAGTATTAAGCCAAGCGCTTTAAACCATAAGTTTTTATAACAAATAAACACTGCTTTTATATTCACTTAGGCTCTTTTTAGGCGTGTTATGGTATCTCTAATTGTAGGCTAAATAGCTATTAATTCGAAGCTTAAAATCAATAAAAAAGGGCAAACTAAGTTTGCCCTTTTAAAAAATAAATGCGGTTAACAGTTTAGAAGTAGTAACCAATATTTATGTTGAAGCGACGTTCTGTATCGCCATCACCAATAATTGTTCCGCCAATAAATGGCTGGTTACGTGCTTGAATAAAGTCGAAGTAACTAAAGAAACCACCTGCAGCAACACTCATACCCGTTACGTTCATCCATGTATCTGCACTATCGTCAGACTTGTCATAAATAATGCCGTAATCGTTGTAAAATTGAATGTCGGTAACTGGGCCCCAATCAAGCGAGTAATTATAAGCAACGTTAAAGTTAGTCATAGTTGCTTCGCTAGATACAGTGTCGTAATAAGCATACGCACCAACAACAAAGCTGTCGCTGCTGTCGTCTAGGTCGTAGTCGTATTCACCGTGTTGAAATTGGATATTCCAGTTGTTAATTGTGCTATCAACATGAAATGCCCATGCGCCGTAGTTACCAGCACGATCGTTACCGTCATGTAAGCCACCACTTAATAGTGATACACCCACATCGGTAGTTATATTTTTGCTGTGTTCAATTTGATATGTTGCACGCCCGGCAAACGTATTGTATTCGCCTATGCGAGAGCCTGGTGCATCGTATGTACCTTCCTCTGCTGAACGACTACCAATAATGTCGTAAGAGTAACGATGGTTAATATCTGAAGAGCCACCGTCTATGCCACCTAGCTCATCATTTTTGAAAAAGCCTAGGTCTAGTTTCCAGTTATCTTTAAGTTTACGCTTTACTACTACACCTAAATCATAGTCGTCTTCTAGGCCTACGTAATAGTTAGTACTGAAAAAGTAGCTGTGCGAGTTGTATGGGCCATTACCAAAAGGCACAGGTGCAATACCTGCTTGTCCTTCCCAGCCATCTGCAAACTCGTAACCTAAGTAAGCGTATTTAACAACGGTCATATAATCGTAAAAACGTACTTCACCGTTAAGTGAAATATCGTTAATTTCACCAGATACATTTATACGGAAAATATCAAAATCAAAATCGCCACCGCGATCTTGGGTATCTTCATCGTATGTGTTGGTGCTGTAATTAAAGCGTATTGCTCCACCAACTTTAATACCTTCATCTTTTTTCTCAGGTTCAGCTGCGGCAACTTCAACTACTTTTTGATCAGATTTTTTACTGATGTTTGCAACTTGTTGTTCGTGTTGCTTATTAATTTGTTGCTGTTTTGTTTTTTCATCAGCTAACTTATTTTCAAGCAATTGCATTTGTTGCTTTAGCTGTTTAAGTTGGCTTTGTAGTGTGTCTAGATCATCAGACGCATAAGAAGTGCTTGTAACACCACCTAGAACTAGTGCTAGTGTTAATTTTGAGAGTTTAGTCATAATAGCCGCTCTGCTTGTGATTAAAAAATAAAAAATTCAAGACGTCAAAAAACGCCTTACGTTTAGAGTAAGTACAAAACTATGTATTTTTTTTATTGTTTATTCTTTAGGAGCTTGAGTAAGTGCACCAACTTCTAGAAGGGGCGATGCATCTAATTTATCTGCATCCATCATCGCGGCTACACGCTGCATTGATGAGAGTAAAAGGCTCTGTTCCCACTCAGCAAGCGCAGAAAACTTTTCAATAAAGTGTTGTTGCAATGGCTGAGGTGCTTTATCAAGTAACTCTTTTCCTTTTTCGGTGAGGTATAAGCTCACTCTGCGTTTATCCATTTGACTGCGTACGCGTGTTACTAAATCTCTGCTTTCAATTCTGTCGAGAATATTGGTGACCGTTGCCGGGCTTAAATTTACGTTCTGAGCTATACGGCTCGCCGTTATTCCATCGGTTTTTTCAACTTCTTGCATTATAAGCAGTTGTGGCCCAGTTAAACCTGAAGTTTTATTTAGCTGCTTAGAATGTAAGTCAATCGCGCGGATCACTTTACGTAAAGAAACCAATAACTCGTCATATTTTTGCATTTGCTTATCTCATCGATGGGGCGGTAGTTTGCCGTAATCGCGAAATGTTACACATCAAATAAATTGAATTCAAACAATATATTGCACATTAGGCCGCTTTTATTGGTTTTTAATAGTTAGAGCAGTAACTAATGTAAAATTATATTGTTTAAATTATAGTAAATTTTCTTAGCATCTTGTGTGCATTAAGTTGCGCACAGTACGTATGTTGTGAATAATTGGCAAGTCTTATTGTATAGACTTTAGTATTATTCATTTACAGCTGTTAGTACAAAGTAATTGTTTGTGAGTTTACTGTATATGTATTAATCGGCAATGAACAAATTCAGCAATCAATATTTAATATCAATAGCGTATACTTTAAGCATGCATTATTGTTTCTGCACAAATATTAAAAATCTTTAGTATCAGTATTATAGGGGAAGGTATGAAATTATCGCCATCAGTTAGCATTGAGCAAAGCGAAACCGGTCTTGAGTTTATTAAAATAGCTAGCTCAAAGTGCGATGCAAAAATATTTTTGCAAGGTGGGCAAATTACCGAGTTTATCCCTAAAAATAACAAGCCACTTATATGGGTATCACAAGACGAAACCTATCAAGAAGGGGCAAGTATTCGAGGTGGTATTCCTATTTGTTGGCCGTGGTTTGGTACACACGCTAATGATGGGTGGCCTGCCCATGGTTTTGCGCGCACAAGCGTGTGGCAAGCTGATGAAGTACACGAATCTGATGAGAAAATTACAGTTAGTTTAAAGCTACCCATGAAGCTTGTTAATACAACGTATTGGCCATATCAGTCAGCATTAAAAGTTGAGTTTGTATTAAGCGATAAATTACAGGTTAGCTTAACGACCACTAACTTAGGGAGTGCGCCATTTAGCTTTACCCAAGCGCTGCATACCTATTTTCCTACATCAGACATTACAAATACCCATGTAAATGGTTTGCAAGGCGCCCAATATATTGAGTTTAGCGAAGGGCCATTTGTACAAAACGATGTTGTAAGCTTTAATCGCGAAACCGACATGGTTTATACACAAGCAAATACAATGCAAACCATTAATACGCCAGAAGGTGTTATTAATGTGAGCCGCGAAAACTCAAGTTCGTGTGTACTGTGGAACCCATGGATAGAAAAATCAAAACGCTTATCTAACTTTGCTAACGATGAGTATAAAACAATGCTCTGCTTAGAGGCTGCTAATGTACTGACAGATAAAGTAACGCTTGAGCCAAAACAAAGCCACACCTTAATAACCACCATTAGTTGGTAAGCTAGCCATAATTAAAAGCAGGAATAGGGACAAATAGTGTTTAACAATCAACAAATAATGGATTTACCAAAGCATAGTGATATTAGCTTTAAGCCATTGGCTGATAAAGCCTTATTACATACACAGCTTAGCTCGCTTCTGTTTTATATACCGCTAATTGGAGCGCTTATTGCTGTTTGTTATTTTAATGAAGCCTTTGCTAATAATGCGCAAACGTATTTGCTAATTGGTATGCCTATTTTGGTGGCCGTATCTATGCTGTACAACATGATAAGTGTGAGGTTGCGAGGTTTTGCAGTGCGAAATCATGACATTGCTTTTAAAAAAGGCGTTATTTGGCAACAAGTGACGGTATTACCTTTAGCGCGTGTACAGCATATGGAAATACACCAAGGGCCAATAGAGCGAAAACTTAGCCTTGCGAGTATTAAATTATTTAGCGCTGGTGGTGTAAGTGCCGATTTACAAATTAGTGGGCTAACCCATGACGATTGTAAAAATATGCGCCAATTTGTACAAAACTACCGCCAAGACGACGCAACTACTCAGGCAGCTTTAGTCGATGAGTAATACAACTATCGAAGATAAAGCGAGCCCTATTTACTGGCAGAAAGTATCGGCCTGGGCGCTTTTATACTTTGTTGTGCACTTTAGTGTGCGCTTTGTAAAAGATGGCCTTTTAAACTTACTGCCTATGCTTGTCGTGTTTGTTACTCAAGTAGAAAATAAGTTGTTTTGGGCGCAGGTTGCAGGTGGGATTGCGCTAATTTCGTTGCTTATTTACTCATTTTTATATTATTTAAATTTTAAGTTTTGTATTAGTAGCGACAACGAAATATTGCTTAACAAAGGTGTATTTAAAAAAGAGCGACTTACGCTTAAATTTAGCCGTGTGCAAAACGTTAATATTGCCGAGCCATTTTATTTTACCCCTGTAAACTTAGTTAATTGTATTTTTGATGCAGCTGGCAGTGTGTCGCAAGAAGTTGTTTTACCTGGCGTCACTAAAGATTACGCACAGCAAATGCGTAAACAAATATTTGATTTTAAAGCGCAGCAACAGCAAGAAATACAAAATACTGAACAAAGCGAAACAGACACTATCGAAAACAGCCTAAGCATTAGCAATAAAGAAATAGCCAAATTTGGTTTAATGTCGAATATGGCCATTTTAGCAATCGCTGCTTTTGCCCCTTTTATAAACCTAATTGTTGATTTTTTAGAGAAGCAAATTATTGCGAAAGTAGAAGGCTTTTATCAACAAGAGCTTGGTATGCTGGCAAGTGCTGCTACCTTTGCGATGATCACCTTAATTGTTTTGCTAGTTTTGGTGGCTGTAATGCTATCGGTGACTATGTCGCTTATTCGTTTTTATAACTTTGAGCTTTATTTTAAAGGTCAAAAGTTTAAACGTATTGCTGGCTTGTTAGAGCGCCATCAGCTTTCTATGAGCATGGATAAAGTGCAATCTATTGTTATTAAGCAAAACCTAATGGGGCGATTGCTAAAGCGATTTACCGTTGAGTGCTTGCAAGCAAGTAGCGGCGGAATAGCAGCCGGTGTTGCGGCTAAAAAAAATAAACAAACCTTAGTATTACCTGTATTAAATAGCGAACAAGTTGATAGTGTATGCCAATGGATTTACCCGTGGTTTAATAGTAAAGAGCTCGCTTTTAAGCGCGCAGAACGAGCGCTTTTGTATAAAAATTTAGGCTTTTATTCATTGCTACCGAGTGCACTCGTGTTTGGCTTTTGTTTTATTGCTGATATTAATACTTTGATAAGCCTTGGTGTTTTGGTGGTGTTTTCTGGCTTGGTAACTTTATCGTATCAGCGTTATGGTTATTACATGCATGAGGATAATGGCCGATTTTACATGGTTGTACGCAAAGGTATGATTGGCGTTCATTACCGTGTTTTTGAGCTTTATAAAGCGCAAAGTGCACGCAGTATAAGTACGTACTTAATGAGAAAATCAGGCTTAAAAAGCCTGTATATACAACTTGCTTCAGGGTTTGCATTTATGCCCTACATAAAGCAGCAAGATGCTGACTTTATTATTGATTTTACAATTAAGCAGATTGAGTCAGATACTCGCAGCTGGATGTAAACTCCCCTGATAAAACATGTGTAAATACACATTTGCACATGCTTTATTACACTTTCTTACTGCCCATGAAAGACATTTAATAATACCCTAGATGGTATTAAGGAATTCTTTTAGGGACGCTCATGAAAAAAACACTTATCGCATCAGCTTTATTACTAGCAGCACCAAGCTTTGCAGCCGATTGGCAAACTATTCATACTGAACATTTTAATATTCACTACAGTGTTGAGCATGCTGATTTTGCTAAATCAACTGCAACAGAGCTTGAAATAGTACGCACCAAAGTGCTTGGGCAGCAAAACAGAGCACTTGATAAAACAGTTGATGTAGTGGTGTTTGATCCCCTAAATGCAGCAAACGGCTTTGCGCTACCCACCTCAAGTAACCCTGTAATGGCACTTTTTACAACCCCACCACAATCCGACACAGTTATATCAAACAGCTCTGGCTGGCAGCAGTTGCTTGTGTTGCATGAATATATTCACTTAGTGCACTTAGCACAGCCTACACGCAATCACTGGCAGCAGAAAGTACGTGGTATATGGGATTTATACGACTTAACCTACAGTGATACGCCGCGCTGGGTAGCCGAAGGTTATGCCACATTGATTGAGTCTAAAATGACGGGTCGTGGACGTTTGTTTGATAACTACTCAGAGTCAACACTGCGAGAATTTGCTCAACAGGGCGCACTGCCAACCTATGGGCAGTTAAATGGCGAGCAGGGCTTTATGGGCGGCTCAATGGCGTATTTAATGGGTAGTCGCTTTTTAAATTGGTTAGAGAAAAACTATTCAGAACAAACACTCGATAGTGTTTGGACGCGAATGCAAGGCGTAAAAACGCGGAATTTTGATGAGGCATTTAGCGGTGTGTTTGGGCAAAGTGCAGCCAAGTTATATCGCCGATTTATAGCTGAATATACCTATAAAGCAATGCAAATAGAGCAAGGGGAGTCGTTACTTAATAGTGAGCTTTGGCTTGAGCTTAACTTATATGCAAGTAACCCAGTACTTTCAAAAGATGGTAGTAAAATTGCGATTGTTGAGCGAGATAAAGAGAGTAATACCAAGCTTATAATTTATAGCACTGATGACAACATTAAAGCGCAAGAAGAGTTTACTAAAGCGCAAAAAGAGCTACTCGAAAACGATGCACAAGACATTCCCGATACAGCGCCAAGTGTATTTAAGCGCGAACAAAAACAAGTGCTTAATCAAATTAACCGAGCCGGTATTGCAAATCCTCAATGGGTAAATAGCACAACGTTGTATTTCAATGCGTACAGCAATGAAGAGTCGGGTATTTATAACAAAGTGTCTGACATATTTAGCTATAACACTGACACTGGAAATATTAAACAGCTTACCGAACTTGCTGGTATACGACGATTTAGCGTAACCAGTAACGGTGAAACCTTGTATGGCGAGCAAATAAGAGATGGCTACTCTGAATTAGTAAAGGTTGATCTCAATACGCAAACCATCACACCATTATTTACAAAAAGCCTTGAGACAACTTACGATTACCCAATTCTCAGTCCTGACGAAACTAAATTAGTTTATTTATCAACATCATTAAATGAAAACTGGCAATTGTATATACAAGGTGTAGGCGGCAATCAGCAGCAATTAGTACCTATGCCAAACGGGTATCAATATTTAAGTCAGCCGAGCTTTAGTCTTAATGGCGAGTCAATTTACTTTGTTGCAGGTTTAAATAGCGCCACCGATATTTATAACTACAACATAGAGAGTAAAACACTCACCAAGTTAACCCAAGGGCAAGAGGCAGTTGCCCACCCAATTGAAATGGCCGATGGCTCGTTACTCTATTTTTCGATAACTGCAGATGGGCCAAATGTAAAAACACTGCCAAAAGCTATAAAAAGCACTGTAGTTACTGAGTTTGCAGCTAACAAAAAAGCACCGCTGCTAATAGTAAACGAACATACACTTCCAAAAGCTAAAATATATAAGCACGAAACTACAGAGCAAACAAATTACAACGTACTCGACCAGCACGCTACCTTTGCACTAGGAACGCAGTATTATTCGGCTTCTACCAGTTTGTTAGATTTAAGCATTAAAAGTAGCGACTTATTAAAGCAGCTCGACTTACAGGCGGGGTATAGCACTGATTTACACGATGGGGCATTGCACGGTGGTTATGTGCAGGCAAAATATAATGCGCTTGATGTAAAACTGAAACTAGTATTGTTTGACTATAATTTAAATACATCGCGCCAGTATCAGCAAAGCCTAAATGCAGACATGGATGCCCGTGGTGGTTTTGCTGCAATAAATTACCCTGTTAAATTAGGGCAGCTAAGTTTAACGCCAGAGCTTGCCTACAATTACACTGATTATAAGCAAAGCCATAAAAATTGGACGCGTTTAGGCGTTGCTCAAAATTGGCAATATGATCGTCAAGACTTTGTGATAGGCCAGAGCCTTTATGCGAGTTGGTACGATGGCAGCACCAAAAATAATAATTGGCAAGGTTACGATTTAGCCGCCAAAATTTTTGGTAAAGCGTTTGGTATTTCTCTTTATGCAAACTTTGATCAAAAGCAGCGTGATGATGGCAGCCTTGCATTAGGTGGCTTTAGCTCAAATCTTATTAATCAGCAGCAAAATAGTGAATATGTACTTTCATCGGAGCTGCCTTTTTACAGCGCAACTGCAAAGCGCTATCAAGGCTACGGTGGCGGCTTTAGCTTTAAAGAAGGCATGCCGTGGCTTTATTATAAGCAACATCAACTCGACGGCACCGTATATGCACAAAGTTACGGTTTAAAATACCAAGGTGATTTTAGTTTTGGAATGGGGCCTGCAGGCGTAAATGATTTAACATTTAATATGGGTGTGTCGCGGGTTGAGGGCAGTAGCTTTGATGATGAAATGCGTGCTTGGCTGAGCTTTTATTATTCGTTATAAATATCAATTGGCTAAGTTACTTATCCATCTGCAAGGATAGTAACTTAGCTTGATATACATCGAGTTTTTGATTATCACGTTCTAGTTCAATTGCTTTCTCAAGTAAGGTTTGTGTTTGTTTAATATTACCTTGTTGATAGCGAACTTTTGCGAGTTCCAAGTATAGCTCAGCAATGTAAGGCGCTTTAGTAATAGCTTGCTCAAGGTGTGCTTTAGCCTGATGAGCGTGGCCAGCTTGTAAGTCGTTTTTAGCGATTACTAGTAATTCGTATGGGTCTTTTTCTTTATTAACTAATTGTGAAGTGAGCTCTTTAACAAGCTCTTTGTCGCCTAATTTTTTAGCTAAAAGCTGATAGTTGCTGATTAAATTAATGCTTATTTCATTATTACTAAGTGCTGTTTGATAGATGTTTTTAGCGCTTTGTAAATCACCAGCCCGACGATGCAAAATGCCCGCTAGATTAAATAATTCAGGATCATTGGGAGTGTATTTGTTTGCTTGTAAAATAAGCGAGTAAGCAATATCCAGCTGTTTGTCTGCTAGCGCTGTTGCAGCTAAATTACTGTAAAACTTCGAAACTAAATCGTTATAATCTGCACTGCTTGAATAAAAACTGCGACGGGTAGGAAAGTAGTCGATTAAGGTGCCCGCTCTGAAAAATTCAACAATATTATCATCTTTTTTCTCTACTTTTGGGGCGTATACTCTTGTTCTAAAGTGGCTTGCTACATAAACAACATTATTTTCTTTTGCGTATACAGGCTGACTTGTTACTTCTTGAAAGCTCGTTTCTAGTCCGAGAGTTTGTGCATAGCTTTGTGTTAAAACAGCTAAGCTAATACAGTTGCCTTGCGAAAGTTTTAAGGCTTGGGCTGAAGTAAGTGTATCGCCGTGGTATTTAAAGTTAGCTAAGTTGCTTTCGAGGTAGTTGTAAATAATGCGGTCATGACGGATTTCAGACTGTTTTTGTTTTTCGGCATAGGCTAAAAATTTTTCTTTTTCAGCATTTGGCAGCTCGAAAATACTGTACTCAGAAGGAGTGTCGAGTTTATTAAACAAAGAATGGTTTAATAGTTGTTCAAGCTCTATTTGTTGTTCTACTTGCTGAACCTTGGTTGTGTTACATCCAACTAAATATAAAAAAGTAATACAGACTGCTATTTTATAAAACATCATAAACCCACTCCATTGTTAAATTTTACATTACAATGTGGTGGGTTTTTAATCAAGCACTTGCTGTACTGCGTTTACTTAAGCGGTTTTTTTGTGATTGTTTTTTACGTTTTCGGCGAGTAAACCATAAGTAAAAACCAGTACCTGCTAGCCACACTGGGCTTAAACCAATTACGCACCACAGTATTTTACTTATTAGCCCTGCAAAGTAGCCAAAATGAAGCTTTCTAAAACTATCAATTACCTGCCAGCCAACGCCTACTTCGCGAATATCCCAGTTAGCTATGTGCTCGCCTGTTAGCTTGTTATAGCTAACAGTATTGGCATACTCACTAGCAAGTGGGTTGGCGGTATCGACTTCGCCGAATAAGGTAATGTTTTCGTCAGGCTCGAGTGGCATAACTAAAAACGTGCCGTTAAAAGTGGGTATTTGTTTTTTACTGTCATTGAGTATGTGTTGAAATGAAATATCGCTACTGTGTAGGTTTTTGGTTAGTACAAAGTGCTCTTCCTCTGCGTGTTCAATAACTTCGTGATACCACACCGCCCAGTTAAAGTAGCCACCTGTGATAGCTAAAATAATAATGATGGGAGATCCTATAACCCCCGTCATTTTATGAATGTCGCTAAGTACAATTTGCAGTGTTGCACGCCAGCGCACACTAAATAGACGCTGCCAAAATTTACGATAAATAATAAGCCCAGTAATACCTAATACCAATAAAAACAGAGCAAAAAAGAAGCCTAGTACAGTGCCTGTTTGCCCTGGCAGGTTTTTAAAGTCGTTCAGTAAAAAAGTGTAATGTAGTTCTAAAAACCAATCGGTAAAATAATGGCTGGTACCAACAGGTTCAGACAAAATGTCACCCGTATACTGGTTTAAATGAAACTTATACCATTGCTCTGTGCCGCGTTTGACTAAGTAAACCCGATCAGCTGTATCATCGTTAAATATTTCCCAACTACCTACTACATATTCAGGGTAAGCATGCTCTGTTTTGGCAATTAACGTGTCGATTGGCATGCGCTCTGGCAGTGCATTTACAACAAAGTGGCTGCTTGGCATAAGTAAGCCATCTATTTCACTTTTAAAAACTAATACGCTCCCTGTAATACTAATAACAATCAATGGAATGATAGCTATTAGAGCGATCCAACTGTGAATTTTAAAAAGAGTTTTTCTCATAGGTAGTTTTATATACAGCAGCTAATGACTTGCGCATGATAACAACTATCATTTTTATTTAATAGTTTAGCGGTGAGGCTTTCTATTAAACCGGTAAACCGTGAACTTAATTCTACGGTTTTTGTATACCTAGCTTGCCAGTACCTAAAACAAGAATATCTTATTTAGTTGAGTTAAATTTACGCGGCTCTACAATGCCGCGCTCATAGTAAAAGCCTTTTAAAACAAATGTTTATTAAATGTTTTTATTTCTGCTTTTAATTAACATTTATGTAACGAGCGAGGTTGCTTTGGCGCATTATTTGCCTATATTGTCTTCATTTATTCTGGTTTTTAGTTTTTTACCATTACTAAACAAAATTCGAAAAAATCGTAGTGTCTCAGGTTTATCACTATTGATGATGACGTTTGGGTTAGCACAAAGCCTTTATTTTATAACCTACAATATTTATTTTGAGCGTTTTTATATTGCGTTACCATTTATTGTAACCGGTGCGTTAAGCGGGCTTATTTTATATTTTTTTGCACGTTATAACGCAGCTAAACGAGAACGTGTACAGCTGGTTACTATGCTAGGTTTTTCGTTACTGCCTTTTTCACTGCTTTTAAATTCAAGCCTTGATACTGCAACGGTATTAAGCGCTTTAACGTATGTTGGCCTTGTGATGAGTTCGGTACGTGTTATGCCGCAAACTTATAAAACATTGCGTACGGGTAATGTGAGTAATTTAAGCGCGCGCTACTTTAGCTTGCAGTTTATTGCTGGTATTTGCGGCTTAGTTGTTGAGCTTACAACAGCGGCTCCAAGCACGGCGCACTTACTTATGTTTATTATGCTGTTGCTTACCAATGCTGTGCAATTTGGTTGTATGCAATATTATAGAATGCGGCCTGTAATGGCTTAAAGCCAAAATAAAAGTGCTAATTTAGTTTAGGTATGGCAGTTTTAAGCTACTAATCATTACAAAGTTTAAACAATGCAATTAGCTATTCATCAAATTGATGCGTTTACGAATGAGTTATTTAAAGGTAACTATGCGGCAGTGATCCCACTAGAATCGTGGTTAAGTGACGATTTAATGCTAAAGATTGGCGCTGAGAATAACGTATCTGAAACTGCTTTTACTTGCCTGCAAGACGATGGCAGTTTTGCTATTCGTTGGTTTTCGCCGTTAATGGAAATCGATTTTTGTGGTCACGCCACACTTGCGGCTGCCTATGTTTTATGTGAAGAGCATAACATATCGCAAATTCGCTTTATTGCTGATGCGGTGGGCGAGCTAATCGTTAATAAAAACGCTGATGGTAGCTTTGCAATGACCTTTCCAAAACAAGCACCGGTTGAAGTGCAAAATGTGCCTCAGCAACTACTTGACGGCCTGTCTATACAACCGAGTAAAGTGCTTAAAAATCGCCAAGCCTATTTTGTTATTTATGAAAACGCCGATCAAATACTTGAATTAAAGACTAGCTCAGAGCTTTTAAAAACACTTTATCCACTTGATGTAGTGGCCACTGCTCCAAGTGCTGAATATGATTTTATATCTCGTTATTTTTGGCCTGCAAGCGGTGGCGACGAAGATTATGTAACAGGCTCTATTCATACTGGCTTAGCACCTTACTGGGCGCAGCAATTGGGTAAAACTACGTTAAGCGCTTATCAGGCTTCAAGCAGAGGCGGGCATTTACTATGTGAAGTGGGTGATACAACCGTCACCTTAACGGGGCATGCTGTAAGGTATTTAAAAGGCACTATTTATATTTGATCTGTGAATTAAGTTATAAAAAAGGCCACGTTAAACGTGGCCTTGGTTTACTCAATTAGCAGAGATATTTTACGCTTCTAGCGCTTTTGCAATTAAGCGATCAATATATTTTTTATGCGCTTTAGTCGCAGTATCTGCACCCCAAGCAACACTGGTATCGGCTATTTGAGTTAGCTGATATAACGCAGCTGTTTTAGCTAAGTTATCGTATTTACTTGCTTTGCCAAGACCTGCAATTGCGATTAGCTGATTAACATACTCAATTTGTAAGTTGTGACTAATAGAATTTGTGTCTTTGCTTTTCACAAAAATATTAGCGGTTAAATCTTGCATAAACTGAGTTAGGCTATATTCATTGCCGTACAAAGCAGTATCAGAAATACGCAGTAATACGGCTGGGTGTAATAGCTGCGCAAGTACAGATTTTTGCATACCTAAAATCATTTTGTGTGCTTTAGGGTCTTCATTTTTACCAAAGTGATTAAAGCCACGACGTTGCAGTTGCAAGTAGCTATATAGAGGTTGCATGTTTTGTAGTACGTCTGGTGCAAATACAAACTTTGCGAGTATATCCATCGCTTGTGTTTGACGCTCAAGAGATACCGGTGTAAATGGTTTATCTGCGTTTGCATCACCCACTACAGCACGCTCAACGTACACACCACCAATCTGGCGAGAAACAACACCCGCTTGAGCTCGGTACTGACCAAACAAGCTATTAGCAGAGGTAACAAGCTGTTGGTAAGACTCGCCTTTAACTGTTGCTTTATCTTTTAGCTCAGTAAATAGTTTATTAATTAGCGCCATACGATCTGCGCCATAGGCAGCAGGGTTTGACGACAAATCACCAATCATTACACGTGGATCGATATGGCGACCTGGTGCGCGCATATCGTCTGCATCGTTACCAAAGGCAAGGGCATGTTCACTTGAGCGAGCAAGTATTTTTTCAAGTCTAGCTTGCTCAGCAGCTTCATCTGCAAGTGCTACGCTGTAGCCGTAGTTAATTGCCCAATCATCGTAAGGACCTGGTTTTGTTTGAAAAATATCACCTTGCTGCATACCAATTGGGGCAATGTTAGCCGGTGCATAATCCATAACAGAACCGGTTACTATGCCTTGGGTTTTGTTTTTGTCGTGTACTTCTTTTTCATCCCACAAAATAGATGATTTCATATTGTGGTTAAGACCTAAAGTATGGCCAACTTCGTGAAGTACCAATTGCGTTAGACCTTGGCGAAGCATTTCTTTATCTTCAATTTTGTCGCCGCTAGCAAGACCTTTGGCAAGCATTAGATTTTGTTGAATCTCATGCCCTAGTGAGCAATTTAGCTCACCGGTATTTGTTGTTTCACCGTGGCTCATTGTTCCTTGAGTGAAAAGTGTGTCGTAAATCCAACGGTTTTTCATAAATACAAACTCAAGCATAATGTCTGAGCCCAGTATTTCGCCTGTTAATGGGTTAGCAAGTGCTGGACCGTATCCGCCAAATGGAGGCTTAGGTGACGAAGTCCAACGCAGTACGTTGTAATTAATATCGCCCGCATCCCAGTCTGCATCATCAGGTTGTACTTTTACCTCTAAGGCATTTTTAAAACCGGCTTTTTCAAAAGAAGTATTCCACGTTAAAACAGCGTCACGAATAGTATCGCGCCATTGGATAGGTGTGGTGTTTTCTATCCACCAAGTAATTGGTTTTACTGGCTCTGAAAGTGCTGCACTAGGATCTTTCTTTTGTAGATCCCAACGTTTTATAACATCTTCATAAGGTGCCCAATCGGTAGATGTCATTTGATCAAATTGATTTGTAAAATAACCAATGCGCGCATCGTCCATACGTGGTGCGTAGTTATTGCTAGGTAGAGCAACAAACGAGTGCTGAACTTTTACAGATACGCTACGTGGGTCGCTTACTGCATTTGAGCCACGTACCGTTGGGCTTGGGTTAGTAAATACGTAATCAACAACCACGTCTAAATTATTAGGGTATGGACGCTGTTTAATAATGCGTGATTTTTTATCGTCTAACTTGCCTACTTTAAAGCGCTTTTTAGCGTTTTTATCAGCTGGATTTGGCGTAGGTGATACTTTATGAAGTGCTTCGCTTAAAAATAACTTATTTACGTTGAATGCTATTTTACCGTCTTCTTCTTTTTCTATTTTAATGCTCGCAAGTACCGCTTCACTAATATTGGCATCACTCGCTTTTGAAATTGCACTGTTTTCGTCAAATTTATAGCGAGGTGTTTTGCTAATGATATCGATACGATCAAAGTATTTTCTAAATTCAATTAACTTAGTTTCACGGTACGAACCACGATAATGGCCTGCATCTGTAACGCCATCGACAGTGTGCGCAAAATATACAAACGGCGTATTAAGTTGGGACTCGTTAATCACCATAAGGTGCTTACCGGTTTTTTCATCTTGATAAAGGCTAAATATACCGGCAAATTCGGTTTGTCCTTTGATCATTTCGCTAAGTGTTTTTGGCTCTTTTTCGTCTTTTTTATCGGCTGCAAATGCATGGCTGCCAAACGCTAAGCTAAGCGCAAGGGTGATGGTCGTTAATTTCATTTTGAGACTTTTAATATTTGTTAATTTAATTGGACTGTACGTAAATTAATTTAATTTCGCACATCTTCGCGACGAAATTTAAGTGTACAACGCTAATTAACTGATATTAATAAACAAAAGTTTGTAACAAAATATAACGAATGAGGTGAGCTGCATGCAAAGTTATTTTTATAGCCCTAAATAGCAGTGGTTTATATGTATTTGCAACAGTTGCTTACAAATGTCACCTTAATGTTTCATATGGCTCTGGTATTATGACGTTAATAGAATTTTGGGGATAATAGGATATGCAAACAAATTCACTTAGATGGGTTTTTCCATTTGTAGCGCTAATTGTTGGTGTTGTTGGCTTTATGGGAATAAATGCCATTGCACAAGAGCCAGAAAAAAAAGAAGTAATTGATACTCGTCCAACAGTGCAAGTTGAGCCAGTGGCTGCAAACGATCATCAAGTTATTATTAATAGCTACGGTGAAGTAAAGCCTCTTGAAAGTACACAGCTTTCGGCGCAGGTGTCGGGTGAAGTGTTAAGTTGGCATCCTAATTTTGTAGCCGGCGGCATCGTTGCTCGCGGTGAAACGTTATTCACTATCGAAAAAGACAACTACGAAGCAGCAGTACTTGTTGCAGAGGCAGAAATTGCTCGTGCACAAGCAGGCTTAATTGAAGAGCAGGCCCAAGCTCAAGTAGCCGCAGATGAAGCAAAGCGTTTTCCAAGTAAAGCTCGTACCGACTTATTTTTACGTAAGCCTCAAGTGTTAAGTGCGCAGGCATCTGTAAAGTCGGCGCAAGCTGCATTAAAACGTGCACAACGTGACTTAGATAATTGTGAAGTAACAGCCCCTTACGATGCATTGGTTATTAGCCGAAATGTAGGTGTTGGTCAATTTGTCACTATGGGTTCGCAAGTTGCTGAGCTCAATAATATTGAAACTGCTGAAGTGATTATTCCTATAGCAGGGTTCGATAGCGTTTTTTTGCCAGAACGTATTAAAGGCATTACCGCAACGATTATTCAAAAAGGTCTAAACAGCTTCACGCGTGAAGGTGTAATTGACCGCGACCTAGGGATTGTTGATAACGCTACGCGTATGAGCAGTCTAGTAGTGCGTATAGAAGACCCATACGGTCTTAAGAATATACAACCAGCCATTAAGTTTGGCAGCTACGTACAGGTGAATTTTGCAGGTGCAATGCTTAATAATATTTACCGTTTACCGCAAGCTTTGGTTAACAACCAAACTGTGTGGGTAGTAAACGAAAACCAAGAGCTAGAGCCACGTAAAGTAACGGTTATTCGTGAAGAGGGTGAGTATTTTTATATTAGCAGTGGTTTAAATGCCGATGACAAACTCGTTATTACTTTACCTGAATACCCGCAAAAAGGAATGCAGGTTAAAATTGCAGGTGTAGCTGCAAAACCTGAAAGCTCAGAAACGAGCACTTCAAACACGCAACAGCTGTAGGGTGTAATAGTTATGAGCGAGTCAATACAACAAAAACAAACAGGGCTAATTGCCTACTTTGCTAATAATTCAGTAGCCGCTAATTTAATGATGTTTTTTATCATTATTATGGGGGCTATAAGTTACTTTACGATTCAGCGTCAAATGTTTCCTAATGTAGAGATTAACTACATTAATATTGAGGCTAATTACCCAGGTGCCTCTCCTCAGGAAATAGAAGAAAGTATTCTTATAAAAGTTGAAGAGTCACTTAAAGATATAACCGAAATTAAAAAAGGCGTGTATCGCGCATTTAGAAATGGCGGTACAGCAAGCCTGGAAATAAATACCGATGCAAAACTTACCGATGTGCTTGATAAAGTAAAGTTGCGTGTTGATGGCATTGCGACTTTTCCGGCGGGTATGGAACCGGTCACCATAAGTCAGGTTGAGTTTAGGCAAGACGTAATAGGTATGACGCTCGTTGCTGACTTACCACTTACAGAGCTTAAGCCTATAGCAAACCAAATAGAGGATGAGTTACTACAGTTATCTAACGTGTCGTTAGTGGTAAACGATGTTCCTCTTGATGAAATAGCAATTGAAATAGAGCCCGATACGCTGCGTCAATATAACCTAACCCTTAGTGATGTAATGAATGCAGTGCGTCGTTATTCAGCTAACTTTTCGGCGGGGCAGCTAAAAACAGACGCAGGTGTTATTTCTGTTCGCGTCGAGAATCAGTTTTACTCGGGTGAAGAGTTTAGGCAAATTCCGGTAAAAATTGGCGAGTATGGCGCTAAAGTTTTACTGCAAGATATTGCCGTGATTAAAGATCAATTTATCGAAGGTGAGCGCTACTTTAAGTTTAATGGCGAAAACGCGGTGTATTTATCGGTTAAAGCAACGCAAGAGCAAAACATGATTCCCGTTGCGGATTCGGTTAAAGCGTTTATTGATCAAAAAAATAAGCAACTACCGCCGGGTATTCGATTAGAGCCATTAATGGATATGACCTACTACCTAAATGCTCGCCTTGATATGATGAAAGCTAACCTGTTTCAAGGTGCAATTTTGGTGGCAATTATGTTGTCGTTATTCTTACGTTTTAAACTAGCGCTTTGGGTAATGATTGGCTTACCTGTTTGTTTTTTAGGGGCCATGATGATGATGCCACTATTTGGCATTAGCATTAATATTATTTCGTTATTCGCTTTTATAATGGTGCTCGGCATAGTGGTGGATGATGCCATAGTGATAGGGGAAGCTGCCTACACCGAAGTTGAAAAAAGCGGCGGTGGTGTAGAAAATGTTGTGCGTGGTGCTAACAGAGTTGCGACCCCTGCGACCTTTGGTGTGTTAACAACGATTGCTGTATTTGCACCATTCACAATGTCGAGCGGGCCAGAAAGTGCCTTCTTTTATGGTATAGCCGTTGTGGTAATGCTGTGTTTAGTATTTAGTTTGATTGAATCAAAGCTGATACTGCCAGCTCACATTGCTCATACGCACTTTTCGCCGATTAAAAAAGGTGGCTGGCGCGATCGCTTCAATACACGCTTTTTTGGTTTCGTAAATGGCCCATACAAACGTTTTATTGCTAAGTGTATTGATTGGCGCTGGACTGTTTTGTTTGCTTTTATTGCAATGTTTATAATCAGTATTGCACTTATTACGTCTAATAAAGTACGTACAGTTCCAACTCCTAAAGTGCCGCACGACTTTCCACAAATTCAAGTAGAAATGAACGACAACGTTTCTGACTTACAAACCATTGCTGCTATTCGTGAAATAGAAGCTATGGTACTTAGAGTCGATGAAGAGACTGAACGTGAGTTTGGTCAAAAAATTATTCGTGATGTATTGGTATTTAATCAAGGCAGAACCGAGTCGCAGTTACTAGCTCCATTAGTTGACGAAGATTCACGTCCATACAATGCATTTGAGCTTTCTCGACGGTGGCGTGAGGCTATGCCGACTATTGCTGGTATTAAGTCGTTAACTATTCAAGACGATGTTGGTGGCGGCGGTGGTAATGGCGGCGGCGAGTTTGGCTATTTACTGTATGGCTCAGACATAGATACTTTAAATCAAGCGGGTCGTCGTTTTATTCAATTACTTCAACAGCAAAAAGGATTGTTTGATATTAGCTCAACCATAGATCCTGCGAGCAAAGAAGTGCAAATGAGCCTTAAACCTGTTGCTTACGATTTAGGCTTAGATTTAGCCGGTATTGCAAATCAAGTGGGTGCTAGTTTTTATGGTGGCGAGGCACAGCGTGTAATCCGAAACGGCGAAGAAGTACGCGTAATGGTACGTTACCCTAAGCTGACTCGTGAGGCATTTTCATCGCTTAAACACACCGTTGTTACTACCCCACAAGGGCGAGAAGTACTTCTTGGTGATGTAGTAGAGCTAACAGAAACGCCAGGTATTAGCTATATACGCCGCGAAGGTGGTTACCGTACCGTGTATGTTTATGGCAATATTGATGAAGAGCAAATTGAGCCAGGCGAAGTGGTTAAGCAAGTAAAAGAAAATCTACTGCCACAGCTAATAGAAGAATTCCCAAGTGTTAAATCAGAGCTTGGTGGCGCAATAGAAGAGCAGCAAGCTCAAGCTAATGAGCAAATAATGTTTTTTATTGGCGGAATGATTTTAGTATACATACTGCTAGCTGTGCCGCTTAAAAGCTATTCACAACCGCTTATTGTAATGTCGGTTATTCCGTTTAGTTTAACCGGGGCTATTTGGGGTCATTACTGGTTTGATTTAGATATGAGCTTAATGTCGGGATTTGGCTTAATTGCCGCAGCAGGTGTTGTTATAAATGATTCACTTGTAATGACAGATTATGTAAACCAAGTTCGCCGCGAAGGTGTTAGCGTTAAAAATGCAGTAATAGAAGCTGGTTGTGCCCGCTTTAGAGCAATACTATTAACGTCTATAACAACCTTTGCTGGTGTATTACCTATTATGTTTGAAACAAGCCTGCAGGCTAAGTTTGTAATACCTATGGCAGTAGCACTTGGCTTTGCTGTTATGTTTGCAACGTTAATAACGCTTATATTAGTACCGTGTTTATATATTATTCTAGGCGATATTGGTGCGTTATTTAAGCGCCCTTTTAAAAGCCGAGCTGCTAAAGTCTCGTAAATATAAAGCATAAAAAAAGCACTGACCGTTATTAACGCTCAGTGCTTTTTTATTATCTATTTATTGTTGTTAAACTGGCTACAACAATAATTAATCTTTAAATTGCTTATGGCAATCTTTACAGCCTTTAGCCCATGCACCAAAAGCTTTACCAATTACGGCTTTATCGCCCGATTGAGCAGCTAACGCTAGCTTATCTGCATTTGCTGCAAAAGCATTCGCTTTTTCAACAAAGGTTGCATTTTCGGCCCAAACAGCAGCAAGTGCAGCTGTGTCGCCTTTATCTGTTCCTTCGTAAAACGCTTCCCATGGCATTTTTGAAAGTGCAGCAGCGTTGTTAGCACGCATTTTAAATTGCTCTGCGTCAAAAGGTACTTTACCTTTTAGCATTGCGCCCATGTCACCAATTTGCACTGAGATCATTGAAAACGCAGCTTGGCGGTATTCAATCGCGTCACTTGGCTCTTTAAATGCAGAATTTGCCGATACGCTAAATGCACACGTTGCCAGTGCTATTGTTGCTAATACTTTTTTTAATTTCATGTTTGCCCCTGTTGAAAATTGTAATTCTTAATTCGGTATCTTGTATCTAACATCGTATTTATTCAAGTGAATACGATAGATTTAACTAAAACTTAATCGTTTATATCAATATCTGCAAATATCATCCCGCGACGCATGCTTCTAGTTGCTAAGAATACCTCACCAAGTAACGACATAAATGCACATATAAGTAATGCCATTGCTGCTACAAAACAACAGGCAATTGTAACGCCTAAGTTTATAGATTGAATATGCGATAAAAATAACAACATAACCACAGCGCATACAAGTAGTGCGCTTAATACACTTAAACTAAAAGCAATATGTATACATCGAGAACGCTTTAAAAGGGCGCGCAGCTCTGTAGCGAGTGATTTATTAAAGTCCTCGTCAGTACTTACTTTTAGTCTGCGTTCTAGCTGACGTGCCCTATCGGTAATTCGTGCTAAACGATTAGATAAAACACCTAAAGTAGCAGCAATACCCGTGATTAAGAATACAGGGGCAACGGCCGTTTGAATTACTTTAGCCATGGTTAAAATGTTAATTACTTCGTTATTCATTCATTTCTCAAGAAAAAGTTAGAGTTGTTTACATTAGTTCACAAATATGATTTTTTAACTTTATTGTTTTAAATCAATTTGCTGAGGTGGTGTTTTCTTGTTTTTTGGATTTGATGTCATGTGTTTGTAACCAAGGTGTTGCTTGGGTTGTACCAAAAGTTTTATATTCAGTACAACAATATAATCATTTTGATTAATACAAATACAATAATACATAACCTATCCAAGGGGAACTCATGGCTAAAAATATAATAAAAAAAACTGCTATAGCTACGGCAGTCTCAAGTGCATTTCTTGCTACTTTTGTTAATGCGGCAACTTTACCTAATGCAACGATTGCACCTCAAGCTGCAGAGCAGCTGAAAGAATTAGCATCTGAGCAAAAACAGCCTTCAGCACATATGATTGTTTTACGTGCAGCAACTTCTGTTGATGCTGTGGCTTCTGGCACTTATGAAGCGTCAAGCAGTCGTGAAATGATTGCTAACGTTGAGCTGCTTCAAAACACGATGGCCAACGAGCTTAGTAGCTTAGACTTTGATGCAAAAATAATTGGTAAAACAAAAATATTAGCACCAACATTAATTGTGCAGGCGACACCAGAAGCCTTAGCTAAAATAGCTAAAGATTCACGAGTGGCTAAAGTATTACCGATGTTTGACTACGAATTACATGTAGCTGCAACGTCTGAATATATTAATGCTAAGCCTTTAATTGTTGATGGTATTGTAACTGGTAAAGGTCAGCGTGTGGCTGTTCTAGATACTGGTATTGACTATACCCACAAAGCATTTGGTGGTGAGGGTACTGTAGAAGCATACGAGGCTGCTCAAGCTGATCCTACAACGGTTGATTGGCCACAAGGTATTGTACAAGGCGGTTACGATTTTATTCGTGACGATGCTGATCCAATTGAAAATGATGCTGCAAATTCTCCTTCTACAGGTGATGCAACGAATCATGGTACGTCTTCTTCAAACTCAGTAAATGGTATTGCACCAGATGTTGAATTATATGTTTACTCTGTTTGTGGTGGTGGCTGTCCAAGTGCCGCTCAAGCTGCGGCATTAGAAGCTGCAATGGATCCAAATGGCGATGGTGATATTTCAGACCGCGTAGATGTTATGAACATGTCATTAGGTGGCGAGTTTGGCGATACATATACAGGTGGTGGTGCGCAATACCTAATTCAACGTGCTGTTGATTTAGGTGTGAATATGGTTATTTCAGCTGGTAATGATGGTGATCATCCATTCCGTATTGGTGGCCCAAGCACGACACCAAATGCGTTATCAGTAGGCGCAATGACTCATCCTACAACTGAAGTTGGTACTGCTACAGGTACTATTGCTGGTATCGAAGGTAATATTCAAGCATCAGGCTTTGGTCCGCAAACTGACTTTGTAATTACAGGTGCAGATATTGATTTAGTGTACCCTGACACAAACCAAGATGGTTGTGTTGATTTTGCTGATGATGTTGATTTTACTGGTAAAGCGGTTTTAATTGACCGTGGTGCATGTGCATTTACAGTTAAAGTACTTAGTGCACAGAAGAAAGGTGCTGAATTTGTACTGATTGCAAATAACACAGATGATGGCACTCCTGCACCAATGGGTGGCAGTGATGACAATGTAACTATTAAAAGTGTAGGTATTAATTTTGCTGCAGGTGCTGCTTTAAAAGCTCAATTAGCTGCAGGCGATACGGCAACATTTGATATTGATGTAAAAATTAAAACTACAGCAGGTGCAGTAGCTACGTTCTCTTCTCGTGGCCCTTCGATGGATGGTTTATTAAAACCAGAAATTACTGCCCCTGGTACTAGTATATTAGTTGCAGCAGCAGGCACGCAAGATCAGCTAGCTCCTGTATCTGGAACATCTTTTTCAGGCCCTATTACAGCCGGTGCTGTTGCAATGGTACGTGAAGCTCACCCTGAACGTAATGCATTTGAGATTAAAGCTACAATAATGAATGCAGCTGACTTAAATGTAACAAATGAGCCTTTAGCAAGCAGTCCTGACTCAGAACTGGCTCCAATTAGTATGATTGGTTCAGGCTTGGTTGATGTAACTAAAGCAGTCAACTTACCAGTTGCTGCATGGGTTAATAATACACAGTTTAATACTAAACAAGCGGCTCTTTCATTCGGCCTTGTGTCAATGGCTGGAACAGAGTCTCTAACTAAAACAGTGACTGTTAAGAACTTCTCATCAGATGCTAAAACGTATGCGCTGCGTACTGAAGCTCGCTACCAAAATGATGACGATACAGCTGCAATTAGCTGGGATTTCCCTGAGTCGGTAACAATCCCTGCAGGTCAGTCAATTAACTTTGATGTGACGCTAACTGTTGATCCAACAAAACTACCAGCGTGGGAATTAGAAAACCCATTTAGTGCAGACGACATTGCTGCAAGAAGCGCTGCTCTTACTTCAGTAGAGTTTGATGGTGCATTGGTATTTAATGACGCAAGCACTGATACAGACCACGATTTACACGTTGTATATCATGCAATGCCAAAAGCTGCGACAGAATTAAGCGTTTCGTCTCAAATCATTGATAACGAAATGGCACTTATTGTTGAAAATAGCGGCCAAACAGATATTACTCCTTTTGCAGAAAGCATTGTTGCAACAGGCACAGAGAAAACACGAGAAGAAGCTGAGTTTAATATTTTAGCGACTACTTTCTCTGCATTTGCAGATAGCTCTTGTGACTCTGGTATTTTTGTAACGTCATCAATTCAATTACGTGACCCGTTAACGCATGTATTCCAAGCAGGCTACAGATTAGAAGTTGATACTGATAATGACGGTGTTTATGATCAAGTTATGCAAAACTATAACGACCGCGGTCGTGAAACAGCATTCCCTGGCCGAAGCCGTACAGTAATTGGTGAAACTGATGGCGCTGGTAACGATTCGTTAGCATGGGTTACTCCGCTTTATCACTCAGCCGGTGAAGATACTATTACCTTCTCAACTTGTAGTGAGCTACTAAACGTTGATGGTTCATTGCTTGGTGAGAATATGAACTTTAAAGCATCTGTGGGTTACCCTTCATATGTTACCGGTGTATTCACTCAGACCGATAGTATTGAAGGCTCAACTACATTTGGAGCATCTCCAAGTGTAACGCTTACTTCTATGGAAACTGGCGAAGCAGTTACTTCACTTAAACCGGGTGAAAAAGCAATTGTTGAAGCAAGCGGTCCATTTGCATTATCACAAACATCTGGTTTGGATATTGTTAAAGTGATGAGTAGTACTGAGTTAGAGCTTCCTGCAATCGACGCCCCAATGCTAGTTGGTGGTGAGTTTAGTGTTTCAGAAGATGCTGCTAACGGAACGGTTGTTGGTGCACTAACTATCACTGAGTCTGAGCAAGACTTAGATGTGTCAGAATACTACGTTCAATCAAGTACTCACCAAGGTTTTGGTATTGATGCGGATGGACAAGTGGTTGTAACTAATACTGAATTGTTAACTGGTGATTCATCAGCTGAACTTCAAGTTGTTGCAATTGATGTACGCGGTAATGTATCTGCTCCTGCTGTAGTTACTGTAAGTATTACTAAAGTTGTACCACCAGTAGTAGAGACTGTAGCACCAGAAAGCAAAAAGAGCTCATCTGGCTCACTTGCATGGTTAACATTACTAGTAGCGCCATTTGCATTTATACGTCGTCGTAAACAAAAGTAATTTTATAACTTAATAGTTATACAAAGGGAGCTACGGCTCCCTTTTTACATTGCTTCACAAACTAAACAACTACAAACTCTAATTTATAGGTATATTTAATTACTTAATAAAAAATAAAAATACAACAAGGACTTTGACTGATGAAACGTACTCCATTCGCACTCGCAGCACTATCACTCGCTATTTTAAGTGGCTGTAATCAAGCCCCTGAAGAAACCAAAAAAAGTAATACACAAGTTAAAACGGTTCAAGTAGTCCAAGCTGTTGCCCCGGTTGCTAAAAAAGTGCCACATGAAATGACTATTCATGGTGACACACGTATAGATGATTACTATTGGCTGCGTGATGATGAACGTAAAGCACCAGAGGTAATTAACTACTTAGAAGCTGAAAACACGTATACTGATGCAATGCTCGCACATACTAAAACACTGCAAAGCGAGTTGTTTGAAGAGCTAAAAGGGCGTATTCAAAAAGACGATGATTCAGTCCCAGTTAAAAACGGTGATTATTTTTACTCAACGCAAACACGTGGCGATAACGAGTACACTACTTACTTACGCAGCAGCGATTTTTCAGGTACCGATCAGCAAGTTATTTTAGATGTAAATGAGCTTGCTAAAGGTCATGATTATTATGCAGTAAGTGGTTTAGATGTAAGCCCAAATGGCAATTTAATGGCTTATGGCGAAGATACTGTTAGCCGTCGTATTTATAGCGTAAAAATAAAAGATTTAACTACCGGTAAATTACTCGAAGACACACTTGAAGGCACCAACGGTGGCATTGTGTGGGCAAACGATAATAAAACGATTTACTACATTAAAAAAGATTTACAAACCTTGTTAGGTTACCAAGTGTATCGTCATACGTTAGGTACACCGCAAGCTGATGATGAGCTAATTTACGAAGAAACTGATACCAGCTATTACATGGGTATGAGTAAGAGTAAAGACGAGTCAGAGATTTATATTTGGCACAGTAGCACGGCTGCATCAGGCGTATCTGTATTAAGTGCTGATGATGCTAAAGCAATGCCTAAGCGTTTAATTGAGCGCGAAGCAGGGCTTGAATATGATATTTCGAAGCTAGGGAATACTTACTACATTGTAACTAACTTAAATGCTGTAAATTTTCAGCTGATGAAAGTTGATATTGATAAAGCAGGCGACAAGGCTAATTGGCAAAGTGTGATCCCTGCGCGCGATGATATTAAACTCGAAGGCATTGATTTATTTAATGACTACTTAGTTTACCAAGAACGTGAAATGGGCCAATCAAAGTTGATTGCGCGTAATTTAAAAACAGGCAAAGAGTTACCACTGAGCTTTAACGATAGCGCTTATACAATTGGTACTTATGGCAATAACGACATAGATAGCAGCACGTTACGTGTTTACTACACAAGCATGACCACTCCAAGCTCATCGTACGATGTAGATTTAGCGACTGGCGATAAAACGCTTCTTAAGCAACAGGTTGTGTTAGGTGATTTTGATGCTGACAATTACGCTTCAGAGCGTATTTTTGTAACAGCACGCGATGGCATAAAAGTACCGGTAAGTTTAGTTTACCGTAAAGATGCGTTTAAAAAAGATGGCACTAACCCGCTACTGCAATATGGTTACGGTTCTTATGGCGCAACCATGGATCCAACTTTTTCAAGCACGCGCTTGAGCTTGTTAGACCGTGGTTTTGTATTTGCAATTGCCCATGTACGTGGCTCGCAAATGCTAGGTCGTCCTTGGTACGAAGACGGTAAGCTACTCACTAAAAAGAATACATTTAACGACTTTGTTGACGTAACTAAAGCACTGGTTTCTCAAAAGTATGGTGCAAAAGATGAAATATTTGCGTTAGGTGGCAGTGCTGGTGGCTTATTAATGGGCGCAGTAGCAAACCAAGCGCCTGAGCTTTATAAAGGCATGGTTGCTGCGGTACCGTTTGTAGATGTAGTAACAACGATGCTTGATGCGAGTATTCCGCTTACAACAAATGAATACGGCGAATGGGGTAATCCGAACGAAAAAGCGTATTACGATTACATGCTGTCTTACTCGCCATACGACCAAGTATCTAAGCAAGCATATCCTAATATGTTAGTTACTACTGGCTTGCACGATTCACAAGTTCAATACTTTGAACCTGCAAAATGGGTTGCTAAGCTGCGTGACTATAAAACTGATGACAATAAGTTACTGTTTAAAATAGATATGGAAGCAGGGCACGGCGGCGCATCGGGTCGCTTTAAACGCTTAGAAGATACCGCGCTAAACTATGCATTTATGCTTGATTTAGCGGGTATTAAGAAGTAATTAATATTTAAATAGATTTAACTCAATAAGGTGCTTTTTAAGAAAGCACCTTTTTTTGTGGCAAGTTAAAGCTAAACATAGTGCCTTTACCAATTTCACTTTGTACGTAAATTTCGCTATCCATCAGTTTTAATAACCCTCTGCAAATAGCCAATCCTAAACCACCTTGCTGGCGCCCTTCTTTATTAGAATTACTTGCTTGGTAGTGCGGGTCAAAAATAGCATTCAGCTCATCTTCTTTTATGCCTACGCCTGTGTCTGATACATGCACAAATAGCTGATTATCGTCACTGCGTTTTACATGTACTGCAATGCTGCCGCCGCGAGGGGTGTGCCTAATTGCATTGTCAATTAAGTTACTTAACACGCGCTCTAATTTAGCTATATCGGCAACCACAGGAAAATCACAAATTGCAGGCTCTACCGACAAACTGATACCTTTTGTTTGAACCGCTAAACTAAACTTAGCAATACAATCGTAAATAAGTTCGCCTAAATTAAAGGTTTCTGTATTCATGTGTATTTCGCCATTTTCCAAGTGAGCAAGCTCAAATATTTGCTCTATAAGTAGCTTTAATTGCCCGCAATTATTAAGCGATACTTGTAAGTATTCTTTTTGCTCTTGTTTGCTTAGTTGCTCGCCTGACTGATTTAATACTTCTAAAAACCCCTGCAGTGAAGCAAGTGGTGTACGTAGGTCGTGCGATAGATGGGTCAGCAACTCTTTGCGTTGTTTATCGCCTTGTTCAAGCGCTTTAAACTGCTCGTTAATACGGGTAAGCATGGCTTGAATACTTCGCCCTAAACTATGCACTTCGTTACTTTTTTGCGTTGAGTAATTACTTAGCTTGGTGTCGGTAAGGCTGTAGTTAGCGGCTTCAATATTACTAACATCGCGTGCTAAGCGCTGAATTGGGTTGGTAAAAAAACGTAGTAAAATTAGCATCGCAATAAATAAAAATGCGAGTGCAGAGCCAAGCCATAAAGCAGCTAGCCATAACGTATCATTATTTTTTACAGTGCTTAGTGAGGTATCGTAAGCCTCACCACCAATAATTACATATAAATAACCTTGTAGCTTATCTTGATTAAATACTGGCGCGGCTGAAAATATTTTTTGTTGCTCTTTATTACGAGGATTATCACCATAAATAGGTGCAGCGCTTGGGTCGTTAATTAGCCTTTTTAAAGGCGTTAAACTAATATGCGTGCGTTTAACTTTACCCGGCTTTGCTGAGTAAGTAAGAATTTTTCCGGCTTCGTCTACAAAATAAAACTCAAACGCAGGCCCTAATAACATTAACGTATGAAAGAGATTTTCAAGCGCTTTATAGTCGTAAACTCCTTCTTTTATTAATGGGTTATCTTGTACTAAGTGCTCCGCTAACGCTAAATGCAGGTTTTGTTCGGCGTGGTGTTTTGAGGTGAGCTCTAATTGCTTGCTCCAGCCATAAACGAGGGCGCAAATAAAACAAAAAATCACGACTAGCGATATAGCTAACTTTTGATACAAAGATAATTTCATAATAGGTGTCTTAATTTAGTAGGCTAGGGTTTAGCTTGTAACCAACACCCCAAACAGTTTCGATGATAGGCGCTTGTTGGTGTTCTTCTAGCTTGGCACGTAAGCGGTTGATATGTGAATTAACCGTGTGCTCGTAGCCACTGTGTTGGTATCCCCAGACTTTATCGAGTAACTGCTGACGGCTAAAAACATGGTTAGGGTGGCGTGCAAAGTAAACGAGTAAATCAAATTCGGTGGCAGTAAGGTTAAGAGCTTGTTTGCCTAAATACACTTGGTGAGAGCTAAACTCAATGTGGAGTGAGCCTACATTTAGTGTTTGTTCGCTATCAACGGGGGAGTTGTCGTTGTTTTGGCTAGCGAGTAGTTGTGCTCTGTGGCGTAATTGGGTTTTTACTCTGGCTTGTAATTCGCGTGCAAAAAAGGGTTTACAAATATAATCATCGGCGCCCATTTCAAGGCCAATAACTCTGTCCATATCGCTACTAAGCGCGGTGAGTAAAATAACGGAGGTAGTAGGGTAATGCTCTTTTATTTTTCGGCATAAGCTCAAACCATCCATTTGGGGTAAGTTTATATCGAGTAAAATAAGTCCGTAGGGATGCTTAGCTATTTTTTTTAAGGCAAGTTCTGCGCTTACAACATGATCAACATGTAAGTTAAGCGACGTTAGCTGCGTGGTAATTAACTTACCTATTTCTCTGTCATCTTCTACTACTAATATTTTTTCGTGACGCATGTATTACCTCGTAAAAAGGGGGGCATCCGTGCTCCCTTACTTCCCCATTACAAGCTGGAACGTTACTGCGTGCGCGTAATTACTATTTTCGATACTGGGTTATCAAACTTATGTTCAACACCAAGTGCTGATGTAGATAATCCATCTTGATTTGAAACAATGCCTGGATGCATCGTTATTATATCGGCTGTATCGTCACGTATTTCGTTGAACCCTTCACCGCTAGCGGCAGGACCTGGCACAGTTTCAGCTGTTTCTGTATTTGCTTCCGTACCCGCATCATAAGCAGTCGTAGTGCGTGATAACGAACCGCCAACTTCTAATGTTGATACATCTAAAGAACTAAGACCGGTAAAAGCATCATTTGTATTCCCAAGCATGGCAGCAAATGACAAATTAAGCGTTTCTTGCTCTTCAACAGTAATGATTACTGTGGTGGTTTCACCAGGGCCAATAGCGCCTTCGGCTGAAACTGCAGCAAGTGCACTTTCGTAGCTGAGGTATTCTTCATTTGCACCGCTTTCTGCAAGCATTTCTAAACCAACAGAAGCTGTGGTGCCGAATTCCCAAGGTGCTTCATCTTGAAAAGCAATGACAGAGAGTGGTGATAAAGGCTGTCCTGCAGTTAAGTTACTAAAAGTAATAGTAAACTCACTGATCACAGGTTCTACAACAATTGGCTCAACAACGACCGGCTCTTCAACAACTGGGTCGTTATCATTATCGCTACACGCTGCAAGTGTGGTTGCAAGTGCAAGCACTAGTAGACTTTTTTTAAGGTTGTTAGCAGATGACATAATCATGCTCCTACTTAACTGTAACGGTTAATTGCGCTACTGGGTTTAACCATCTGTGTACTGTATTACTTAAATCGCTATTTCCCGCTTCTAAATCGTCATCACCTAAGCTACCTGGGTGAATATGGATGCTTGTATTTGTATCACCACTTAATATACCTGTACCGCCAGTGCCAGCGTCGCCACCTGGAGCCGCAGGAATACCCGGAGTACCTGGAGCGCCAGAGCCTTCAACTACAAGCTCATTGTTTTGTTCTGTGCCTGCATCGTAAGCATTTAAATTAATTGTGTAAGTACCCGCTTCTGTTGGGATTTTCCAGCTGTTTAAGCCTACAAAGCCATCATTAGTTGGTAGCATCATTGCAGTTAAAGATAGGTACTCGTTACCGTCGGTAGTGGTAAGTGTTGCCGTTGTAGATGCGGCTGGTGCAAGTAAGCCTTCAGCTGGATTTGCAGCCATATCACTGCCCGCTGCAGTTGCTTGTGCAACTAGCTCTGCAATATTGCCGCCTTCAGCCATTGTTTGTAATGCTGTAGATGCTTGCGTTGCTACTTCAAATAGTGTGTCTTCGCTGTTGTGTGCTGTAATTAACAGTGGAGTGAAGTGAATACCCTTGGTTAGGTTAGTAACTTTTAGGTCTAATTCTGCGGCCATAGTCGATTGGCTAGCTGCCGCTAAAAGAATTGCAATTGTTAATGTAGAAGTTTTCATTATTATTCCTGTAAGTGATGATTCGAGTTTAGTATTGAATAATCGTCTCCAGAAACTCTCACAAACTTATCACTTTTTTATCACAAGATTTTACGCTGTGATTTTTAAATACAAATACGTTGGTTGATTTGTAGACATTTGTTTAGTTAAAAGGCAACATACATAAAACAAAAAGGAGAGTGTTATGGAAGAAAATCAACAGGTTGAACCAGTTAATAAAGATGACCGTATGTGGGCTATGTTATGCCATTTGAGTGCGCTTGCCGGGTTTATTGTGCCGTTTGGCTCAATAATTGGGCCATTAATTGTGTGGTTAATTAAAAGAGATGAGATGCCAGTTGTTGACGTGCACGGTAAAAAGGCGCTTAACTTTCAAATAACGATGGCAATTGCATATGTAGTTTGTTTTTTACTGATGTTTGTAGCAGTAGGCTTAATATTACTACCTATAGTGGCAATTTTTGGGTTTGTAATGGTTGTAATGGCAAGTATTAAAGCTAACGAAGGTAAAGAGTTTAATTACCCGTTTAGTTTAAATTTGATAAAATAAAACCTCAGTTATTTTTATACCAATTGCATTAAATTAGTGATCTATTATAGCGATAAGAAAATAGCTCAATAACAAGGCTAAAATTATGATACATAGTTGTTCTATATAAATAATTTTTAACGTAGTTAGTGAGTTATTTAATACGCTAGAGTGATCATGTTTTTAATAAAATTGGTATTATAAACCCAGCTATAGGCTGGGTTTTTACGTTTAGCCATAAGGACATTATGCTTTATCTCACGTTATTTATTAGCGCATTTATATCTGCCACATTACTGCCTAGCTCTTCTGAGGTGATAATGGTGGGGATGATTGCCCAAGGTAAAGTTAATTTATGGCTTATGTGGTGCGTAGCAACACTTGGAAATGTATTGGGAAGCTGCGTTAATTACTGGTTAGGTACACAAGTACTGCGTTTTAAAGATAAAAAATGGTTTCCGGTATCGCAAAAAGGGCTTGATAACGCACAAAAGCAATTTAATAAATACGGTGTGTATAGTTTGTTGTTTGCTTGGCTGCCAGTAGTAGGCGATCCGCTAACTGTAATTGGGGGGATATTTAAAGTACGCTTTAGTATGTTTTTATTACTAGTAACACTAGGCAAAGGCGCGCGCTATTTAGCGGTTATCGCCCTTGCCGTAGGATTCGAAAAGCTTTTTTAAATAAGTTTTTTAAGACCTTATTTAGCCCAATCAAGCGTTAACGACACTGAGTCGGCAAAACGCAGTGCATGTGGTTTATCAACACGTGCTTTAGCGTAATGAACACTTGGGTGTGAGTGACAAACCGCAAGAATTTCAGCCACTAATTTTTCGAGCAATAAAAAATGCCCTTGCTCTACTAAGCTAATTACTTCTTTGGTGATCACTTTATAATTAAGTGCTTGGTCAACTTCATCCGTTTTACACGCGTCATCAGCAGGGTAGTGAATCTCTAGATTGATCACTACATCTTGCTTTTTTTCACGCTCATCGGGGTTAAAGCCAATAAACGTACGCAGGCGCAAATTAGTAACGTTAATAATTGCATTAGCCATAGGGTTAACCTTTTATAAGCTGCAAAAATTCGTTGCGTGTTTTAGGATCGCTTCTAAAGTTACCTAACATTACTGATGTACGCATGCTTGAATTTTGCTTTTCTACACCACGCATCATCATACACATGTGTTTTGCCTCAACAATAACGCCAACGCCTTTAGCGCCAGTAACTTCTTCGACTGCTTTAGCGATTTGATGAGTTAACTGCTCTTGAATTTGAAAGCGACGTGAAAACATATCAACAATACGTGCAAATTTAGACAAGCCTAATACTTTACCGTTTGGAATATAAGCAATATGGCAACGACCAATAAAAGGCAGTAAATGATGCTCACACATAGAGTAAAGCTCTATGTCTTGCACTAAAACCATATCGTCAGCATCAGACGTAAATACTGCTTTATTGGTTATCTCATCAAGCGTTTGGCGATACCCTTGTGTTAAATATTCCATTGCTTTTGCGGCACGTTTTGGCGTATCAAGTAAACCTTCGCGGTTAGCATCTTCACCTACAGCAGTAATTATTTTTTGGTAACTTTCTTTTAACTCGTCATGCATAAGTTTCTCAGTCTAGTGTGTTCTACTTTAAATGGCGTCCGCCATCAACAGGCAAGGAGCGCCCTGTGATGTAGTGGCTTTGTAATAGTAAATCAATACTATTGATAATTTCTTGGCATCCGGGTTCAATGCCCATTAATGATTTTTTAAGGGTCTTAGCTCGATATTGCTCATCGTCATGTTCATTAAAAATAATGAGTGATGGAGCAACCGAGTTCACTTTTATGTTTGGCGCATATTTAGCGCTAAACGATTTAGTTAAGTTATCGAGAGCTGCTTTACTTGCTGCATAAGCTAAGTGTTTAGGGCTGCCTGTTTCAACTACATAATCAGTAAGGTGAATTATATCAGCAGGTACTTTTTCACTTTGCTGATAGTTTATAAGCAGCTCAGCGCACATTAAATTAATTAAATACGGTGTTTTGGCGTGTATACGCATCATATTATCGAACAGTACTGCAAAGTCAGGATTGTTAGCTTCGCAGTCCCAGCTTGATGCATTGTGAACAACAGCGCGCAGCGATGTTGTATGCTCTTTAAGCGTATTTATGAATGCACTTATACCGTCATCGGTACTAAAGTCGGCATAAATACACACAGCACCTTGTTGCTCTAATGCATCAACAGCGTCGTGGCGAGTACGATACGTAATAACAACAGCTTGCCCTTGAGCTATATAATGCTGAGCAAGTGCTAAACCAATACGTTGTCCTGCACCGGTAATTAAGATGGGCGATGTCATATAAGGCAGTGTTCTCTTTGGCGGGTAACTTATACCAATATTATTAAAACAAGATCGATCTATCGCTATTTTCTTAGGGCTATAATAGATCACTAATTTAACGCAATTGGTATTATATAATTCAAAGCGTTAATTTATTAAAATATACGCAGTTTCTTAATCTGTCGATCAAAAAAGCAATTAATCCTCAAAGGCGTTAATTGCTTTATTTTATTTACTAAAACATTAATCGTAAATTGTCGGAATTGGTTGGCGCTTATGTTGTGTACGCATGTAAATACTTACAAGCTTTTGTTCAACGTCTTTAGAAACGGGTTTACCTTCTAAAAAGTCATCAATTTGCTCATAGCTCAAACCAAGTGCTTCTTCATCTGTTAAGCCTGGGCGGTCACTTTCTAAATCAGCTGTAGGTGCTTTATCTACTAATAAAGCTGGGGCACCGAGTGCAGTAGCAAGTGCACGCACTTGGCGTTTTGATAAGCCAAATAGCGGAGCTAAATCGCACGCGCCGTCACCAAATTTAGTATAAAAACCAGTAATGTTTTCAGCACTATGATCGGTACCTACTACTAAACCTTGGCAAAAACCGGCTATTTCGTACTGAGCAACCATACGTTGGCGTGCTTTAACATTACCTTTAATAAAATCTATTTGCGCTTGCTCAGGCAGTGCTTCACCACAGCCAACTACGGCAGCTATCGCTTGCTCATGCAGTGCATCAGCAGCAGGTTGTACGTTTACGGTCATACGTTTACTTGGTCGAATGAAATCAACCGCCATTTGCGCTTCATCTTCATCGGCTTGTATGCCGTAAGGTAGACGTACAGCAATAAACTGATACTTGTTTGTGTTTTGCTCTTTATTTAGCTCGTTTACGGCAAGTTGACATAAGCGACCGCAAGTTGACGAGTCAACACCACCACTAATACCCAGTATTAATGATCGTGAGTGAGCAGCTACTAAACGTGCTTTAATAAAAGCAACTCGACGAGTTATCTCAGCATTTACATCAATCGTTGACTGAACCTTCATTTCAGCCATAATTTCGGCGCGCATTGCCAGCTCCTTATTAAATTTAATATGTGATACGCAATAAACTTATTATGTGATTTAGTTTTAATTAATTAAAGTTTTAAATGAGCTTTTATTCGGCGAAGCTCTACTTTTAATTCTTCTACTTCTGCAAGTAAATCACTCAACTCTTTGTCTTTAATTACTTCGCTTGGTAGAGCAACAAAGGCATCAGCGGGGTTATTTCGTTGTTCGCCAAATAAATGAATGTATCGGCTGTCGCGTTTACCAGCTTCTCGCTCTAATTTACGCGTGTACTCGCTTTCAATCAGTTTATTGAGTGCTGTTTCTACTTCATTTACGTTATTAAAATCAGCAAGCCTAGCGCTGCGGGTTCTTAATTCACCAGGGGTTTGGGCGCCGCGTAAAAGTAACAAACAAACAATGGCACGTTGCTGAGCAGAAAATTGCAGATTACTAAACTCAGTATTGCAAAAGCGGTGGTCGTATTTATTTACGCGACCAGAAAGCCCTTCATCTATAGTTACCAAACGCATGTCTATTAGCTCATCAAGTGCGTTTTGCACGTCACTATCTGTAAGATTTAACACAGGGTCGCGATTAGACTTTTGGTTACATGCGTTCACTAGAGCGTTTAACGATAGCGGATAATGCTCGGGCGTTGTGCTTTGTTTTTCTAGTAAGCAACCAAGAATACGTTGTTGATTTGCTGATAACTGCATAAATAATCTCAAATTAGTAAGCGTATTTTATTAGCTTACACCTTTATTGGATACCAAGCCATTGCTGGAGTTTAGGTTTTAGGGCAGCTAAATCGAGCGGCTTACTTAAATAGTCGTTCATGCCTGCTGCTAGGCATTTTTCTTTATCGCCCTGCATGGCATTGGCTGTAAGTGCAATAATAGTAATATTTTCATTACCCCTACCCGCATCGCCTTCTCTAATGGCTTTAGTGGCTTGGTAGCCATCCATTTCGGGCATTTGGCAATCCATTAAAACTAGCTTATATGGCTTACCTTGTTTTGCATTGAGTTTTACAATTGCCTCAAGCCCATTTTCAGCAATATCAAAAGTCACACCTGCTTGCTTTAATAGCGCCGAGGCAACTACTTGGTTTATTTTATTGTCTTCAACGAGCAGTAGTTGTGGCTCTGATGAATCGAGTACCGGTGCTTTAGTTAGCTTGTTTTGCAGCTGTGCTTGTTGCTGCTGTTGTTCAATGTATTTATCGTTCGTGAGTGAGTCAAACAAATCAGAAGGTGTGAGTGGTTTGAAAATCATACAGTCGACTTCCATACCTACTTTAGACTCCTCAGGTGAATAACTCATTGGCGCCATAAGAACTAACTTGCAACTATGCATATTTATAAAGTTTTTAAGCGCAGTTATATGCGTTTGCGGCGCTTTTTCAAAAAAGTAGTAATCGACTAAAATAGCTTCAGGGTGGGTGGTTACATTATTTAAATAATCATCAACCTCGAGATAGTCATGTAAGCAATTGATCTTTGCACCCCATACCGTGAGTTGTTTGCTGGCTGTATTTGCATTTAACGAGCACTCATCAATAATTAAAATATGTTTGTTTTTAATTAAATGACTCGGTAAATCTTGTTCTTTGCTTAAGCGAGGCTGTATTTGTATTGTGAAAGAAAATGTACTTCCTTCACCTTGCATGCTGTTTACGCTTACTTCACCGTTCATTAGTTCACACAGTTGTTTTACTATGGCAAGGCCAAGCCCTGTGCCCCCAAACTGGCGTGTAGTTGAGGTATCTGCTTGTGTAAACGAATCAAATAGCGACGCTTGTTTTTTAGGGTCAATACCAATGCCAGTATCAATAATCGAACATTGTAGGAACGAGCCATCCGTTATTTCATCCACTTTGGCAGTAATAACGACTTCGCCATCTATGGTAAATTTAACGGCGTTGCCAATTAAGTTATTCAAAATTTGGCGTAAGCGGTTAGGGTCACTAATTATTTCGCTAACTGTAATTTGAGTGGCATCTAAAATAAGTTTTGTATTGTTTTGCTCTACTTTTAAAGCAAACGACTCAACCACTTCTCCTAATAACCGAGGCAGATTAAATTGCACGTTTTCAATATCGAGCTTACCGGCTTCAATTTTAGAAAAGTCTAATATGTCGTTAATTATATTAAGTAAAGATTGAGCTGATGACTGAGCAAGTTCGATATGATGCTTTTGCTGTAGGTCTAGTTGCGTTTGCTTAATTATATTAAGCATGCCTAAAACACCATTCATTGGTGTGCGAATTTCGTGGCTCATACTTGCTAAAAATTCACTTTTAGCTTCAACAGCTTGTTCTGCTGTTTCTTTGGCGGCAACCAGCTTTTGTTCAGTTTCAATTCGTTGCTGGCTCGAGTGCAAGCTGCCTATTAACGCTGCAACAGCAATTAAAAAGCTTTCTTCGTTTTTAGACCAGTGGCGCTTGGATTGACATTGCTCGGCGCAAACAACGCCTATAGCACCACTTCCCGCAGGAATAATTACGCACAGCATTGATTTAATCTCGAGTGGCATTAAATACTGCTCTTTAATTGGTGCGAGTATTGGGTGTTCTAGTGCATCGGGTGCATTAAACACTGCTTGATGATCTATTGCATTAAAAAAGCCGGGATTGTTTTTTCTTAGCCAAATAGAGTCAATTTTGTCACTGGGCGAATGTTTGCTATGTATAGCAAAGGGACTTAGTTGAGACTTGTCTTCATTAAAAAACCAAATACTGGCACGTTTAATATCGAATGCTTGGCAGATTGCCTTAGTGATAATATCTTTCGATTGGCTAAGTTGGCCATTTAATATTAATTTATTAACGGTGAGAGAAGCTAAAATTTCGTTATGTAATGCGGTTTTATTATTTTCTAATTCAATTTTTTTACGGGTATCAATATTCTGTAGTGAGCCAAAAATACGTGTGCATCGTCCATTTTTTCGTTCTGCTTCACCATGTACGAGTACCCAAACAGATTCGCCTTCTTCATCCATTACTTCTAATTCAACTTCGTAGCTTTCACCATACTTTATGGCTCGCTCAATTAAAGGCTGAATTGTTTCTCTGCTGGTGCCTTTTTTAAAGTAATTTAAATCTTTAGGCCATTCTGGTTGGTTATTTAATGGGTGTTTAAATAGTTTTTTGGTCATATCAGACCAATACACTTGTTTAGTTTCTAAGTTAAATGACCATGCGCCTATTTGGGCTAGATCACTCATTGCTTCAAGCATTTTTTCATTTTGTTGCTGACGATTAAGCATTTTTAAAAAGAATAAAAAGGCCCAAATTAATAACCCGCAAATAATAATAATCGATAACCGAAGTGGCCATACAGCTGAGTTTGGAGGGCTCCAACCTATTTTAGGTGCAACATAAAGTTGCCAGTTTCCACCTTGAAAGCTTAACGTAAACTCAAGGGGATCTTGCTCTATTATGTTTTGATCACCGTAAAAAAATTCCCCTTTGCTGCCAAGTCCATGCCTGCCTTGTAAAGCGACGTTGTACTCTTTTCCTAGCTCATAAATACCTGAATTTTCATAGACTTTGTCAATATTGAGAACAACTGAGAGTAATCCCCAAAAGCGATTCTCTGGCGGTATGTAAACAGGAACTCGGGCTATAAGTGCGATGTCACCTTGGATTAATTTTAATGGGCCAGCCATTACAATGGTATTTGTATCGCGAGCTCTAATCGCATCAGCGCGTTGGCTTTTTTCTTCTAAAAAGTTTAAACCGAGTGCTTTTTCATTACCTTTTAAGGGGTAAGTCATGCGTATTACCATATCGGGAGCGCCACCAATATTGCGAAGCTCATTTGAGGTTTTAAATAGCGGTTGAGCAATTTGTTCAAATTGTGTTTGCTGTAAATTAGGCTGCGCCGCTACGGCAACACCTAAACCTCGAACCAGTTGGATATTAGAAACTAAAATAGATTCTAATTGAGCACGATATGTACTTACTTCAGAAAGAATTTGTAGGCGGTGAGCATCTTTTACACGATTGTAGTTAATACGATCAAGAACAACACCAACTAGTACAGTTAGCGTAAGCGATAACCAAAAGGTCAGCTTAAAGTTATGAACATTCGTTTTTTTATTGTTACTAGACGGTGGCATTAGCTACATCGTGGCGTTAATTTAGGCAAATTAACTATAGCTAATTTATGACATAAATGAAAACGGCGCATTAACAAATGCGCTGTTTATTTTTTATAATTAGTAGTTTAGCTATCGCTAACTTCACGCGCCCAATGATTTTGCTTTGCTACGTGTAGTTTACGGTAGCCATCTAGTAGCGCTGCATGCTTTTTAAAGCCTTCAAGCGATAAACCTGGGAAAGTTAAACCGTTAAACTGCTTTTTACCTTCGGCAATTTCTATAGCCAGCGCTACATTATTAGCACCAAACATTAAGCCTAATGCATCTTGATAATCAGCGTATTCGCGCTCGTCATCGTATTTAATTTCAAGAATCGCTTTTAAACAGCGGAAGTGGCGCATTGCATCTTCGTTTACTTGGCCTGTATGAAGTATCCAGTCAACCCAATCAATGGCTTCTTCGCTGCCTGCGGCTAAACATAGGTGGGCTTTAAGTTCACCTATACGCAGTGTGTGCCATGGTGTGTCGGCATCAGTTGCTAAGCCAATAAATTCTGCGGCGCGGATAATATCGCTATGACCTGCTTCTTCTAGGCTGTCGTAAATTTCCATCCATTGCTCTGCATCGTACTGATCAAGCGATAGGAATGCTTCGCGAAACTTTGCGCCTTCGTTGTTGTTGCGCCAAATAAGCTCATCAACAGGGTAAATGTCTGACATGCCCGGTACTAAAATACGACATGCGTATACGTTTAGGTGCGTGTAATCCATGATGTAGATATCGTGATCCATGCTGTGAATTAGGTCAGTACAGAAGTTATATTCTTGCTCTGTTGTGCCGCTAAAGTCCCAGTGTACAAATTCAAAGTCAGGTTTTGCACGGAAAAAATCATGCGAAATCAAACCGCTTGAATCAATAAAGTGCAGTTCAATGTTCTCTGGTGTTGCTACTTCATCGTTATCAAATGTTGCTGGTTGAAATACATCAAGCTGATCAAGGCGACGACCTTGTAGTAACTCTGTAACTGTACGCTCAAGCGCAACTTCAAATGATGGGTGAGCACCAAAAGAAGCAAATACAGAACCATCAGTTGGGTTAATAAGCGTTACGCTCATTACTGGGTAAATCCCCCCAAGCGATGCATCGGCAATACGTAAATGAAAGCCATGGCTGCGAAGTTCTTCACACGCTTCGTGAATTAGAGGATATTGCTTAACAACGTCTTCAGGCACGATTGGTAAACAAATACCTTCGGCGATGATGCGGTTTTTAATGGCGCGTTCAAATACTTCTGATAAACCTTGTACGCGAGCTTCAAACTTCGTGTTACCTGCGCTCATACCGTTAGATACAAAAATATTACCAATAACGTTTACCGGAATGTATACGTCTTGGTTATCGCGTTGGCGAGTGTAGGGCAGGGTACAAATGCCACGATCAATATTGCCAGAGTTAAAATCAAAAAGGTGCGATGCGTTAAGTTCGCGCTCTGGGTCAAAGTAATCCCATAAGCTTTCATCCATAATACCTTGTGGTACTTCATCGCCTTCAACTTTAAACCATTTTTCGGTTGGGTAATGAGTAAACTCGCCATTGGCAAATTCTTCACCTAGATAAAAGTCTGCAAAAAAGTAGTTACAGCTTAAACGCTCAAAGTATTCACCGAGTGCTGAGGCAATAGATGCTTTGTCGGTTGCGCCTTTACCATTGGTAAACATAACACCGCAGTCACTGTCTTTTATATGAACCGAATAACAGTTAGCTACAGGGTTAAGCCAAAGCGCTTCTTCAACATTAATGTGTAGGGCTTCAAGCTTGTTTTGCATGGTAGAGATTGACGATTCTAGGTCGCGGTCTTTACCTTTGATAAATGTTTTTTCAGTCATATTGATCTCAACTAGTTCTGCACGATGTGTGGAGCTGACATTATCGTGGATTTTGATGTTTATTTCACCCTTTGCGAGCAAGAACATTATTATTTAATAAAACTGTGGTTATTATATGTCCTTAACGCTTGGTCAAAACGTGCAAAGGAAAGGTTGATGTTTAAAGTAATCAAACGCTTGTTATTATTAATTGTGATTTTAGGGCTGGCAAGTACCGCTGTTGTTTATGGTGTACTTAGTTTAAGTTTACCTGCCCTTGATGGAAACGGACGCAGTAACGCGGTAGCAGAGCCTGTAAAAATTTCGCGAGATGCATTAGGGCAAGCAGTAATAAACGCCAATAGCCGAAACGACGCCGCCTACGGTTTAGGTTATGCGCATGGGCAAGACCGATTTTTTCAAATGGATTTACTCAGGCGTAATGCCGCAGGTGAGCTAAGTGAATTATTTGGCGAAGCAGCGTTGGAGCTCGATAAAAAAATGCGTTTTCATCAATTACGTAAACGCAGCCAAATTATTTTACAAACCCTGCCTGAGACCGATAAGCAATTACTTAAAAGTTACGCTCAAGGTGTAAACGAAGGTTTAGCGCAAGTAGGGTATTCAAGCTTTGAATATTTACTAACCGGTGCAGCGCAAAAGCCATGGCAAAGTGAAGACAGCCTACTTGTGATATTTAGCATGTACCTTGATTTACAAAGCGCGACATTTGAACGTGACCAAGCACTCATTCAAATTGAGCAAGCGTATGGTAAGCAAATGGTTGATTTTTTAACGCAACCAAGTAAGTACCAAGCCGCACTTGATGGCAGTAAATTAACGCCTTATAACGCCGGTATACCTACTTTGCCCACTCAAACACAGCATACAGTTAAAAGCATTGAAGCTAACCAAGAGCGCGGCAGTAATAACTGGGCTGTTACAGGGGCGCTGACTAAAACAGGTGCTGGTATGGTGTCGGATGATATGCATTTATCGATGGCAGTACCTGTAATTTGGTACAGGGCACAATTAAATTACATGCACAGTGGTGAGCAGACTCAGGTAACCGGTGTATCGCTGCCCGGAGCGCCGGCAATTGTTGTTGGCACTAACAACAATGTTGCATGGGGATTTACTAACGGTTATTTAGATACAGCCGATTGGATTGCATTAAACGATGATAGTAAAACATGGCAAGTAGATGAACCTATTGCATTACCCGATGGGGAGGTTGAAAACTATTCATTAATACTTAGCGAATATGGCCCTGTAAAATACATTAACGAAAAACCTTATGCATTGAGCTGGGCTGCACATCAGCCTTACGCCGTTAATATGCAACTATTAAAGTTAGAGCAAGCCAAAACAGTAGATGATGCACTTGACGTAGCAAGCGATGTAGGAATACCGGTACAAAACCTAATGGTGGTAGACAGCCTTGGTAACGCAGCGTGGAAAAATATGGGCGGTATACCTGCTCGTAAAACGCCAAGTGAGCTCGGTGTAAATGCCGGTGACTACTCAGCGCTTTGGCAGCAAACCGAATTAGAACGCCCCTTTATTAAAAATCCACAAAGCGGGCGGTTATGGACTGGTAACTCTCGCGTGGTATCGGCTGAAGATAACGCCCGCTTTGGTAATGGCGGCTATGCACTCGGCGCACGCTCGAGTCAAATTCGCGATAGATTATTTGAAAAACAAACATTTGCAGAGAGCGACTTTTACGCATTACAACTTGATAATCAAGCTCGCTTTTTAATACCTTGGTATGCTCTGCTATTAAAGCAATTAAAAACAGATCAAACCAAAAATCAGCAATATATAACAGCGCTCGAAAATTGGCAGCAATGTGCGTGTTCAACCTCCATAGGGTATACCTTAGTTAAGCGCTACCGCGATGAAGTGATTAATATTTTATTTAGTAATATTGAAAGCCAATTAAATAAACAGCAAGGCACACTTAAATACGTAAAACGAGATTTAGAGCCCGCAGTTTGGCAGCTTATTAATAACAAACCCGATACGTGGATAAACCCGCAATTTAAAAGCTGGGATGCACAATTACACGGTGCATTTAACCAAACTATTACTAAGCTTACTGAGCAATTTGGTAATAATGTACAAAGCTGGCAGTGGGGCAAGGTCAATGAGTTAGTGATAGAGCATCCGTTTGCAAAGCAAATGCCGTTACTTGCTAAGTTATTAAATATGCCCACAGCAGCGGGTTTTGGTGATAGCTACATGCCCGCCGTACAAGGGCGTAGTTTTGGCGCATCGCAGCGCTTTATTGCTCAACCTGGGCATTTAGAACATGCAATTTTAGCTATTCCGGGTGGGCAATCGGGGCATCCTCTTTCTGAGTTTTATAGAGCGGGGTTTAGTGATTACGTAGAGGGTAAACATACACCTTTATTGCCACAAACACTTATGCATCAAATAGTCATAAGTCCTATTAAATAACGTTTAAGTGATAAGTGAGTGAGCTTAAATAGTGATAAAAACGTTCTATATTTATTAATTCATACAACAGAGAACAAAAATGAAAAAAATACTACCCGCATTAATAACAGGTTTATTACTAAGTACAGCAGCGCAAGCAGACGAGGGCCCAGTAACAGCACAAAAACTAAGTGAGCATGTATACGTACTATTTGGGCAAGGCGGTAATATTGCAGCAAGTGTAGGCGATGATGGCATTTATATTATTGATGATCAGTTTGCCAAGTTATCAGACGACATTAAAAAAACGATTAGTGATTTAAAACCAGGCAGTGCAGAGTTTGTTATTAATACGCATCATCATGGCGATCATACCGGTGGCAACGAAAACTTTGCTAAAGCGGGTGCGCACGTTATAGCACACGACAATGTACACAAACGTTTAGAAGAGCAGCACGGCGAAGGGTCAGACTTTTTACCGCGCATTAGTTTTGGTCACGACTTAAAACTACATTTTAATAACGAACACGCCCATGTAGTGCATTACGAACATGCACATACCGATGGCGACTCGGTTATCTTTTTTAGTAACGACAACATAGTGCACATGGGCGACATTTACTTTAATTTTGGCAGCTTACCGTTTGTTGATGTAGATAGCGGCGGCAGCGTTGATGGTATTTTAGCAGCAGTAAACGATGTAGTTAATCAAATTGACGACAACACTAAAGTAATACCAGGACACGGTAAGGTAAGTGACCGTTCAGGACTGATAGCGTATGGTAAGCTAGTTCAAAACGCGAAAGACGTAATGCTAAAAGCAATGCAAAATAATGCAAGCTTAGAGCAAGTACTTAAAGCCGATCCATTGGCAGAACTTGGTCTTGAATACGCAGGCTGGTTACCAAAAGAGAAAGTAACCACACTTTTTTATCGCAGCTTAAAGTAGTACGTCTAAAGTAAAAAACATGATACAAAGCTGAGTGTATTCTTGATTTAATCGAGCGTACATTCGGCTTTTATTTTCTTATGCCTAAAGGAGTTGTGTATGTCGGCAGAAAAAACCCATCTTGAAATTTGTAATTTAACCAGAGAGCAATATCCGCAAATTAAAACCTTGATGGATCAAGCGTATCCCGACTTAGGTGGTGCGTGGCCAAGTCATACCATTTTTAGATTAATAGACCAATTTCCTGAAGGGCAAATAGGTATTGTAGATGACGGCGTGCTGGTGGGCTTAGCGCTGAGCGTACAAGTTGATTACACACGTTTTTCAAACCCGCATACATACGAAGATATTGCAGATGGTCACGACCGTGTATTTAGCGATACCGATGGCGATGCGCTATACGGCTTAGATGTTGCCATTAGCGAAACTCACAGAGGCATGCGCTTAGGTCGTCGCCTTTATGATGCCCGTAAAGAACTGTGCCGCCAATATAACCTACGCGCTATTTTAGCGGGTGGTCGTATTCCACGTTATTACAATCACAGTAGTGAAATGACGCCAATGGAATACATTGCAAAAGTAGATCAGAGAGAGCTGTACGATCCTATTTTAAGCTTTCAGCTATCTAACGATTTCCAGGTAAAGCGTTTACTTAAAAAGTACCTACCAGAGGATCAAGAGTCAGTTGGTTACGCCACTTTACTTGAGTGGAATAACATTATGTATGAACCAACCGACACGGTACTCGAGTCAACTAAATCAATTGTGCGCGTAGGTGCTGTGCAATGGCAAATGCGTTGTGTTGAATCGGTTGAAGAAATGCTAAAACAGGTTGAATACTTTGTAGATACCGTATCTGACTACAAAAGCGACTTTATACTATTCCCTGAATTTTTTAACGCGCCATTAATGGGCTTAGGAAATCAAAGCAATCAAACTGAAGCGATTCGTTATTTAGCGGAATATACCGAAACGTTTAAAAACGCGATGTCGCGTATGGCAATAGAATACAACGCCAATATTATTACCGGCTCTATGCCGCTTGCCGAAGACGATAAAATTTATAACGTAAGTTATTTATGCCACCGCAGCGGTAAAATAGACGAGCAACGTAAAATACATATTACCCCGCATGAGCAAAACGATTGGGTTATTCAAGGCGGCGACAAAATTGCTGTATTTGAAACCGATGCTGGGCGTGTAGGTATTCAAATTTGTTATGACGTAGAGTTTCCTGAGCTTTCACGCATATTAGCAAAACAAGGGTTAGATATTTTGTTCGTCCCATTTTGGACCGACACTAAAAATAGCTACTTACGTGTGCGCCATTGTGCACAAGCGCGTGCAATAGAAAACGAATGTTATGTGGTTATTGCAGGCTCGGTAGGTAACTTACCACAAGTAGAAAGCCTTGATGTGCAGTACTCACAATCGGCTGTATTAACGCCATCGGACTTTTCGTTCCCGCACGATGCAACACTTAACGAAGCCACACCTAATACAGAAATGCTGTTATTTAGTGACCTTGATATGGATAAGTTAAAAATTCTTCACAGCGAAGGCACAGTGCGTAACTTAAAAGATCGCCGCGAAGATTTATATGAAGTTATATTGAAAAAGAGAGATGTTTAATGGCGTGGATTTATTTGGTTATTGCCGGTTTACTTGAAATTGGCTGGCCGATAGGTTTAAAAATTTCGCAAAATTCAGATACTCGCTGGCAAGGCATAGCAATAGCGGTGGCATTTTTAGTCGCTAGTGGTTTTATGTTGTGGCTTGCTCAAAGGCAAATATCAATGGGCACCTCATACGCCGTGTGGACAGGTATTGGCGCTGCGGGTACGTTTTTAGTAGGTATATTGTTTTATAACGATGCAGCTACATTTGGTCGTATTGCGGGAGTACTGATGATTATTAGCGGTGTGATAACACTTAAAATAAGCTCTTAATTGGTAATTCGAATAAACGCTTAATTATGAATAGCGCAGGTATAAAAGCCTGCGCTTTTTTATGCTCTTAACTTGGCAATATGACCAAAAAAGCGGCAATGGCTATGAGTATTAAGCCTGCAGTATCTTGTTTTTTAAGTGGCTGTTTTAACCAAAGTACAGCAATTAGCATGGTAAAAAATACTTCAACCTGTCCAAGTGTTTTAACGTAAGCAACATGTTGTAAGCTCATGGCACTAAACCAGCCAATAGAGCCGATACAACTAAAAACACTAATTGCGGCTGTAGTGCCTTTGTATTGCCACAGTTTACTGAGTGTTTGCGGCTCTTTTAATAATAAATAGCTCAGTAGTATTAGTGTTTGTAAGCTAATTACAAACAGCAAAACCCAAGCGGCTGAGTGTGGAAATAATAATCCTGAGTTTAAGCTCGCTTCACGTACCCACAGTGATGTAAGTGCAAAGCAAGTACCACAAGAAAGTCCTAGTAATGCAGTTTTAGCATTAAAGTGTTTAACGCTTGTTATGCCGCTGAGTAGCAATACGGCAATAGCGCCAAAAAACACACCAAGCCAACCGAGTAAAGAAAGTGCCGAGCCAAAAAATAATACACCTAAAATAGCAGCCACTAACGCTTCGCTTTTGGCAAGACCAGCACCTACAGCGTAATTATTCATTTTAAATAACTTAACCATTAAACCAGTGGCAAGTATTTGCATAACACTTGCGCCTACAATAAATCCCCAAAAGGCATTATTAAACGTAGGCATGGCTGTATCTTGGTATTGATACAAACCATATAAATACACGGCAGCAATAGGACCTGCAATAATAAAGCGGGAGAGGGTTACGCCAGCAACACTCACATCGTTACTTAATTTACTTTGCAGGGCATTACGCCATGCTTGCATGAAGGCGGCTAAAAAAGTGAAAAATATCCAGGTCATGGTCGTCATCGTTAAAATGTAAGGCAGTAAAGTTAACAAGCTTTATGAAGTAAAGCGATTCATTAACCGTGATATTGAATATTCATCATCTGCGACATTATGTCGCACGGGTTTGGGGATAAATTTAGCTATAGTAAGCCTGATGTTATTGTTAGCCGCCAGCGTTTGTCATAAAACGTATCTGGCGGCTTTTTTATTGCGCTTATGCTAAATTATCCGAAACATCAAAAGGATAAATTATGACAACATTAGTTGTATGTGCATTACTTGCGGTATTAATGCCTTACTTTGCAAAAGTGCCGGTTGCTATAGCAATGGCAAAATTAGGTCGATACGACAATAAACACCCAAGGGCTCAACAAATAAAATTAACCGGCTTTGGTGCACGTGCGCTCGCTGCTCATCAAAACTGTTTTGAATCGCTTGCTGTTTTTGCTGTCGCTATTGCAGTTGTACTGGGCACTAACTCTGTAGGTGCAGTGACCGAAACGCTAGCGGTTACGCATATTGTGTCGCGTATTTTGTATTGCGTATTTTACTATATGAACCTAGATATAATTCGCTCATTAGTGTGGTTTATTGGTTTGGGTACAGCCATTGCCATGATTGTGGTGAGTTTGTAGGTTTATACTTTAAAACCACAAAGCAAGCAGCCTAAAAGGGCGCTTGCTTTGTAGTCTTGAACAACTCGTGGCGTTAATGCGATACTTTAATTCGCTCAATTAAATCGGTAGGTGCCACTTCACTATTAATCGCAAAATCTAGTTGCACAAGTACATCTTCAAAACCTGAATCTGATGCTTTATATTTCCATTTTGCTAGCGCCTCTTTCGCTGATTTATCAAAAACATCTTTAGGTTTAGATTGAATAACACTAATGTTTTTTGTTTTACCGTTTGCTGCAATATCGTATTTTAATACAACAGAGCCGCTGATCCCTTGTTGAGCTGCTTGTATTGGATAAGCAGGTTCAATGCGTATTGTTGGTGAAATATGTTCCTCTTGCGTTTTATTTACTTCTGGTTGCTTTGCAATTGCTAAGCCGCTTAGCATGCTTGCGGCTACAAGTAATAAGCCACCTTTAGCAAGCTTTGAACGCTCCCCGCTGTGTTTTATATTAATTAGTCGTTGTAACATGGTTTTTTTATCTCCGTAGTGTGAATAAGCCATAAGTCCTGTGGGCACATTTGCCGCGCAGTTTATTAAGGCTTTGCTATATAAAATATGTTGTTGAGTGGTTTTATCGGCTAATACCCGTTCATCACAAGTCAGCTCTTGTAGTCGGCGCATGCTTGCGTAACAAAACCAAGCTAGTGGGTTAAACCACAGTAAAATAGTAGGCAGTAATATAAGTGCGTTTGTTAAGTTGTCTTTGCGTTTAATGTGTACGTTTTCGTGCTCTAAAATAAGCGCTAATGTGGCTTTATCAAACTGGGTATTATAGTTACTCGGTAACACCAGCTTGCTGTTTAAAATACCGACCACCATTGGCGTGGCTACATGTTGGCTGGTATAAGTTTTAACATCAGCGGTAAGAGTGCCTTCAAATTGTGTTAACTCAGTTAACTGCAGGCTTTTAACAAAGCGGGTATGCGTAATAAAGCTAGCTATTAATAACCCTGCGGTAATAAGTACATACATGAGCGCCCAGCTAATACCCATTTCATGTGTAAAAGGCTGGTTAGGGGTGATTAAGTAATGGCTAATATTGCTATTTTGCAGTGGTTTAATCGCATTTGGTAAATTAGCAATAACCAATGCTGCAGGTAATAGCCATGCTAATTTATATACAAACCGCGAGCCAAGGGCTTTTAAACTAAATCGCTCGAGTAAAATAAATCCACAAAACAAGATACTTAATAGTAGTTGTTGCTCAATTAACCAATTAAACCCAGTTTGAATAACCATGTTAATCCCTTACTTTTGGTTTTTTTCCCAGTCATCTATAACTTTTTTAAGCTCGTTTATATCTTGCTGAGAAAGCTGCTCCGATTTAGCAAAGCCGCTTACAAGTGGCGCAATACGTCCACTAAAAAAGCGCTCAATAAAGTTTTGGCTTTCTTTTAAGGTGTAGTCGGCGCGCTCCATACACGGCATATAAATATACTGACGACCTTCTTTTTCAAATGTAAGTGCGCCTTTTTTTACTAGTCGACCTAGTAGGGTTTTAATGGTTTTTTCGTGCCATTGCTTATCGTCGCTTAAGCGCTCAATTATTTGGCTCGCGGTGGCGGGGTAGTTAATCCAAAGTGCGTCGAGCACGTCAAACTCTGCTTTTGATAACTCAATCATGCTATTGCCTACAAATGTAATCTTTAATTAAAGACTACACATGTAATCTTTAATTGCAAGTTTATTTTTAACTTTTTGAGATGTAATTAAGTGACTTGGTATTAGATTTTTGAAATATCGTTTTTATTAATTTGTATATATTGGTTTTCAGGTAGGTTTAGTTTTGAAAGGGTGAGGTCACTAAATTGCACTCTAAATAAATCAATTACTTTATATCCGCAGTAATGCGCCATTTTACGTATTTGTCTGTTTAGCCCTTGTTTTAAAACAATACTAAACTGATTGCTGGCTATTTTATTTACTTCACAAGGCAGGGTTATGTGTTTATCAACGGGTACGCCTGCTGCCATTTTTTTACAAAAAGCATCGTCTAAAGGCTTATTTACGGTGACTAAATAATGTTTAGGCTGGTGGAAGTCAGGATGTATTAGTTGATTACAAAAATCCCCATCGTTGGTCAAAATAAGCAAACCGCGAGAGTCTTTATCTAATCGACCAATAGGGTAAACGCGGGTGAGTGTGGGCAAATGGTGAATAAGGCTGGCTGGGTCATCAATATTTAATTTGCAGTCAATACCTACTGGTTTGTGGTACGCAAAATAAACTAAATCGGCAGCACCTTTAATTTCTTTTTCATTCACTATTACAATGTCTTGCTCATCAACGTGATCTATATGATTCGCTGGGCGATTATTTACAGTCACAACACCTTCATCAATTAAACGCGATGCCTGTTTACGAGAACAAATACCTGCATGGGCAATATATTTAGCGAGTCGGATTTTTGTGCTCATAACGTGTGACGCCAGCGGCTAATAAAAATTTGATCGTGATTATAGCAAAGCTGCGTATCGATAATGTTAAATAACCAGAACTCAGGTTAAATATAAAAAGGTAGTCAAGATGGGTATTAAATTTTCACAGTTAAAAAAGCACGAGCCGCTACAAAAAGTCATTGTTCACTCGTTAGATATGGCGCTTTATCAAGTATCAGTAATGATTAATAACGTTGAATACTATGTAACAGAAGACAGCGGTGAGTTTTTAAGAGCGCTAAGCCCACTGCATGTTCAAAAGCGTTTTGACAAAATAGCGTATGCCGAAATGGTACTGCGCCAAACAAGCGCTTACGACGAAATGTGCGGTCAGCCAGAAAAAACCGGTAGCAATATGCTTGAAGTACCTTACGGTAAAAATAATCTTTATTGATTGAGCTAATTTGCTAGTATCTGCTTTTTAAGGGCGATAAATGTATCAATTAAAAGTAGATAATATCGATGCGTTAAACTCAGCGCTTCGCGCACAAATGGTTGAATTTAACGCCCAGCATTTTGATGCGCAAAGAGTGCCATTAGGCTATAAATTTACTGATGAGCAAGGCGAGCTTGTTGCCGGTATTAGTGGGTGTGTGTTTGGAAATTGGCTGATGATTAGTTGGCTTTGGTGTAGCGATAGTGCACGAGGTAAAGGGCTTGCAGATAAACTGCTAACGGCACTTGAGCAAGCTGCTATTGAGCTAGGAGCAACAACTGCTCAGCTTGATACACTTGATTTTCAAGCAAAACCTTTTTACGAAAAGCGCGGTTATAGTGTTAAGTATCAACTTAATAATTACCCACGCTCAGGTACGCGTTACTTTATGGAAAAGCCACTTTAATTTTTGCTGGCTATTTTTCTTTTAGTGGCTCGCCTTCAAAGGTAATACCTAAAAAAGGTGTTGCCTCTGGTGCTAACATAAACGTGCGAATATTTAGGTGATCATCGCCTTTTGGGTTTTGCAGCACGTCTTCTCGGTAAAACTTACCAAAGCAATCTAACGTATTTTGTTTACTTAAATCGTTTAATTTAGCAAACGCAAAAATTTTACATGAGCCGTTGTTCTCACTCGCAGCGCTAAGTAATCCATGGTTATTAAAGCCACATGCAGTAAAGTCGTAATTTGCTTCAATCACAGCCATTGTATCGGTAAATTGAATGCTTTTTGGGTTTTCAGCAAGTGCTTTTAAATAGTTATTTAGTGTCATGTGTTACCTTTGGATTTTTAATTATTTAGCGCTCAACTCTAGCTCATCTGTTTGCTGATTTATATTGAATTTAAATCGCGATAAAAAGTTCATCCCTAGCAAACCTTGTCCGCGTGTGTTTTCAATGCTCAACACTTCAAAACCATAAATAATTTGCGAGCCCACTTTAAACGATTCAATTTGATAACGTTTTACAACAATTTGACCGTTAGCTGTGTTTACCGTTACATCGCCTAAATATAAAGGTTGTGGCGAAATTTGCTCAATTATACTTGTAGGTAGTGAGGTTACGCTTGCGCCTGTATCAATCATTAGTTCGGTCGATAGATTGTTATTTATTTCGGTGTTTATTAAGTAATGCGCGCCGTAAGGCGTTAAAGCAACAAAGTCGTCTAGCGATTGTGCTTTATTGATCATCGCTTGCAGTGTTTGCACTTGGCTTTTCAGATTGTGCTGGTTTGGCATTCGATCAAGGGTTGCTTGTGCGCTAATTAAATCGCCTTGCTGATAGTGGGCGTACGCAAGCGGATATAAAAACTGCGCGTTATCGCTTTTATAATCAAGCCAAATTTGTGTTTGCTCAATAATAGCTTGCCAATTTTGTTGCTCAGTTAATGTGTGTAATTCGTTTTGAGTGAGCGTATTTAAACGTGTATTTTCGTTACTTTGCTGATCAGCAGGTTGTAATGAATTAAGCTCAAATAAAGCAATAATGGCGTTTTGTGTTTGCTCGCTATTTATTAAATACTCAACCTGTAAGTTAAGTAATTCTACGTTATAAGGGCTGTTATTTAATAGCGCATTGAGAAATGACTCGCTGAGTAATAAATTGCTATTTAGCCATGTTTTAAGCTGTATCAGCCACGATGAATAAAGTTTTTTTGCACTTTCTGGGTAGCTATTTTTGAGTTGTTGATAGCTACTAAGTGCGGCTTCAAATTGGTGTTGTTTAAATTGCTGCTTTGCCGTATTTAGTAACGTATTTTGTTGTTTAGGCGATATGCTTTGCTGGGCACTTTGCGTTTTTTGTGGTGTAGTTAACGCAGGCTGCGGCCATAATAAATAAGCGTTAAGGCTAAGCGAGCCAATTAATAGCAAGGTGATTAGCTTGGTATAGTGGCTCATTGTGACCTCTTATTTTTAAACGAGTAGGTTATTTAATAAAGTGCGTTAAAGCATGGATGTTGACTATTTCAATATCAGCCAGCCCTTTATAAGCATAATTGGCGCCTTGATCGTTTAACCATACCGATTGGCAACCGGCATTATTTGCGCCTTGTACGTCGGTATCTAGGCTATCGCCAATGTGTAAAATTTCACTTTTAGCAACGTTTAAATGTGTGGCTGCTTTATCAAATAAGGTGCTGTGAGGTTTTGCTTTACCGTGCATACCTGCTTGCAGTACGAGTTCAAATTTATCGTGTAAGTTAAAGCGTTCAATTTCAACGTTACCGTTAGTAATCGCAACAAGCGTAAAGTGTTTGGCTAGGTTATCTAGTAAGTTTAGTACGTCATCGCTTACGACTATGTTGCTGCGCGCATCGGCAAAGGCGTTATAGGCGGCATTTGCATGGCGCTCTACATCATCTGCGGTAAACCCAAGTTTAGAAAGCGCTAAACGTAGGGTGTGTTTGCGCCATTTAGTTACATCATCTGCGAGATCTGGGTTTTGTATTACGGCAAGTTCGCGACATAGTTGCCAGTACTTTGGACCTTGCTCTTGATAGCCCGGTAGCGCGTTTAAATAATTTTGTTGGGCTTTAACGGCTGCTTTTATAATAGGGTGATTGCTGTATAGCGTGTCGTCTAAATCAAAGCTCATGACAGAAAATGGCTTAATAGCACGATTAAATCGGATCATATTTATTTTCCTAATCAGTTCGTTTTTTTGCGCGAGGGTGAGTGTTGTCGTACACCTTGGCTAAATGTTGAAAATCTAAATGCGTATACACTTGTGTAGCCGACAAACTGCTGTGCCCTAGTAATTCTTGCACGGCGCGTAAATCACCAGACGATTCTAAAATATGTGACGCAAACGAGTGGCGCAGCTTATGCGGGTGAACCTGCGAGCTAATACCTTGTTTTATTCCCCACTCTTGCATGCGTAGGCGCACTTGGCGAATCGAAATACGGTTTTTTTGGCTACTTAAAAATACTGCTATTTCATCGGGCTTTGCAAACTGAGGGCGTATTGTGAGCCATTTTTTTAATGCGTCTAACGCTTTTTTGCCCACCGGAATTAATCGCTCTTTATTACCTTTACCACGCACTAAAATTTCACCATTGGCAGCGCTAATATCTTGCATGTTAGCGCCAACTAACTCGCTTATACGCAGCCCTGATGAATACATTAACTCCATCATTGCTTTATCTCTAATTGCGAGAGGTTCGTCGTCAGGTATTTCGAGCAAGCGTGCCATTTGATCCACATCGAGATTTTTAGGTAGGGGCTTTGCAAACTTAGGGCCTTTTATACCTATAGCCGGATTATGGTAATGCGATTGCTCGGCAATGTTTTTTGCTTTTAAAAACTTATACAAACTACGAATGCAGCTGAGCTTTAAACTAATAGTACGGCCACTTAATTGTTTTGATCGCAGTGCCATGCTGTAGCGGCGAATATGCTCGCCTTGTACGCCAAACCAGTCGTCACATAATTTGCTAAAATAAAGGGCTGCAAAGCCAAGTTGGCTTACGTATTGATTAACTGTGTGCGCTGAATATTGTTTTTCAAACTTTAAATAATCGCTAAATAGCGTTATGGGTGTACGCCAATTATCGCTTAACTGGGTAATATTAGGCGCATCGTCACTCATGCTAGTTTTTGTAACCGCAGGTGTAATGCGTTTATAAAGTCGAGTACAAACAGATTATCTTGAGCGGGCTCAAAATGGTTTACGTTATTGCTACCAAACGCCAAAATAGCGATAGGGTGCTTGGTGTCGCCAATTAAATAAATAGCGACGGATTGTGTATCTTCACTAAATAATAATTCGCGCTCTTGCTGATTAATACGCCCTAAATAATGCCCAGAATGGGTAAGGCGATGTGAAATAAGTTCGTCGTATTTGGGATTATATTTTACTAATTTGCAGTCGTTAACATCTTCACTTGAGCAAATTATATTGCGTAGATTATTTGCAAGAGTATCAAAATCGTCATGATTCCAAAGTTGGCGATGGCACTGGCTAAACAAACGATATACAAGCTCGTTTTGCGTTGCATGCTTGCTCATAGCGTCTATTTGGCTTTTTAAAAGCGTGTTGTGCTCGCGTAATTGGCGTTGCTGAATATGTACCAGCGACGTTGCACCTTGAGCTTGCTGTTGCAGCTCAAGTTGTGCGAGTAGCTCCGGGTGTTGAACCAAAAAATCAGGATGTTGATGTAAGTAATCAATAACCTGTTCTTTACTTAGCTCGCTCATAGCGCTACTTGCCCGTCGAACACATGCTCTGCGGGGCCAGTCATGCGTACTGGGTGACCTTCGCCACTCCAACGTACTTGTAAGCTACCGCCTGGTAAATCTACTTGAACGGTTGTTGATAACTTATTTTGCATATGACCAATCACCATTGCTGCACACGCACCTGTGCCACAGGCTAGGGTTTCGTTAACGCCGCGCTCCCACACTCTTAATTTAATGTGTTCATGCGATACAACTTGCATAAAGCCAATGTTCGCTTTTTGCGGAAAACGTTCGTGGTTTTCAAGTAATGGACCCAATATATCAACTTGCGCGGTGGTTACGTCGTCAACTTCTAGCACGCAATGCGGGTTACCCATAGATACCGCGCCACTAAATACAGTGTGTTCTTCGGTTCTAATAATATAAGTAAGCTCACGCTTGCTCGCTTTTAAAGGGATTTTACTTGGCTCAAAATTTGGATGACCCATGTTAACCGTTACTTGACCGTCTTTTTCTATGTAGAGCGTTAAGTTGCCCGACTTGGTCGACACAGTAATTTTATGCTTGTTAGTAAGGCCCTTCATACGTACAAAGCGGGCAAAACAGCGTGCGCCGTTACCGCATTGTTCTACTTCGGTACCATCGGCATTAAATATTCGATAATGAAAGTCGAGATCAGGAGAATATGGCGCTTCAACCATTAGCAATTGGTCAAAGCCAATGCCAAAATGGCGATCTGCCAGTTTTTTGATTTGATCTCGCGACAAAAAAACATTTTGTGTAATGTTATCAATCACAACAAAGTCGTTGCCTAAGCCGTGCATTTTGGAAAAATTAACTAACATAGCGCTCTAATTCGGTTTTGCTCTGTGCTAATCATGCCACAGAGCAGCTAGTAGACAAAAACGTTTATGGTAAAACTTTCTCACCTTGATAAAGGCTTTCAATAGTTTCGCGTTCACGAATAAGATGATGCTGCTGACCATCTACCATTATTTCTGCAACACGCGGGCGCGAGTTGTAGTTTGAACTCATGGTAAAGCCATATGCACCAGCACTTCGTTGTGCGAGTAAGTCGCCTTGTTTAAGCGCTAGTTCACGATCTTTTCCTAAAAAGTCGCCGGTTTCGCACACCGGACCCACAATATCAAAGTTGTGAGTAGGTGTTTCGTCGTCGCGAACTGATACCGGAATGATTTTTTGCCACGCTTGATAAAGCGCAGGGCGAAGCATGTCGTTCATACCGGCATCTACAATGGCAAAAAATTTGTCTTGGTTTTGTTTAATAAATTCAACTTGAGTAACTAAAATACCTGCATTAGCTGCAATAGCGCGCCCTGGTTCAAAAATAAGTTCAAGGTGTTTGTAGTTAGCTAAGCGTTCGGTAACTTGCGCTGCATATTCACTTGGGTGCGGTGGTTGCTCGTTGTTATATGGCACGCCTAAACCGCCACCAATATCTAAGTGAGTTAGCTCAATACCGTTGGTTTTTAGCTCATCAATAAGCGCCATTAATTTATCAAGGGCTTCTAAAAAAGGTCTGACTTCAGTTAATTGAGAGCCAATATGGCAATCAACACCAATAATTTTTAAACCAGGTAAAGCCGCTGCTTGTTGATAAACACTTACAGCAGTTTGTATATCAATACCAAATTTATTCTCTTTTAAGCCGGTAGAAATATACGGATGTGTTTTTGCATCTATGTCGGGGTTTACGCGAATAGAAATAGGTGCTTCTAAGTTAAGCTCGCAAGCCACTTCAGAAATACGCTCAAGCTCAGAGGCTGATTCAACGTTAAAGCATTTAATCCCCAATTTTAATGCGTACGCTATTTCGTCTGCTGTTTTAGCCACGCCCGAAAAAACCACTTTAGAAGCATCGCCTCCCGCTTTAATTACACGTGCAAGTTCGCCTTTGGATACAATATCGAAACCCGATCCTAGGCGCGCTAATATATTAAGCACGGCTATATTTGAGTTTGCTTTAACGGCGTAACATACCAAGCTTTTATGATTTTTAGTGGCGTTAGCAAACGCTAAGTAATGGCGTTCAAATGTGGCGCGCGAGTACACATAACACGGCGTACCGTATTGCTGCGCTATGCTTGCCACACTTACGTCTTCGGCAAATAATTGGTTGTTTTTGTAGTTAAAATAATCCATTTATTGCTCCTGACTTTGCGATGTTTTGGCTTGCTCAGCGGTAGTGGCTGGTTTAGCTGTATTTTGAGGTTGGTTTTGCTCTGTTTGTTGCTCTGGTAAATATAACGGACCGCTTTGTCCGCAGCCAGCTAAGGCGCTTAACAGTACAGTGCTTATTAATAGTTTTTTTAATTGTAAGGTATGTGTCGCTTTCATTAGATTAATACGGTTGCTGGCTTTATAATCGCAGAGTAACAGAATATCTAAAAAATGCAGCTATTCGCGGATGATTTTATTCCTGTTACACTAGGACTTGTTTATCTCTCGAGGTTGAATTTGCGCTGCCCGTTGGGTTCGTCCTAGGAACGATTTACTCTTTGTTGCTCGGTTTTAACTTAGTCCACTAGGTTACAAACCTCGCGCCGCGATTAAATCGCCCCTAGATAGAACAAATTTCAATCCTGAAAGGTTAACAGGCCCTAGCTGCACATTTTTAAAGCTAATTCAAAGCTAAAACGTACCCAATATTAGGCGGCTCGCCTGCAAAGGAAATAACAATGACTGAACACGAATATCACCAATTAGCCGAAGCTCTTATGTTCACTATTGAAGAGCAGGTTGATGATTGCGAAGCTGATTTAGATTACGAATCGGCACAAGGTATTTTAGAAATTATTTTTCCTGATAAAAGTAAAATAGTGATTAATAAGCAAGCACCTCTTCATCAAGTATGGGTTGCGACTAAGTTTAACGGACATCATTTTGAAATGCGTGATGGGTTATGGATTGATAACCGCTCTGGCGCTGAATTTTGGGCGTTTATAAATGAAGCCTCAACTCGCCAAGCAGGCCAAGAAGTTAAGTGGCAATCATCACTATGAGTTTAGAATTTGTAGAATATGCAGCCCAAAGTGAGCACAAAGCAACGGTTATTTGGTTACATGGTTTAGGTGACTCTGGGGATGGTTTTGCACCCGTAGCTCCGCAGCTTAATTTACCAAGTGAGCTTGGTATACGGTTTGTTTTTCCGCATGCGCCAGTACAACCGGTCACCATAAATGGTGGTATGGAAATGCGCTCTTGGTACGATATTAAATCTATAGAATTAGATAAGCGTGCCGATGAACAAGGCGTAAGGGATTCGGCTGCAAAGGTAGAAGAGTTAATTAATAAAGAAATTGCTAATGGCATACCTGCTAATAAAATTATTTTAGCTGGTTTTTCTCAAGGTGGTGTTGTGTCTCTGCATTTAGCACCGCGCTTTGAGCAAAAGCTTGGGGGTGTTATGGCGCTTTCTACTTATATGTGTGTGCCGCAAAAATTTACTGATGAAGCAAAGCATACTGATTTAAACGTATTTATGGCTCATGGTAGCCAAGATAACGTTGTACCGCATAGTGCGGGAAGAAGTGCGTTTGAAGTATTAACAGCACATAACATGGATGTAAGCTGGCAAGAATACCCAATGGCCCACCAAGTTTGCGCAGAAGAATTGCAAGCTATTCGCCAATGGTTAATTGCTCGTTTAAGCTAATTTTGGAACCGCTGAGGTCAATATGAGTCAAAAAATAGTTATTAAAGCAAATGTTAAACGCGAACTACAAGAGAGTGTACCAACGGTAAGCTACGAGTGGAATTGGCGTCGTATTGTGAGTATTGCTATGTTGGTATTAATGACCTCTGCAGCAGTTGTGTATGGCTTAACAACGTCAGCCAGTGCAGAGCAAGGTGAGCATCCAAATGAGCAGGAGCAATTTTTAAGCTTTAGTAGTAACGCTCAAAACCAGACAAGCGTTGAAGTAACGGATGTTGAGCCTCAATCATCAGTAAACAACACTCCTAACGAGCCCGCAGAGATAACGCAACCGAGCATTGAACCGTTATTATTTGCGCAGAATGAGGTTGAGCAAAGCATATCAATTAATGCACCTGATAAAGCGGATCTTGTAAATACTGATACAGTTTTATTAGCTAACAACGATATTGTGATTGATCAAAGTGAGAGTATTAATACAGAGTTAAACTCAAACCTTGATAATGATGTGCAAGAAGAAACCGCAGAAGCTCAAAACGTAGCTGAGCCAGCCAGTCAAAGCGACTTACTTTTAGAGTTAGAAAGTGATGATGGTGCATTGAGTGGCACTGAAGGTTTTTCACCTACAGCACAAGTGGCAAGTGTGGCATTGGGGGCGCAAATAGATACAGGTAAAATTAGCCGTGCAGTACTTACTCGCAAAGTAAGTAAGCGTGAACCTACTAATGTGTTTGCTGCTGATATTAGATTAAGTCAGTTTGATGAAGGGCTTTCGTTTTTTAGTGAGATTAAAAACCTTCAAGGCCAGCAAGTTAAGCATGTTTGGTCGTTTGAAGGTGAAACTATGGCTGAAATTACACTTAATGTTACTTCGCCTCGCTACAGAACGTACTCAACAAAAAATATCATGGACACACAGACAGGCCATTGGCGTGTTGATGTAGTTGATGAGCAAGGCAATTTAATTGCCCAAAAAGAATTTAGAATTTTAGCTGACTAAAACTAGCTAAACGCAGTAATTAATTGGATACCCCTATGACAGAAAAAACAAAATTAGTACGCATCGCAACGCGCAAAAGCGCCTTAGCACTTTGGCAGGCCGAATTTGTAAAAGCAGAGCTTGAGCGTTTTCATGCAGATGTGCGCGTAGAATTAGTCCCAATGTCGACGCAAGGGGATATAATTTTAGATACGCCATTGGCTAAAATTGGCGGTAAAGGCTTATTTGTTAAAGAGCTAGAGCAAGCCATGTTAGATGGCCGAGCTGATATTGCCGTGCATTCTATGAAGGACGTGCCAGTAGAGTTCCCAGAAGGATTAGAGCTGTATACTATTTGTGAGCGTGAAGATCCGCGTGATGCGTTTGTATCAAACAATTTTGCAAATTTAAACGAGCTACCACAGGGCGCCATTGTGGGTACTTCTAGCTTACGCCGCCAGTGCCAAATTAAAGCACTTCGCCCTGATTTAGATATTCGTGATTTGCGCGGTAATGTAAATACGCGTTTAGGTAAATTAGATGACGGCCAATATGATGCTATTATTTTAGCGGCTGCAGGGCTTATTCGTTTAGAAATGGAGTCGCGTATTGCTGACTACATTGAGCCAGAAGTGTCATTACCGGCAAATGGTCAAGGCGCTGTAGGTATCGAATGTCGTATTGATGATGAAGTAACAAAGGCATTACTTGCACCACTTGAGCATATACAAACACGTATTCGCGTAAACGCAGAGCGTTCGATGAACCGCTATTTAGAAGGTGGTTGCCAAGTTCCTATTGGTGCTTATGCATTAGTTGATGGCGAGCAGGTACATTTGCGTGGTTTAGTTGGTGCTGTTGATGGCAGCGAAATTTTACGTGACGAAGTAACAGGTCATGTAAATGACGCAGAAGAACTAGGTATTGAGCTTGCTAAAAAATTACTAGCTCAAGGCGCAGACAAAATATTAGCTGAAGTTTATAGAGACGCATAAATGACACATATTCTGATAACTCGGCCCGAAGGAAAAGGCGCAGCCCTTGCACAGCAACTTGAGCAAGCGGGTTATCAGGCGTCTTTATTTCCGGTATTAAAAATAACGCATTTAACACCCTCCAGCACTGAACTTAGTCCGCTGTTAAATGCAGATAAAATAATATTTATATCGCAAGATGCAGTCAGTGCACTTTCGCAATTAAAACCCGATATAAATACCAAAGCGCAGTTTTATGCGGTTGGACAACAAACAGCCAACATTATATATGAGCAATTTGGTGTGCGCGCAGCAGTACCAAAGCAGTATGATTCAGAAGGGTTACTTGCGCTCAAATCACTCGCCGAGGTTGATGGCAGTAATATAGTGTTAGTTAAGGGGCAAGGTGGCCGCCCTGAGTTAGCTAAAACGCTAAAAGAGCGTGGTGCTTTTTTAAATAATTGTGTTGTGTACAAACGTGAACCCACAGAGAGTATCACCCCTAACTGGACAGACCACTGGAAAGGCCAGAATGTACACGGTATAGTCATAACAAGTAATGCAGCAGTTGATGCTATATTTAAAAGCCTTACTGCACACCAACTACAATGGTTACAACAGTGCCGATTTTATGTTGCAAGCGAGCGGATAGCCGCTTATTTAAAGTTGCAACAGGTAAGTTCGGCTAATATACACATTGCAGCAGGGGCTAGCGATAATGCTATGTTTACCTGCATAAATCAGCAAGGTAGCAACATGAGCGAACAGTCAAAGCCAGTTACGGCAGAAAAAGCCACATCAACAATAGCTAACACGGCCTCAGCTAAATCAGCTAAGCAAGAGCCAGCAGCTACAAAAAATACGACAGAAAAAAACAAAAAAAAGGTAAGTAAGGTTGCAGCACTTGCGCTTCTTATTTCGTTAATTGTGGCCTCTGGTGTTGGATACGAGTTTTATCAAAAATTAAATGCTGGTAAGGCGCAAAACCTAGCCGTTAATGAGTTAAGCGAGCAAAATAAGTTACTCGTTCAAGAGCTGCAAGCACTTAAATCGGCGCAATCTAATTTGCAGCAAGCGCTGTTTAATAGTGAGAAAAAAGTAGCCGCAACCCTAAGTGAAAGTGCAGCTCAAAATCAGCAAGAGCTAAAAGCAGCCCTGCAAAAAGCGCAGCAACAAGGCTCGTCTTTAAACCCACAAGAAGTAACCAGCTTACAGCGTATGGCTGAATTTAAACTATGGGCTGAAAAAGATTACCAAGGCACTAGTGCTGTTTTAAAGCGCTTAGATGCATTACTTAGCGAACACCCAGGAACAGTTGAAGTTCGCCAAGCTATTATGCAAGACATACAAACACTTGATAGCCTTAAACCTATAGCAACAGAGGCTATTTATTTACAGCTAAACAGTGCACTTAATAGCGTTGATAATTTAGTTTTTAATGCGGTTAACTTGCCAGAAGAAGCGGCTGCAATAGATGAAAATGCTTTAAGTGATGACGTGAGTGATTGGCAGCAAAACCTGAGTAATAGCTGGAATAAAATTGTGGATAGCTTTATTACTATTCGCCAGCACGAGGGTGTTTCCATTGAGCCATTACTTACAGATCAAGAGCGCCATTTAATTAATCAACGTATAAAGCTTAATATAACTCAGGCACAAGATGCACTTATGAGTAAGCAGGCGAGTATTTTCTTTAGCGCCTTAAGTGAAGCAAAGCGTTTAGTTGGTGAGTACTTTAAGCAAGACGATGATGCAACCAAAACGGTACTTAAAGCGTTGTCTAAACTCGAAAAAGAGCAGCTTAATTTTAATCCAAAAATAACCTTAAATAGTACACAAAAGGTTAAGGAGTGGGCGCAATGATAGGGCTAATTATTTTAATTGTAGCTATTGTTGTTGTACTAGCGGTTACTCCATTTGTGCTAGATGAAAAAGGTTATGTACTTATTTCATTTAACAATACGACGATAGAAGGCACGATAGTATCGTTTTGTATAATGGCAGTCATTACCGCTGTTGTTTTATATTTAACATACAAGCTAATCCGCTACTTATTATCGATTTATCATAATACTAAACATGGCTTTTTTGCACGTAGCCAAGAGCGCAAACAAGCAGCTATTGAGCAGGCTCTGTGGAGTGCTATTAATGATGATTACGAGCACGTAGAACAGGCTTTATCGGGTAATAGCGTACCAGATAAGTTTGAAGATATTCGCTTAGCATTACTTGCAAAAGCAGCGCTTGCTAATAATCAAACAGATAAAGCACTTGAGCGTTTATTTGAAATAAGCCCAGAGCATCAATTAAAAGTAGCAAAGCTATGGTTGGCAAGTGGCGACAGTAGCGCGATTGAGTCACAAATGCGTATTAGTGCAGAAGCTAAAAAAGTCACCGCACTTGAGTTAAAACTTTATGCAGAAGTATTAGTACAGCAACAACACTTTAGTGCGCTGGAAGACTTTTTGCCGCGTTTACTGCGCAAAAAAGCACTTACTGATGCACAGTGGACGCAGTTATTTAGTGCCTACTTTAATGCGTTAGATGCAGACAAACTGAGCGAAAAATATAAACAGCTACCTAAAAAGCTGCAAGCTCATGCCCACACCGCATATTTAATGCAAATGGCGCAAGCAGGTCAATTGGCTGTTATTGAAAGTGACTTAATTAAAATGGTTAAGCACAATGAGCAACACTTAGAGCTTGCCAATATATTAAGTAAATCAACAGCAGCCGATGCGCCTAAGTTGCAAATAAACATACAAGAACGCCTTAAAAAGGATGATTCAAATAATTCACTATTACTTGCGCTGGCTTGCCTTGCTAATGCTAAAGGTGATTATGACTTAGCAGCTAGAATTTTTGATAAAGCACTGAATAGTGACAATAAAAAACAGTTCTCTGAACAAGCTGTTTTGAGTTATAAAAATAGTGCACAAGCAGAAAAGGCGCTCGTTTTATATCAATAAATGACTACACTATAACTACTTAGCATTTTTTGTAGTTCAGGAGCACAAGCATTGAGAAAGTTTTTAATATTAACCCTTAGCTTGGCTTGTGCTTACTTTTTTACTGGGTATTTTAGCAACTCACTTCTTTCTGTAGATGGCTATGCGGTCGCCTCTTGGCCGCCCTCAGGAATTGCTTTAGCGAGCTTTTTAATTTGGGGACGTAAGTCATTTATTGGCCTTATTCTTGGTGCTTTCTGTACTAACTTAATTCATCTTGATAACACCGTAGATATTCTTCATTTTAATGTGCTTTTACAAGCTATTTGCGTCACTTTAGCCTCTGTTTTACAGGCTTGGATTGGTCGTCAAATTATAGTAAATGTTATAAAGGCTCCACTAGATTTATCTTCTTTAAAACACAGTGTGCAGAGCTTAATAGTAGCAGGACCAATATGCTGTGTTATTGCTGCAGGTGTGGGAACTAGTTTATTAGCATTGAATAATGTGATCCCTACGCATGCTATTTTTGATAGCTTTATAGCATGGTGGATTGGCGACAGTATCGGTGTACTTATATTTACTCCACTCATGCTCGCAGCCTTTAATTACACGCAAGTACGCCACCGTATGTTGGTAATTTTACCTTCACTATTAATTTATATACTAATCAGCGTTAGTTTTTATGGCGCTGCCAGTGTTAAAAAAGAAAAAGACATTCAAAAGCAAGAAGCCAAAATACTTACTGTGCAAAATGCTATAAGCCAGAAGCTCGATGGTATTACTGCTCACTTAGGATTGTTAGCTACATTTTTTGCTAGTAGTAATGACGTGAACTTTAAAGAGTTTAAACAATTTACTTCAAAGCAGTTGGACTATAGCCAAGAAATTTTAGCATTTGAATGGATACCTTATGTACCAGCAAATAAACTCGCAGATTTTGAAACACATGAAAATACAGCCACAGGCAAACCTTTATATATAAAAGAAAAGTCACTTGATGGAGGTTGGCAACCTGCAGGTACTCGTAGTAATTACTTTCCTGTAAAATATGTATATCCCTTAAAAGATAATGAAGGTGTTTTAGGGTTTGATTTAGCTTCTAGTAAAGTAAGAGGTGCAGCGCTTAGCAAAGCGAAAGAGCTTAATGAACTTGCACTAAGTGAGCCAATTAATTTAGTCCAAAATACAGCTGAAGACGGTGTACTCTTTTTATATCCTGTTTTTGGAGAGTCGTCTACCGAAGATGATTTTCAAGGTTTTGTGGCTGCGATTGTCAGTCTGAAACGCTTATCGCAAACACTATTATTTGATCACAACAACTCAATTTCAGTCAGTTTTTTTGATACAACGATACCAGGGAAAAAGCAGGCAATTTATATTGCCGATACCGATAACTCGCAAACGCTGTTTAAAGAATACCAATTGTTGATTGGCAAACGCATGTGGCAGGTCGAGTTATATGAACCAATAGTTAGAACGTCTTGGTTAATGTATTGGCTTGCACAAATAGTAGGTATGTTGTTTGTGTGGTTACTGATTACATTTTTGATTTCAGTTACAGGTACAAACATACAAATTCGCGAACAAGTGGCTAAGCAAACGCATACATTACGCAAAGAAAAACAAAAAGCAGATGAAGCGAGTCATATTAAAGGACAGTTTTTAGCAAACATGAGTCACGAAGTCCGCACCCCTATTAACGGTATAAAAGGGCTGCATTATTTAGCGCTGCAACAGAATGATTGGCAACAAGCAAGGAGTTACATTGAACAAGCAGATGGAGCACTGGGTGTTTTACTGCGGGTATTAAACGATGTGCTCGACTTTTCAAAAATGGAAGCAGGCAAGCTAGACTTAATGCAAGAGCCTATTAACGTAGCGAGTTTAGCGGATGAAATGCTTAATTTACTTCAGTTTGAAGCTGACATTAAATCAATAAAGTTAAGTCTCGATTTTGATAAAACATCAAATTTGGTCATTAATACCGATCCAATCCGCTTAAAACAAGTGCTGCTGAATCTGCTCAATAATGCGGTTAAATTTACAGGGGAAGGTGAGATCACTCTGAAAATTTGGCAGTCGAAAAAAATGACTTACTTTAGTATTAACGATACGGGTATTGGTATTAGTAGCGAAGCACAAAAACAATTGTTTAAACCGTTTGCGCAAGCCGATAGCTCAACCTCACGTCAATATGGTGGTACAGGCTTAGGGTTAAGTATTTGCAGAAAGCTGGTTGAGTTAATGGGTGGTGCAATTGATTTAGTTAGTTATGAAGGCAAAGGTTCTACATTTACATTTAGTTTGCCGCTTATATCGCCTTTACCAAAGGCAGAGCAAATTCAACAGCAATACGACGAAATAGATGTAAGTACCTTATCATTCGCAAACTATAAGTTACTTTTAGTCGAAGATAACCCACTTAACCAGCATGTTGCCAGTGCCATTTTAAAAACAAAAGGGTGTATTGCCGACATTGCTAATGATGGTTTTGAAGCCATAGAAAAGCTAACCGAAAATAGCTACGACATTGTTCTTATGGATATTCAGATGCCAAAAATGGATGGACTCCAAGCAACAAAAGTAATTCGTTGTGATTTAGGGTTAATTGATTTACCCATAATAGGGCTATCGGCGAACGCCCATGACGATGACGTTAAAAAGGCATTAGCCTCTGGAATGAATAGTTATATTACCAAACCTATTGATGCAAATACGCTTTTTAAAACTCTTTGGCACTATTTATCAAATAAATAAGTAACGTTATTTTTTGCACAAAAAGCAGACATATGACCGCTTAAACTTAACGCAAACCATATAGACTTGAAAAATAACTATATCTGCGTATCATGCGCGCAAATTTAACTAAACTGGGTTGCTATTATGATCAATAGAAAATTACCTTTGCTAGATATTCACCGTCATTTAGATGGTAATGTACGTGCGCAAACCATATTAGAACTTGGTCGTCAGTTTAATATAGAGTTACCTGCAGATAACGTTGAGGCATTAATTCCTCATGTTCAAGTTATTGACCCTGAGCCAAACCTTATGGCTTTTTTACAAAAGTTAGATTGGGGTGTCACTGTACTTGGCGACTACGATGCGTGTAGACGCATAGCGATTGAAAACATTGAAGATGCACAAGCACAAGGCCTTGATTATGTAGAGCTTCGATTTAGCCCTTACTACATGGCACAAAGCCAAGGTTTACACCCAGAAGGGGTTGTAGAGGCGGTTGTTGATGGTATTAAATCAGCTACAAAGGGTGCAAATATAAAAGCTAACTTGATTGGTATTTTATCGCGTACTTATGGCGTAAAAACATGTCAAAAAGAGCTTGATGCTTTACTCGCATTTAAAAATGATTTAGTCGCTGTTGATTTAGCCGGTGACGAAATTGGCTTTCCTGGTGAGTTGTTTGTAGAGCACTTTAAACAAGTACGAAATGCTTATTTAGCTTCGACTATTCATGCTGGAGAGGCACTCGGTGCTCCAAGTATTTGGCAAGCAATTAATGAGCTAGGTGCAAGCCGAATAGGGCATGGCGTTAAAGCTATTGAAGATCCAAAACTAATGGATTACTTACGCGATAACCGTATTGGTATTGAGTCGTGCTTAACAAGTAATATTCAAACCAGTACAGTAAACGATTTAGCTAAGCACCCACTTAAACAGTTTTTAGATCACGGTATTTTAGCGTGTATTAATACTGATGACCCTGCGGTTGAAGGCATTGAAATTGAGTACGAATATACCGTTGCAGCACCTAAAGCGGGCTTATCTCAAGCTGATATGGAAAAAGCCCAAAAAAATGCATTAGAAATAGCATTTTTAAGCGATGGCGATAAAAAAGAACTTTCAGCAATCGTTAGCGCACGTTAATTTAAGAATATTAAAAATGCCGCTTTATATAAGCGGCATTTTTGTATTTGTAATGTCAGTTTAATTAACGCGTTTGACAGCTTATGTAATTATCGTAAAGCGCTTTAAGTACGTCTGCTCGGCTGATCATACCGATTACTTTAACACCCTCTACAACAGGGTAGTTTTTTGGTTTACCGGGCTGCATTTGCTCTGCAAGCTCAATAATATTGGTATCGCCGCTAACGGTCACTACCTTTGTTTGCATAAGTTGCGATACTTTAACCATCCCATCACAAAAATAACTGCTTTGCGTAAGTGGTTTTAATAGTTCTTGCTCAGATATAAATCCGACTAGGCATTTATCTTTATCAAATACTGGTGCGCCAAGTAGTTTAAATTTTTGTAGTTCTGCGATGGCTGTCGTCATTTCTGTATCTGGTGTGATATTTGGCAACTTGCGTTGCATAAAATCTTTTACTTTTGTATTTAGCATTTGGGTCTCTCCCGCTGATGTTCTATACAAAGTATGGTTTATAGATAGGGATTTAGGAAATTGTTTATGTTGATGAGATTGATAGGTTTTAACTATTAAGTATTTGTTGTTATATAAAATAAAAGCACCGATTAGGTGCCTTTATTCATAACTGAAAGTTAATTTCAATTATTTGATAAATGCGAATGCATCTGCGTACATGTTTTCACGAATTGCACCATGAGTAATAAAGTCATCACGGACAATACCTATCATGTCAAAACGACCGGCCATATAAATATCGTATGGTTCAAGTGATACAATATCTTGCATTACCGCTTTATGTACATAGCCAGTGTGACCTTGCCAATTAGCAGATGGATTTTCTACCACAGGGATAAACTCAAAGTTTTTGTGGCTATCGGCCCATGTTTGCATTTCTGTATGTGCGTATAAAGCTGACTCTTCTTTTACACCCCAGTAAAATAATACAGGACGGTCGCACTTAATTTCAGCTAAGTGATCAGCCATTGATTTTGCGTATGAAAAACCAGTGCCACCGGCAAGTAAAATAATAGGGCGCTCACATTGCAGGCGCAACTGTGAAATACCCAAGCCAGCTTCAATGTCTACTAACTGCCCAGTGGTATGGGCGTTTCGTAAATGTTCCAGCGATTGCATTGCATACGAATCGGCACCTGACGCGCCAATATGCAGTTCTATTGCATCGCACTGTGAAGGGCGACTAGCTATAGAAAAAGCACGTTTGTCTTTTTCGCCCAATACGAGTTGCATGTATTGGCCAGCTTCAAAGGTCACAGGTTGTTGTGGCTTTAAAATTACTTTGTGAACAAATTCTGTAAGTGGGCTGATAGCTACAACTTCAGCTTTTAATGTTTGCATTTTTTACCTTTTAGCAGCGCTTTAAACAGCAGATACGCAATCGAATGACTCGATTCTAGCATATCTGCAGGGTTATTTTATAGCCTGTTATGTACTTACATATAAACACTTAAAGAATATTAAGGCTTTCCCAAATATCATCTACGCGGTCTTTGGTGTCTTTATCCATAACAATAGGCTCGCCCCATTCGCGGGTGGTTTCGCCAGGCCATTTATTGGTGGCATCCATTCCCATTTTTGAACCAAGGCCAGAGACTGGCGATGCAAAATCGAGATAATCAATAGGTGTGTTTTCTATTAATGTTGTATCGCGAGCAGGATCCATTCGGGTTGTTATAGCCCAAATAACATCTTCCCAATCACGGGCATTAATATCGTCATCGCACACAATTACAAACTTGGTATACATAAACTGACGTAAGAACGACCAAACTCCCATCATCACGCGCTTAGCATGGCCAGGATATTGTTTTTTCATTGTTACAATCGCCATACGGTACGAGCACCCTTCAGGCGGCAGATAAAAGTCGACGATTTCAGGAAATTGCTTTTGTAATATCGGCACAAACACTTCATTAAGTGCTACACCTAAAATTGCAGGCTCATCAGGCGGACGGCCAGTAAATGTGCTGTGATAAATAGGATCTTTACGATGCGTTAAGTGAGTTACCGTCATTACTGGAAAGTCATCTACTTCATTATAGTAACCGGTATGGTCACCATAAGGGCCTTCTGGCGCCATTTCACCTGGCATAATGTAACCTTCAAGTACTATTTCTGCACTGGCAGGGACTTGTAGGTCATTTGAAATAGATTTTACAACTTCGGTTCTGCTACCACGTAATAAACCAGCAAATGCATATTCGCTTAATGTGTCGGGTACAGGCGTTACTGCACCTAATATAGTAGCTGGATCGGCACCTAGTGCTACCGAGACAGGGTAAGGTTGCCCTGGGTTTTCTTTACACCATTCCTGAAAATCAAGCGCGCCACCACGATGCGACAACCAACGCATAATTATTTTATTTTTGCCTAATAATTGCTGGCGATAAATACCTAAATTTTGGCGCTTTTTATAAGGCCCTTTAGTGACTGTAAGGCCCCAAGTAATTAATGGCGCTGCATCACCTGGCCAGCAATGCTGAATAGGTAATTTAGTTAAGTCTACATCATCACCTTCTAAAACTACTTGTTGGCAAGGCGCTTTTTTAACTTCTTTTGCAGGCATATTAAGCACTTGCTTAAAAATAGGTATAGCACCTAGAGCTTCTTTAATACCCTTTGGTGGATCAGGTTCTTTTAAAAAAGCGAGTAGCTTACCCACTTCGCGAAGCTCGCTAACATCTGTTTGGCCCATGCCCATTGCTACGCGTTTTGGTGTACCAAATAGGTTGGTAAGCACCGGCATATCGTAGCCTTTTGGATTTTCGAATAATAACGCAGGGCCTTTTGCACGCAATGTGCGATCAGATATTTCGGTCATTTCAAGATACGGGTCGATTTCTTGGGTGATACGTTTAAGTTCGCCTTTTTTTTCAAGCAAATCGATAAAATCACGTAGATCTTTATATTTCATTGTGGGCCGCTATTAAGCAAAAGAGTTGAAGTATTATACCCATTTCATGCAAGCCAAGTCATTACTTGCACTTAAAACTTAAAGCGCTCTACGGCACTTGTTAAGGAGTGTGCAAGTTGATTTACGTCTTCACTTTCGCTTGCTAGGGTTGTCGCGTTTTTGGCATTCAAGGTTGCTTGCTCTGTCACCTTGGCCATTATTTGTTGAATGTCGTTACTGTTAGTCAATTGCTCATGTGATGCATGAGCAATCTGCTCACTCATCTGATTAACAGACAACAATGTGCTTTTAATACGCTCTACGGCTTTATTTAGTTCAGTGCTGTTTTTAACACATTGCTTGGCTTGGTGTTGGCCATCGGTAATGTGTTCTTGAGTTGTTTGAGTGTGCTGTTGCAATGTTTGGATCATGGTGTTTATTTCGCTAGTCGAGGTCTGTGTACGTGCAGCTAATGATCGAACCTCATCAGCAACTACAGCAAACCCGCGTCCGTTTTCACCCGCTCGCGCTGCTTCAATTGCAGCATTGAGTGCCAATAAGTTGGTCTGCTCGGCAATGCTGCTAATTGTTTCAACAATGGCTTCAATAAGCTGAGTGTGTTGGGCTAGTTCCTCAGTGCTGCCTACTGCTTTATCAAGGCGCTGTAATAAAGTTTCTATACTTAGACTATTTTTATTAGCAATCTTGTTTACGTCATTGGCAAATTGCGATGCATTGGTTATTTCACTTGATGTTTTATCTGCTTGTTCATAAACCGCTTGTGAGTTGGTTAGCATATTTTGTGCAAGCGATGTTGCCTGCGCGCTTCGCTCCAACTGCTGTTGTGCAACAACCGTCATTTGCTGACCTTTTTCACTGGTTTTAATAGCGCTGCGGTCTAGTTCATGGGCGTCACTACTAATTGCGCCAATTAACTGGGTAAGGTCTTCACTGAGTTTATTTATGTTATTTAGCAAAGTACCAAATTCATCTTTACTGCGCGGATGGCTTCGCTTTGATAAATCACCTGAGGCGATTCGGGCTAAATCGCGGTTTACTTTTTTAAGCGGTTTTAGCATTGCGCGAGTTGTAAAAATAGAGATAGCGATAATCAATATAATTAAAACAAGCGTAATAATTACTACAGAACTAATCCCTGTATTTATGGCGGCCTTTGCATTAGTTTGTAAGGCATTAAAGCGCTCATCAGCCAATTTATTAAGTTCAATAAGCTGACCTTCTGTTGTTATAAATTGCTGTTGAAAGTGTTCAAAATTTTGAGCCGCAGCAATAGTACTTTTGAGTACTTTATTTTGTTGGGCATAAATTCCTGTATCGTTGTTAAGTAACTCTCTTAATTGATTAAATTTAGCCGTTAAATTTTTAGCATTAAACGCATTATTAAAAGGTAGCGCTTGTTGCTCTAAATAGGTGAAATTAGGTTGGATGTTATCTAGTAGAAATAGGGTATCTTGCTGATGGCTATTTAAATCATTGATACTTGTAGTTTGAGTAATGCTTTTTATATTATTGCTTAAGTTAAACAATAAATCATCTATACGGGTCGCTGTTCCAAACATCGCATTAAGTAGCGCCTGCTGTTTTGCAGGCACTTCTAAAAGTTCTATATCAAGTAAGTTAGAACTTAAATTGTAAAGTTGCTCGTTAAACGTTGCTGATAATTCTATGGTGGAATTTTGCGCTACAAACTTACTCTCTTTAGCACTAAACATTGCGACACTTACTTTAGTCAGTTGCTCGAAGCCTGCGTTGGTACTGGTGAGTAAATTTTGCATTGTTATTTGTTGATTTAGTTGAGTGCTTAACGAATTGAGCATATCGCTAAATTGTTGTTGTTCAGCTTGCGCCTGTTTTTTATTTTGTTGAAGTAAATCAAGGTTTGCTTGGCTGTAAGCTAAGGCATTAAATTTGGTAATAGACAGTAATGATAGCCTTAAATCTTTACTGAACTGTTGTACCGGAACTGCTAATTTTTCGGTTCGGGTATTGTTAACGCTAATTTTGTTTAATGACCAATAAAAAAACACACTACTTGTTAGCACCAATAAACCAATGGCTGTAAAAGCTAAAATTATTTTATGTTTGATCGCAATTGAACGCATAACTTCATCACAATAATGGGTCTTTAATTATTGTAGCATTGCTGTAATTTATTGGTTGGTTTTGTGTTAAACCTTGATGCACTGTCTTTTTTTACCAGCAATGATTAGCATGGCTTCATTTCCCTTACCCCAAAACAGTACCTCTTCACTTATATATTTATTCCCTGATGCACTTTTTTCGTGATTAAGTACATGCACTTTATTGTTAAAGATAAGTTCGGCTTCAGAATTATTAATGATATTGAGTTTTACGCTCTCATCATCGCATTGGTAAGCAGTACTGGTTTGTAAATCACTACATGCGGTTAAGCTTAGTAAAATAGCGATTAATGCTAAATATACTTTCATTTTTCCTCCCATCTTCTTTAAAAGTTAGTTAAAACACAGGGCAAAATTTTAATCTAATGTAAGAATAACAAAGCAAAATTAACCGTTGGTGAAAGTAGCGCTTTACGTTATGTTTATAGCAATATTTTTTGAGCTCGGAAGCTTTATGGCAGGCACTAACCTTTTAACGTTATTAGACGATATAACCACTTTACTTGATGACATTGCGACAATGAGTAAGGTAGCAACAAAAAAAACAGCGGGTGTATTAGGCGATGACTTAGCGCTCAATGCACAGCAGGTTACAGGTGTTGCAGCAGAGCGTGAATTACCGGTTGTTTGGGCTGTGGCAAAGGGCTCATTTTTAAATAAAGCGATACTCGTACCCGCTGCTTTATTAATAAGCGTATGGCTGCCTTGGTTAATAACACCGCTTTTAATGATGGGTGGTTTGTTTTTGTGTTTTGAGGGAGCTGAAAAAGTATTTGCTAAGTTTTTGCCTCATCACAATGAAGTGGTAGATGAAGATGAAAAATTAGATTTAGTTGAGTATGAAAAACAAAAAATAAAAGGGGCAATAAGAACCGACTTTATTCTTTCTGCCGAAATTATTGTTATTACTTTAGGCACTGTGGCAGGCGCTACATTACTTAACCAAGCTTTAGTGCTTTGTGTTATCGCAATTATAATGACGATTGGCGTTTATGGCTTAGTGGCCGGTATTGTAAAGCTGGATGATGCCGGGCTTTATTTACTCAACCAATCTAAAGTGTCAGCTAATAAATTTAAAGAGTTACTTGGTAAAGGCTTACTCGCAGCAGCGCCTAGGTTGATGCAGTTTTTAGCATTTGCGGGCACCATTGCAATGTTTTTAGTAGGCGGCGGGATTTTAGTGCATGGTGTTGAGTTACTGCATCATACTCAAGTGGATGTAACAAGCTATGCTCAGTCTGTTGCTGGCGGCACTGGAGAAGTATTAGCGCCTCTCTTGTTTGATGGTTTGCTAGGTGTTATTGCCGGCTTAGTTGTTGTGCTTATACATGTAAGTTATACAAAGTTATTTAAAAAATAGTTTATAGCTGGCGTACTTGTTGCGCCAGCTATATTTAAATTCACTCATTCACAGTTAGCTATTTTACAAAGCGATTCTAATTCAAATTGTGCTTTAGTATTTTTTTGCTCAATGGCCTTTTTATACCAATAAATAGCCTGTTGATAATTTTGAGCTATTCCCTGACCATCACGATACATTTGCGCTAAATTTAATTGCCCCCATTGAGAACCCGCTTCAGCAGCTAGCTTAAAGCTATTAAATGCTTCAAAAAACAACTTATCTTTAAAATAAATAATGCCTTGTTGATTGTTTTTATCGAGTTTTAAACCTTTATATAGTGGCTTAGGTTTGGGAGGAAACATCACAAACCCGCCATAAAGGCTGTTGGCATAAGGTCGCAGCACGTCATAAATAGCTTCGTCTTTATATAAACGCTTTACTTCATCACGAGGGAGGGTGATTGTTTTAGTGGAGAAGTAATTGTCTTGAATTAGTTGGCTGGTACGCATTGCCAAGGTAATACTATTATTACGTTTATAGCTGTAGTTGCTTATCTGAAAGGTAATAAACTGCTTATCAAAACTTAAAACTTGAGCAATTCTTAAATTGGTTAGGGTCCAGGGTTCGTGTGTAAATTTGTCGGCGTGTACTAAGTAGGTGTCATATATTTTAGGTGTATTCAAATAGCTTTGCTTTTGAGTCTCGGTATCAAGGTGTTGTTGATAAAAAAACGAAACAATCCAAAGCAATAAAAATACGCCAATAAAGTATTTAGGTAGGCTTAGTTTTTCTATTAACGGTAGTTGCGGTATTTTAACAGGTTCGCTTTTTCCGCATTGATAGCACTCGCGTTTATAGCTTAATTTTAAGGCAAGCATAGGTAAAATGCTAAATCGTAAATAGCGGCTTTTATTTACTAAATGGTAGGCGTCGCTTTGGCAGTGAGGGCAGCGTGTTATTTGTGCAAAATGTGGAAATGATTCACTCGTGTTGAAAAGTAACATAAAGCACGCTCCTTGTTTAATTACCTAAAGGTAAAACAAGAAGCGTGTTAGTTAAAGCTACAAACTGTAAGTAAGTATGTCTGTTATTACTTATTTTGAGCTTTAGGCTTGATAGTGGTTTTTGCATCGGCAGCCATTAGAGCAAATACAGCATATGCAGCGGTATTTTGACGAAGCTTAGCAGGTGTTACTTTATCAAGCGTATCGTCAGCTGTATGGTGGTAATCAAAGTAATCTGTTCCATCTTGAGCAAGTTCAAAAATAGGCGCTGACGTTGCTGCTTTAAGTGGAATTAGATCGGGGCCACCATTCGCTTGGTTTTTACCAATGTACTCAATATTTAACGGCGCAAGTTCTTTTGCTATAGCGCGAACTACAGGAAGTGACTCTGCGCTTACGTTCGACTCAAAAGCATATACAACATCGGCGCCAAAATCAGACTCAGCGGCTGCAACAATATTGCTTAGCTCGTTTTTATGCTCTGCAAAATAAGCTTTTGCACCCCAAAGACCTAGCTCTTCAGCTGCAAAAAGTACCACACGAATACTGCGCTTAGGACGTTTTACATCGCTAATATGTTTAGCGGCTGCCATTGTTAGTGCAACGCCTGCGCCGTCATCTAATGCGCCAGTCCCTAAGTCCCAAGAATCTAAATGCCCGCCAATTAATACATATTGCTCAGGGTTTTCGGTACCATTAAATTGGCCAATAACGTTATAACCAGTGCCTTCACCAAGGCTTTCGGTTTGCACATTAATATTTACCGATACGTCTTTATTTAAAGCAACTAAGCGTGCTATTTGATCTGCATCTGGGTTAGCAATTGTTACGTTAGGTATTTTTGTAACACCTTCTTTGTAGTAACTACCGCCGGTGTGTGCAAAGCGATGATGACCGGTACTAACCGAGCGCATCATGAAGGCAACAGCGCCTTTTTTAGACGCTTCTATAGCGCCTGTACCGCGTGCTTTTACAGCCGGCCCGTAACCATTCCCGTCTATATCGCGGTTCATGCGGTAATTAATATATGCAATTTTATCTTTTAAACTGTTCGCCGGTGCGGCTTTTAATTCATCAAGTGTTTCGAATAATACAACCGGCGCTGTAATCCCATCTTTTGGCGTGCTTATACTGTTACCTAATGCAGTTAAGTGCAGTGGTTGCTCGCTTGGTGTTAGTATTTTTCCGCTTTCGCTATAACGACGCCATTTAGGAAACGTGGCTTTTTCTAGCCATACTTTATCAAAGCCCAGTTCATTAAATTTGGCTTGAGCCCATGCCACTGCTTTTTTATCGTTTTCAGTGCCGGGTAAGCGAGGACCAACTTCAGTTGTTAATGACTCTAGTAATTTATAGCTTAAATCACTATTTAGTGCAGAGGTGCGCACTTCGTCTACTTGTTGTAATTGCTTTTGGGTAAATTCGGCGCTGTTAGCGTTTGCAGCCATACTGCTAGTAAGCAGCAGTGCGGTAATTAATTTTTTCATTTTTGTAGGCCTTTTTAATAATTAGCGCTATTAGAGCATGTAACAAACATGATAAAAAATAGATGAGATGAATAGGCTTTGTAATAGGTTTAATGCTGTTAAGTGTAAATATTTAGATATAAAAAAGCCCGCGTAAATGTACGCGGGCTATATTTTAAAGCTGTTATTTAAGGCATTTATTTAAAAGCTAAATTGCGCAGCTAAACGAAGATTTGTACCCTCGCCAACAGTTACATTATTTGTGCCGCCACCACCTAAATAGCTTTTATCAAATAAGTTTTCGATGTTAAGGCGTAAGTTAATATCGGTATTACTTAAGTTAAACTTATAAGTTGCACCTACATCAACACGTGTATATGCATCTTTAGTAATTGTATTATCGCTATCTGCAAAGCGCTCGCCTTCATAAAAAGCACCAGCGTTAAAAGCAATCGCATCATTTAGCTCATAACGAGTCCACAGAGATGCTGACCATTTAGGTGCGTCGGTTGGGCGTTTACCTTGCAGCTCCTCATTCGCTCTTTCATAGTTCGCATCTAAATACATCGCAGAGGCCATTACAAATAAACGATCTGTTGCAGCGCCTTGTGCTGCAACTTCAAAGCCTTTGTGGCGTTGTTCGCCAACCTGATTTGTCTCGGTTGTAACTGAGCCAATAGGAGCCTCAAGGTCTTCAGTGACCAGCGTTCCGTTTTTACTTATATCGAAAACGGCACCACTAAGCAGTAAACGGTCATCAAGCAGTTGCCATTTTATGCCAAGTTCTCTTTGTTCAGAGGTAACAGCATCTATTTCCATACCGAAGTTAATATCAGTTTCGTCGGTGATGGTCTCATTTTGTGGCTCAAAGCCTTCTGAGTAACTAGCGTATATAGTTGCAGAAGCATTTGGGTGATAAAGCACACCTACTTTTGGTACAAATGATTCGTTATTTTGGCCTTCACGCGTTTGCTTATCGTAACGGCCACCTAGCGATAATTGCCACTCTGGTGAGAACGAAATTAAGTCTTGGACGTAAATACCGTAGTAGTCGTATTCAGTTTCGCTTATTGTATCATCTGTTTTATAGCTTATTGATGGACGAGATGGCTCGTCTTGACCTGCTGAATAGTAAAGGTATTCTTCTTTAGGCAGTGCTGTGCGTAATTGCCCGTAGTAGTAATCAAGCGAGTTAGCGCCTACTAATAACTGGTGTTGAATGCCCGCGGTTTCAAACTCACCAATAAAATCAATAAATGCAGTTTTAAATTGCCAATCATCAAAGCGATCGTAAGGGCGAGATTCATAGCTGTCACCTTCAGCAAAGCCATTAGGCATGCGAGGTGCTGACTCAAAGCGTTGGCGTTCAAACGTTTGTTCGTTGTAACCAAGTTTTACTTGCCAGTTATCGGTTAAAAATACTTCTAGGTCTACACCTAGGTTTTCTACGGTTATGTCGGTAAATGCCCAAGACATATCACGGATTGTTTTATCATCACCAATTACATTGGCGTTTTCGTCTATCCATGCGCCAGTATCTAAACCGGCTTCGTCGTCTGTGCGGTCGTAATGCACACGTACTAATGCGTTGTCGCTAATATCGTAATCTACAACTAAAGCACCTAAAAAGCGGTCACGCTCGCGGTTTTCACCGTTTTGGTATTCACGCCAGTAATCAACATCTTGTTTAACTAAAATACCACGAGCACGTAAATCTTCAGATTCAGTCAAGGCACCTGCAGCATCAACCATAAAGCGCGTTGAGCCATGTTGATCTACATCGGCACTGGCATTAAATAATGTTTGTGCTGTAGGCTTTTTAGTAACCATGTTCACCAAGCCACCCGGACCTGATTGACCATATAAAATGCTCGATGGGCCTTTAATTACTTCAACTTGTTGTAAAATTTCGATTGGTTGTTGGTAGTGCGACCAATGCTGATGCCCATCACGTAAATAACCTGTTGATGAGCTTAGCTCAAAGCCGCGCAAGTTAAATACCTCACGATTTCGTTGTTGTGAGCCTGCAGTTAAGCTTGCGTCATTTGTTAGTACTTCGCCAAGGGTAGTGGCAAGTTGCTCACTAATAATAGTGTCGGTTATTACGGTTACAGATTGTGCGGTTTCAAGTAATGAAGCTGATGTTCTCATTGCGCCATTAGCGTTATCTACTTTGTAATCGTTAAAGTAGCTACCTTTTACTTCTATACGCTCAAGGTCAGTAGTGTTTGCGTATGTGTTTGTTGTAATGCTTGCTAATAGTGCTATGTAAAGAGAATTCAGTTTCATTGTTTGCTTCCAGCAGTGATATGTAAAAAACAATCGCGATCTTAATGCAAACTACTATCATTTTCAACACCTTTTGTTAACGTGCTTTATTATGTGTTTGTTAATGGTTGCTAATTACGAATTCTGCTATTATTAGCAGCATATTTAGTGGGGCTTTCCCCCACGTTATTTTTATTGCTATGGAACTTACTGTGACTTCAACTGCTTTTTCATCTTTGGCTTTACCAGCTGGACTCGTTGATAATTTATCAACACTTGGTTATGCGCATATGACACCTGTACAAGCGCAAAGTTTACCGCCTGTACTTGCTGGTAAAGACATCATTGCTCAGGCAAAAACCGGTTCAGGTAAAACTGCTGCGTTTAGCTTGGGTGTGTTAGCTAAATTAAACGTAAAACGCTTTCGTATTCAATCTTTAGTCTTGTGTCCTACTCGTGAGCTTGCCGAGCAGGTTGCGGTTGAAATGCGTAAATTAGCGCGCGGTATCCATAACATTAAAATATTAACGTTATGTGGCGGTGTATCAATTGGTCCACAAATAGGCTCGCTTGAACATGGCGCGCATATTATTGTTGGCACACCTGGGCGTGTTGATGACCATATTCGTAAAGGTACTTTACGTTTAGATGATGTTGAAACATTGGTACTTGATGAAGCCGATCAAATGCTTGATATGGGTTTTCAAGATACACTTGATGCAATTATTGAGCGCATTCCACAAAATCGTCAAACATTGTTATTTAGTGCAACATTCCCAAGAGCTATTGAAGCAATTGCTAAGCGTGTACTTAAAAATCCAGAAATGGTTAAAGTAGAAGAAGAGCAAGCCAAAAGCACAATTAAGCAGTACTTCTACAAAATGGATAATAATAAGCAGCGCTATCCAACGCTAAAATTATTATTACTTAAATTTACACCACAAAGCTGTGTTGTGTTTTGTAATACTAAAGTAGAAACACAACAAGTGTGTGACGATTTAGCTGATGAAGGCTTTAGTGCTGTTTCGCTACACGGTGATTTAGAACAGCGCGATCGTGAACGTACGTTAATTCACTTTTCAAATAAAAGTGCTTCAATACTTGTTGCAACCGATGTTGCTGCACGTGGTTTAGATATTGACGATATGGATATGGTGATTAACTACCATTTAGCACATGACACGCAAACACATGTGCATCGTGTTGGTCGTACAGGACGAGCTGGTAAAAAGGGCATTGCATGTTCTATTTACGGTGAAGCAGAAGCGTTTAAAATTGCTCAAATAGGCGAACATTACGAACGTGATATTACTCCAGAGCAAATGCCACCATTTAATTTATTAGACAAGCCACCGTACCGCCCTGAAATGGTTACTTTGATGATTGATTCAGGTAAAAAACAAAAAGTACGTGCAGGTGATATTTTAGGTGCTTTAACGGGTAAAGATGGGGTTGCAGGTCGTCAGGTGGGTAAAATTAACGTACTTGATAACGTAGCGTTTGTTGCTGTTGAGCGTAACTCATTAAAACCTGCGCTTCGTAAATTAACCGAAGGCAATATTAAAGGGCGTAAAATACGCGCACGTCGCCTTACTCGTTAATTTAAACTTCTAAATTAATAGATTAACGAGCAGCTACCTTTAGCTGCTCGTATTGTGTTTGTATTTTTTTAAACTCAACTTCACAGCCATTTGGTTTATCTGGGTGCACTTGTAATGCAAGTTGTCTCCAGCGCTTTTGAACATTTTTAAGAGTGAAATTTTCAGGTAACTTCCATTCTAAAGCCAATGCTTTAAATTCATTTTCATTTAAAGTCTGTTGTGGTGATATCGTTTTAAACTGACGCCAAAAGCTATTTAAAAGCTCATCAATCTGCTCTTCACTGGTATCGTAATTATGCCAATCTAAATAATAATCTCGCAAATTTTCGCTTGTTGTTACTAAACTATTATCTCCTTTTTCTAAAAGCTCGATATGCAGAGCTGAAATGAGTAAACTCTGAGGGCGTAATTGTGCCTGCAGTTGGTACAGTGCATTCATAATTAAAAAGTTACGTTTAAATAAATCACGTTCAGGACTTTTATCGAGAGTGGTCATAGCGCTGCGGTTTGTCAGTTCTGCTGCTAAAGTATGAACTTGCCAAACCTGCTTTGTTAGTATTAGCTCAAAAATCTCATCAATCAGTGGGTTAAGCATTGTTTAGGTCCTAGTAGTTGGTGTATCTTCAATAAAGATTACACTGATATAAGTAACGGTTTGAAGGATTAAAATTATGCTGGGCAAGTTAAAATGCCTCTTATTTACTATATGCTGTGTACTAATAGCTCCTAGCTATGCCCAAAATAATGATTCGTTATTTGAGCAATTCAAAAACGAAGTGCAGTGGGAGCCTAAATTACAATTAGCAAACATGCTACTTGCTAATAAAAATGCCTCCAAAAAAGAGCGTGTCGCTGTTTATTCGGCATTGGGTAATACTGCGTTATCGGTTGATAATTTTAAAGACTCATTACATTACTTTAAATTACTTGAACAACATACTTCGGATACTTTCTTCCCTGATGAGCACTTTCGTGCAATAAAAATGCAAGGTGTTGTACTTTTTTATCAAGGCTTATTTCAAAAAGCGATTATTGAATATACCCGTACCCTAGCATTAGCAGAAAAGAATAAGCAATTACTAGAGCAGGCAAACTTATTAAATAATATTGGTTTGGCCTATTTTAATATGAATAAGCTAGGCGATACCCTAGAGTTTTATTTAAAAGCAAAAGCTATCTACGAGGCGTACGGCAGCGAGCAAGATAAAACCGATATACTACTTAATATAGCAGGCGTTTATATACGCTTATCACGCTACGATAGTGCGTTTGGTCTTTATCAAGATGTACTTAAGGTTTATCAACGATTAGATGATAAAAGCGGTATTGCGCAGGTATATAACAATATGGGTGTTGCCCATATGGAGAGTAATCAATTTGACTTAGCACTGCATTATTACCAGCTAGCGCTACGCTATTATATTTCAGCTAATGATTACAATAAGTTATCTACACAATATACAAACCTAGCAAATACTAATTTAGTATTAAAAAAAGTGGATGAAGCGTACGAGCAAGCTAAATTAGGTGAGTACTACGCCCTTAAAATAGATAACCATAATTTAGAGCTTAATGCGCTACATGCGCTGGCTAAAATTCAGTTTGTTAAGGGCAACTTAGAAGAGGCGCAAATAAATTTAGATAGAGCAATTTTACTTGCTCATGAATATGGTAGTGAGCGAATAATTAGAGAGAGCTTGGGGGCCAAAGCACTTCTTGAAGCCAGTAAAGGCGATTATTCAAGCGCAATGGCTTTGCAACAAAAATATATTAGTGAGTTGCGAAAGCTCAGAAGTACGGCAATTATAAATGCACTAGCGGTACTTCAGCATCAATTTAAAGCAACGCAATTAAACCAAGAGATAGAAAAACTTAAACAAGATCGCCGTGTGCAAGAGCTAAAAATGTCGCAGCGTTCTCAGCTTACTTTATTCTCTTTTTTACTATTACTTTTAGTTGTCGTAACTGGTATTGCGCTTTATCGCCGTGGTGCAGAAAAACGCGCTAAGCAGCAGTTAACAGAACAAGTTACGCAACGTACTGCAGAATTGCAGGCAATTGCACAAGAGTTGAGAGAAGCCAACGATGTTAAAAGCCAGTTTTTGGCTAATATTAGTCACGAAATTCGCACTCCACTAACGGCTATTTTAGGGCAAACAGATGCTTTAATTAATGAATTATATGAGCCTGAGTCACTTAAAGATGAATTAAGAGTAATTCAGCGTCACAGTGACCATTTAAAAAGCTTAATAAATGATGTACTCGATTTAAGTAAAATTGAAGCCAATAGATTAGAGTTAAATATTTCGTGCTTTGATATTGTAGAGCTCGTAAATGATGTGCACGCAATGTTTATCACCCAAGCAAAAGCAAAAAATCTACATCTTATTTTAGACAATCAAGTGGGTAATGAGTTTTACACTAAGCTGGATTTAATACGCGTAAAGCAAATTCTTATAAACTTATGTGCAAATGCTATTAAGTTTACTCATTCTGGGCAGATCATTATTGCATTAAATAAGAGTGAGCAAGGACTAGTTATTATTGTAAAAGATACCGGTATTGGTATGAGCTCTAAACAGTTAAAGCTTATTTTTGAATGCTTTAGCCAAGCTGATAACAGCATTAGCCGTCGCTTTGGTGGTACAGGGTTAGGCCTTAGCTTATCGCAACAATTAGCTGCGATGATGGGTGGTTATATCAGCGTACAAAGCGAATACAAAAAGGGCAGTCAGTTTTCGTTCTTTTTACCGTGCGCAGAAGTAAATAAATCGCAAAGCATGATTGAAACTCAAAGTGCTCCTAAGGCAAATAAGCAATTGGCAGGTCGTGTCGTACTTGCGGAGGATCATCCTGATAATCGTAGGTTAATAAGTCGCTATTTACGCTCAATGGGACTCGAGGTTATTGCTGTTGAAAATGGTGAGCAAGCGGTAGAGCAGTGCTTAAAAGAATATCCAGATTTAGTATTGCTCGATATTCAAATGCCAGTGATGGATGGGCGTTCTGCTTTTCAGCTATTAAAACAATGTGGTTTTGAGCGACCTATTTTTGCTTTAACAGCAAATGCTATGAGTCATGAAGTGGATGGTTATTTAGAGTTAGGGTTTACTGGTTACTTAGGTAAACCGATAGACAAAGAGTCATTTTATAAAGCGCTTTCTAGTCACCTACATAATGCAGAAGATCAGCCAATTACAAAGCAAAATGAAGTTGATATGAGCGATCTTGTGATTAGTTTCAAACAGAGCTTTGCTTTGGAGAGTGAAACGATTACGCAGCATTTTATAAGCGAAGATTTAGATGCGCTACAAAAAGATAGCCATCGCATTTTAGGGGCTGCACAAATGTTTGGTTTGGATGAAATTGCGCAATCGGCTAAAAATTTAGACAGAGCACTTCTACGCAGAAGCCAAAAAAGCAGTGCAAATGACTTTAAAGCGCTCGTTGATACGCTGCAGGGTGTACTTAAAAAGTATAATGAAAGTTAAACTGTATTTAATCCAGACACAAAAAAAGCGCCTAAGGCGCTTTTTTTATTCAATTAAAACGCTTTTATTGGCGTCTCATCGAATCAAAAAATTCATCATTGGTTTTGCTCATCGATAGTTTATCGATTAAGAATTCCATTGCATCAATTTCTGACATGTCATGAACAATTTTACGTAAAATCCAAAGCTTTTGAAGTTCATCTGGTTTTGTTAGTAATTCTTCACGACGAGTACCTGAGCGGTTAAAGTCGATAGCTGGGAATACACGTCTTTCCGCAATTTTACGGTTAAGGTGAAGTTCCATGTTACCAGTACCTTTAAACTCTTCGTAGATAACTTCATCCATTTTAGAGCCAGTATCGATAAGAGCTGTAGCTATGATTGTTAAGCTACCACCTTCCTCAACGTTACGTGCGGCACCAAAGAAACGCTTAGGTTTATGTAATGCGTTAGCGTCAACACCACCAGTAAGTACTTTACCTGATGAAGGAATAACGGTGTTATAAGCACGTGCTAAACGAGTGATTGAATCCAATAAGATAACAACATCTTTTTTATGTTCAACTAGGCGCTTTGCTTTTTCGATAACCATTTCGGCAACTTGTACGTGACGAGAAGCTGGTTCATCAAACGTTGATGCAATAACTTCACCTTTAACTAGGCGTTGCATCTCTGTTACTTCTTCCGGACGTTCATCAATAAGTAAAACCATTAATGTTACATCAGGATGATTGTGCGTAATTGATTGTGCAATATTTTGAAGTAGCATTGTTTTACCCGCTTTTGGCGGAGCTACTAACAAACCACGTTGGCCGCGGCCAATAGGAGATGCTAAATCAAGTACACGGGCTGTAATATCTTCTTTACTGCCGTTACCACGTTCCATGCGAAAACGTTCGTTTGCATGTAATGGAGTAAGGTTTTCAAAAAGAATTTTAGTTCGAGAGTTTTCAGGTTTATCAAAGTTAACTTCATTTACTTTAAGTAAAGCAAAGTAACGTTCACCGTCTTTAGGTGGACGAATAAGACCTGAAATTGAATCGCCAGTACGCATGCTGAAACGGCGAATTTGGCTAGGTGAAACATAAATGTCATCTGGGCCAGCTAAGTAAGAGGCTTCTGATGATCTTAAGAAGCCGAAACCATCTTGTAAAATCTCTAATACACCGCCGCCGAAGATATTCTCTCCGCCTTTGGCATGGGATTTAAGAATGGCAAAAATGATATCTTGCTTTCTTAAGCGGGCTACGTTTTCGAGCCCCATGGACTCAGCTAAGTCTACAAGCTCTTTAATGGACTTGTCTTTTAATTCGCGTAAATGCATATTGGTGGGTTCTTTATTACAGTTGTCATACTCAAAATCGCTTTGATCGTTGAGTGAGGTTTGTTGAATATAACTAAGGATTAGTTGGCTTTATAAACTAGCAGTTCACTGGCAAAGCGTCCAGTCTTTATACAAAATAAATTTAAAAAAGGGCAAAAAGCCCTTTTTATTGTTCTAGCTTACAGTTAGATGTTGTTTTCTAAAAACTCAATAAGTTGAGTTTTTGAAAGAGCACCTACTTTCGTTGCAGCTACTTGACCATCTTTAAAAAGAAGTAAAGTAGGGATACCACGAATACCAAATTTTGGCGGTGTGCCAGCATTTTGGTCAATGTTTAATTTAGCAACAGTCACACGGCTGTCGTATTCATCAGCAACTTCGTGAAGAATAGGGGCGATCATTTTACAAGGTCCACACCATTCAGCCCAGAAATCTACTAGTACTGGTTTGTCAGATTGTAATACGTCAGCTTCAAAGCTATCGTCAGTAATTTGGATTATTTTCTCGCTCATTGCGCTCTCCGATTTAGTTAGGCGAAATATTTAGTGCGTATTTAAACACTCTTGTTTCTTATTGCAAGTTTAAACGTTATGCTTAAACGCTATGACTAAGACACATTTAACCGATAAAAAGTTTTCAGACTTTGCTATCGCGCCGGAAGTGGTTGCCGGTTTAACCGAGAATGGGTTTGAATATTGCACACCTATTCAAGCAAAATGCCTACCTTTTATTTGTGATGGACGCGATATCGCGGGCCAAGCTCAAACAGGTACAGGCAAAACGTTGGCGTTTTTAACTGCCACGTGCCATCGGTTATTACAATCTAGCAAAGCACCTAGTAAACATCCAAGAGCCCTGATCATGGCCCCTACTCGGGAGCTTGCGATTCAGATACACAAAGATGCTAAAATTTTAGCGCCGCACTGTAATCTTAACTTAGGTTTAGTATATGGTGGCGAAGATTACGAAAAACAACGTGCACAACTAGAAAAAGGCGTTGATATTTTAATTGGTACTACAGGTCGTCTAATTGATCTGTATAAGCAAGGCTGTTACACCCTTAATGAAATTGAGGTAGTCGTGCTTGACGAAGCTGATCGTATGTTCGATTTAGGTTTTATCAAAGATATTCGCTATATGTTCGATCGTATGCCAGATACATCAAAGCGTTTAAACTTATTATTTTCTGCCACATTATCGTATCGCGTACAAGAATTAGCTTTTGAGCACATGACAAACCCAGAACATGTTCAAATTGAACCTGACGTTAAAACGGGTAAACGTATTCAAGAAGAGCTATTTCATCCTTCGCAAGAAGATAAAATTAAGCTGTTGTTAACCTTAATTGAAGAAGAATGGCCAGAGAAAGCAATCGTGTTTGCAAATACCAAGCACAGTTGTGAAACAGTATATGCTTGGCTTAAGTCAGACGGTCATCGTGTAGGTATGCTTACTGGTGATGTTAACCAGAAAAAACGCCAAACTATATTAGCGCAGTTTAGCAAAGGCGACTTAGACTTTTTAGTTGCGACTGATGTTGCAGCGCGTGGTCTTCATATTCCAGAAGTAAGTCATGTATTTAACTTTGATTTACCTGACGATTGTGAAGATTATGTTCACCGTATTGGTCGTACTGGCCGCGCTGGTGCATCAGGCCACGCAATTAGTTTTGCATGTGAGCAATATGCATATAACCTGCATGAAATTGAAGAATATATAGAGCACAGCATTCCTTTATCACATTATGATAAAACAGCATTGCTAGATGATTTAACTCAGCCTATTATTCAAAGAAAGCGCAACTATTCAACAGGTCCACGTAACCGTAGTAATAACAGCGGACGTCGCCCAAATAATAGTTACCAAAAAGGACGGTCGTAAACGACCGTTTGTATAAGTAGTAGTAACTAGAGGTTTTTGAACGGTGGGGCAACTTAAACCGCAAAAAAATGTGTACGCAGTTATTGATTTGGGCTCAAATAGCTTTCATATGCTTATAGCCAAATCAATTGCTGGCGGTCTACAAACAATTGGACGTGTTAAACGCAAAGTCCGATTAGCCGCAGGGCTTGATAAAGATAACGTATTGAGCACTGAAGCAATGCAGCGAGGCTGGGAATGCCTTGCCCTTTTTGCTGAGCGTCTACAAGATATCCCAGATAAAAACATCACCATAGTAGCAACAGCCACCTTACGGTTAGCAACTAACGCCGAAGTATTCAAAAATCATGCAGAAAAGATTCTTGGCCATAACATTAATGTTATTAGCGGAGAATTAGAAGCGCGTACAATTTATAAAGGTGTTGCTCATACTTCATCTTGTACTGGCAAACAGCTTGTTATTGACATTGGTGGTGCAAGTACCGAAGTTGTAATTGGTAAAGCATTTGATGCCTTACATTACAAAAGCCTCAATATGGGGTGTGTTACCTATCTTGAACGCTATTTCAAAGACTGCCAATTAAGTAAGAGTAACTTTAACGCAGCCATAAAAGCAGCTCGTACAGTCATTGATGAAATTTCTCCAGAATATAAAACAGCGGGATGGCAAATTGCATCTGGTGCTTCTGGCACAGTGCAAGCAATTCAAGAAATTATGGTCGCTCAAAATCTTGACGATTTACTTACGCTTGAAAAGCTCAACACTATAAAAGAGCAAGCAATTGCATTTAGCACTATTGCAGCGCTAGACCTTCCTGGATTAAGTGAAGACCGTCGACTGGTATTTGTATCAGGGCTCGCAATCTTAATCGCACTATTTGAATCTCTTGAAATAGAAAAAATGGGATTGGCGGGTGGAGCACTGCGTGAAGGCGTTTTATATAGCATGGTTCCGGAGTTTCATAATAACGACATTCGTAAACGCACAGTTGATGGGTTTATGAGTCGTTATCACGTTGATCAAAAACAAGCGTGTCGGGTTTCAAGCTTAGCTATGCAGTTAGCGGTAAGTATTGATAAAGATTGGCCAATTGAACGTTTAAATGGGTTACCACTATTAAAAGCGGTAGCGCAGCTCCATGAGATTGGATTACTAATAGAATATAAGCAGTACCATAAACACACCGCTTATATTTTGGAAAATACCGATATGCCTGGTTTTTCACAGTCAGAGCATAAATTAATAGTAGCGGTAGCAGATGCGCATCGTTCTGATTTTCCAAAAGGCTGTTTTAATTCACTCGGCGTAAATAGTCTATTGGCGCAATATATAGTGAGATTACTACGGATAGCAGTCATCTTATCAATGCGCAGACAAGATGATGTACTGCCTATGTTTGAGTTAACTGCTAAAAATGAAGTGTTAGACCTTAAGTTTGAAAGTAACTGGTTAAAAGATCATCCATTAATGGCCAGCGAGCTACAACAAGAGTCTAAACAGCAAGGTAAACTTGGGTGGAAGCTCATAGTAAACTAATTAAAAAGGCCCATCAGGGCCTTTTTAGTGTTTAAAGTAACCATTTCGATGCAAATATGTGCGAACAGCACATTATTTCAAGTTTTCTTCAAAAAAGGGTTGATCTGTTTTCGGATCTCCCTATAATGCGACCCCACTGAGACGGGAAACGCCAACGCATAGCGAGGCACGAACAACTCAGGGTGTTAAGTAAAACTTAGGTTTTAAATCTTCCAAAAGAAAGTTTAAAACTAAGTGTTGACTCGAAAAATAAAGGGTGTATTATTCGCATCCCTTGAGACGCTAAAGCGACTCAAAACGTTCTTTAACAATATAAAGCAAT
>NZ_JADYWQ010000011.1:0-140139 GCF_015864725.1 Pseudoalteromonas sp. NSLLW24 | reverse complement strand
TGCCGACTTAGCTCAGCTGGTAGAGCAACTGACTTGTAATCAGTAGGTCAACCGTTCGACTCGGTTAGTCGGCACCATTTATTTAAAGTAGTTTGAAAAGAAAGCTGTAATCAGTAGTCTGTTCAAATTACCCGTCGACTTGGTTAGTCGGCACCATTTATAAAGCTAAAAGTTAAATAATTATTTTATTTTTAGTTAGCACAGTTTATGTGCCTCGATAGCTCAGTCGGTAGAGCAGAGGATTGAAAATCCTCGTGTCCGTGGTTCGATTCCGCGTCGAGGCACCATTTACTTTAAGTTCTCAATCTTTAAAATTGAACGTGCCTTAGCACACAGTTTTGTGTGCCGACTTAGCTCAGCTGGTAGAGCAACTGACTTGTAATCAGTAGGTCAACCGTTCGACTCGGTTAGTCGGCACCATTTATAAAGCTAAAAGTTAAATAATTATTTTATTTTTAGTTAGCACAGTTTATGTGCCTCGATAGCTCAGTCGGTAGAGCAGAGGATTGAAAATCCTCGTGTCCGTGGTTCGATTCCGCGTCGAGGCACCATTTATTGAGAAGCCTTGCTTATGCAAGGTTTTTTTATTTTAAGTGCTTTATAAAAGTTCTCAATCTTTAAAATTGAACGTGCCTTAGCACACAGTTTTGTGTGCCGACTTAGCTCAGCTGGTAGAGCAACTGACTTGTAATCAGTAGGTCAACCGTTCGACTCGGTTAGTCGGCACCATTTATTTAAAAGCCTCGCTTATAGCGAGGCTTTTTTGTTTTCAACTTGAGAATTAAAAATACCCATAGTTAAGAGCAAAGCAACTGACTTGTAATCAGTAGTCTGTATAAGTTATCCGTTCGACTCGGTTAGTCGGCACCATTTATTCAAAAGCCTCGCTTATAGCGAGGCTTTTTTGTTTTCAACTTGAGAATTAAAAATACCCATAGTTAAGAGCAAAGCAACTGACTTGTAATCAGTAGTCTGTATAAGTTATCCGTTCGACTTAGTTAGTCGGCACCATTTATTCAAAAGCCTCGCTTATAGCGAGGCTTTTTTGTTTTTAACTTGAGAATTAAAAATACCCATAGTTAAGAGCAAAGCAACTGACTTGTAATCAGTAGTCTGTATAAGTTATCCGTTCGACTCGGTTAGTCGGCACCATTTATTTAAAAGCCTCGCTTATAGCGAGGCTTTTTTGTTTCTATATGTCTAATACCAATCCGCAATAATACTTAATCAATTTTAGGGATTAAACCTGACGCTAACTGCGTTAAAAATTTCTGATATAAGACAAAAATAACGAAATTTTTTCCTTGTTATCGACACGATTTTCTTACCTCAAAATAGATCACTTAATTAAGCGAATTGGTATAATCTCTTAGACACACTACAAAAAGTTAATTTTTTATTATTAAAAATTGCTGATCATTTGCTCATTTTTACCGTATAACTGGCTATTATGTTAGTTCATCGCTAGCTATGTAATGTTATGTAAAGTAGGTTGAGCAAAAGTTGCCAAAGTGCTTGAATTACGTTCATAAATAGCAGTAATTTAGGTTTAATTATGATTTGGCAATGCAAGCCAACCCTATTGGCAATTAGTGTGATGCTGCTTAGCGGCTGTGCGAGTGATTTTAACTCGTCGCAGCGCATGCAAGCGCCTAATAATATGCCACAGCAATGGCAGCAAGAAGCATCAAGCTCGGTATTAAAAGTACAAGAGCAATGGCTTACACAACTACAAAACCCTACGCTTAACAAATTTGTACAACAAGCACTTAAAAACAACCAACAGCTTTTGCAAACTAGTTACGATGTAGAAATTCAAAAACAACAGCTTATAGTATCGGGTGCTGCGCTTTGGCCTAGCCTTGATTTATCAACACGTACAAGTCGCAGTAAAGACAACCGCCCAGTGAGCTACGATAACGCAAGCTCCGTTAGTTTAGATTTAACTTATGAAGTTGATTTATGGGGTAAGCTTTCAGATTCAAAGCGCGAAGCTAATCTTAACTATTTAGCGCAACAGGCCCGGTTTGAGCAAGCTAAACAGCAACTCGTTGCTGATGTAGTAACTGGCTGGTTTGATGTAGTTACAGCGCAGCAATTACTCGATTTATTTAAGCGCCGCGAAGCCAACGCACAGCAAAGCCTAGATATTATCGAGTCTGGTTATCGCCAAGGTATAAACGAAGCACTCGATGTATATTTAGCCCGTAATGAGCTTAATAATGAACGCGCTCGCATTGCTACTCAAACGGCAAACCTATCGGTTTCAGCACGTGTACTTGAGCGTTTACTGGGTGAATACCCAAAAGGTGCCATTACTGCTAGTAGCGACTTACCCGTTATTAATACCGATATTCCACTAGGCTTACCTTCTGAACTTATAACGCGCAAACCTACGCTGCGAGCAAGTTGGTATGAGCTTTTAGCCACCGACGCTTCGTTGGCGTATGCACACAAACAACGCTTTCCAAGTTTAAATTTAACAGCTTCACTAAGTGATAGCACCGACAGAGTAAGCGACTTGTTTTCTCCATCAAGCCTTGCCTGGTCGTTATTAGGTAGTATTTCAGCACCACTTTTTGAGGGCGGACGCTTAAAAGCGAATGAAGAAATAGCGCGCCTTAATACTCAAAAGCAAGAGCAACTTTATTTGCAAACGCTTTACGATGCATTTGGTGATGTAGAAAATGCGATTTCACAGCAGCAGTCTCTTAAATCACAATATAGCAGCACCCTTGAGGCGCAAGAAAACGCACTTGCAGCAGAGCAGTTGTCGTTTGAGCAATATCAAAGTGGCTTGGTAACTTACACTACGGTGCTTGACGCACAAGATAGGTCTTTCGATGCACAAAGCTCCTTAATCGACATTAAAAACCAATTAATAGCTAACAGAATTAACTTACACGTTGCCCTTGGTGGTGATTTTGCAAAGCCCTCAAGTGAACTAAAGAGCAATAATGATGAAAACTAAAACAGCAAAAATTATTATTCCAGCGGTGGTTATTATTGCCACTATTTTAATTGTTATGTTTATTAAAGGTAATCCGCCAGAGGCTAAACGCTTTGGCTCACCTCCTAAAGCATCAATAAGCGTGGCTGCGCTTGAGCTTAAACCACAAAATTACCAAGTGATGATTGATAGCTACGGTACGGTAAAACCACGTACACAAAGTTTATTAGTTGCTCAGGCATCTGGGCAAATAATTGAAGTAAGTGATGACTTTAGAGAAGGCGGCTTTTTTGAAAAGGGCGACGTACTTTTAAAGCTAGACGATAGAGATCATCAAGCTGAAGTTAAATCTGCTCAAGCCAATTTATTAACGGCAGAGCAAGGCTTATTAGAAGAAAAAGCGCGTGGACAACAAGCTATTACTGATTGGAAACGCCTTGGCGGCTCAAATCAGGCAAGCAGCTTAGTACTGCGTGAACCACAACTTGCAGCAGCCGAAGCAGAAGTTTTATCGGCGCAAGCAGTACTTGAAAAAGCCATGCTTGATTTAGAGCGCACTAAAGTAACCGCGCCATACGCCGGGCGTATACTCAGCCGTAGTGTTGATTTGGGGCAAGTTGTTACTAACAATACCCAGCTTGCCACTATTTACGCAATCGATAGCGTAGAGATTCGTTTACCGATTAAAAATAAAGATCTTCCGTTCGTAAATTTACCAGAGCAATATCGTGATGGCGCCAAAAATCAAGCAGGTTCAATTGTTAAATTTACCTCTGACTTAGTGGGTGAGCAAACGTGGCAAGGGCAGCTAGCGCGTACCGAAGGTGCTATAGATGAAGGTGCACAACAGCTTTACGTAGTTGCTAAAATTAACGACCCATATAAAGCAACGGCTAATAACCAGTACCCAATAAAAATAGGGCAATACATAAAGGCGCAAATTACCGGTAAAACAGTTCCTAACGCACTTATAATCCCTAACAGTACTATTTATCAAGGGACGTATGTTTATGTTGTTGAAGAGGGTGTACTCAAGCGTAAAGACATTACACTTGCTTGGCAAAATGCGACACAAGCGATGATAAAAACGGGATTAAATCCAAATGATAAACTGGTTATTACTCCACTAGGGCAAGTGAGTTCTGGAACTCAGGTAAGTATTTTAGGCGAACAAAGCACAGAGCAACCTAAAAGCCGAGGAGCTAATGGGCAAGGTAAAGGAAAGCGCCCGACGCCAGAGCAGCTTGAGCAAAAAGCAAAAGAGCAGGGTATTAGTGTTGAAGAGCTAAAAAAACGCCGCGCAGCAAAGCAAGGAGATAAGCCATGATCGCTTGGTTTGCCAAAAACCATGTTGCTGCTAACTTATTGCTAGTAACGCTGTTACTGTCGGGACTTTTTAGCTTATCAAGCAAAATACCGCTTGAGGTATTTCCTTCATTCGAAACTGACATGATAAGCGTAAATGTAAGTTTGCGTGGTTCAACACCAGAGGATGTAGAGCAAGGTGTAACTATACGAATAGAAGAAGCAGTACAAGATTTAGAGGGCATAAAGCAAATATTTAGTCGCTCTTCTGAAGGTTCTGGCTCTGTGACAATAGAAGTGGAAAGCGGTTACGACCCTCGTGAGCTTTTAGCTGATATAAAAAGTCGTGTAGACGCAATTAACACGTTTCCAGCCGATGCTGAAAAGCCGATAGTAGCGCTTGCTGAGCGAATTCGTGAAGTTATCGCGGTTACCGTATCGAGTGACTATGGCGAAAAAGAAACCCGCGAATACGCAGAAACAGTACGCGATCAAATCCTACGTTTACCTAATGTAACGCAGGTAGAGCTAAGTGGCGTTCGTGATTACGAAATAGCCATTGAAGTAAGCCAAGATATTCTTCGTCAGTACGATTTAAGCTTGGCACAAATATCGAGTGCTATTTCAAACTCAAGCTCAGATATTTCTGCTGGTAACTTAAAAACAGAAGGCGGGGACGTACTTATAAGCTCTAAAGGGCAAGCATATCGTAAAGATGAATTTGCCAGCATTGTTGTTAAAAACCAAGCCGATGGCACTATTATTCGCTTAGGTGATATAGCGACTATAAAAGATGATTTTGAAGAAACACCAGTACGTACTCGCTTTAATGGTAAGCAAGCTGCATTTATCGACGTATATCGAATTGGTCCACAAAGTGCGATTACAGTTGCTGACGATGTTAAAAACTACATAAAAGAGCAACAAAGCTCTCTCCCGCAAGGGTTTGAACTAAGTTACTGGGATGATGATTCGGAGCTGGTTAAAAGTCGTATTTCGACCCTTACTACCAATGCTTTACAAGGCGGTATTTTAGTACTGGCTTTACTTACTTTGTTTTTACGCCCTGCAATTGCATTTTGGGTATTTATTGGTATTCCGGTTTCGTTTATGGGCGCGTTTATAGCGATGCCTATTTTTGGCGTAACCCTTAATATTATGAGCTTATTTGGCTTTATATTGGTACTGGGGATTGTTGTTGATGACGCCATAGTTACCGGTGAAAACGTCTACACCCATTTAAAAACAGCTACGTCGGGCGAGCAGGCCGCAATTTTAGGTACTCAAGAAGTAGCAACACCAGTAACATTTGGTGTGTTGACTACCGTTGCTGCCTTTTTACCTTTGGCCTTTATTGAAGGGGCGCGTGGTGCCTTGTTTGCACAAATACCGGTAGTGGTTATTCCGGTATTATTGTTTTCATTGATTGAATCTAAATTTGTACTACCAGCACATTTAAAATATATAAAACTACGCCACGAAAAAGGCGAACCTTCAAAGTTTGATGTTATTCAACAGCGTTTTGCAGATGGATTTGAAAACGCGATTTTAAAATACTATCAACCCACTTTAAATTTAGCACTGCGCCATAAATTGGCTTCGGTAAGCTTGTTTATTGGTGTATTTGTTATAATTTTAACCATGATCACCAGCGGTTGGACTAAGTTTGTATTTTTCCCGCGCATACCAAGCGAAACAGTCCGCGTTAACTTAACACTACCAACAGGTACACCGTTTGAAGTAACTAATAAATACGTAATTGACATGTCGCAAAAGGCGCAGCAATTACAAGAAAAGTACCGCGATCCGGATACTGGCGAAAGCGTTATTTTAAATATATTAGCCACAACAGGCGGGCGTGGTGGTGTATCTAATTCAGGCTCTGTACGCTTTGAAATAACACCGGCTGAAAAGCGTGAATCAGACATAGGATCACGAGAACTTGCCAGCGAATGGCGCGATTTAATTGGTGTGATACCAGGCGCCGAAAGTTTAACGTTTAGAGCCGAAATTGGCCGAAGTTCAGACCCCATTGATGTTCAGCTTAGCGGCACTTCGTTGACTATTTTACAAGACGTGGCTGATCACATTAAAACCCGTTTATCGACCTATCCAACGGTATTTGATATTGCCGATAGTATGTCCGACGGTAAAGAAGAGTTACAAATAGAGCTTACGCAACAAGGTTTAGCGCTGGGCTTAAATAGAGTCAATGTAGCAGGACAAGTACGTAACTCGTTTTTTGGCTCGCAAGCACAACGTATTCAGCGAGGCAGGGATGACGTACGTGTAATGGTACGCTTACCTATAGATGAGCGCCGCTCTGTAGCTGACCTACAAAACATACTTATAAATACGCCTGATGGAGGCTCAGTGCCTTTATCGCACGTGGCAACACTTACTGCTGGGCAAAGTCCATCAACTATTAATCGAATAGACCGTTACCGCACATTAAACGTAACAGCCGATATCGAAAAAAATAATACCAACATGACCATACTGCAGGCTGACCTAACGGAGTATTTAGATGGGTTAATGCAGCAATATCCTGGAGTAGATTACAAACTAGAAGGTGAGGCTAAAGAGCAAAGAGAGTCGTTTGGGTCGTTGGCTTGGGCACTTGTGTTTGTATTTTTTATTATTTATGCGCTATTAGCAATACCGCTTAAATCTTACTTACAACCAATCATAGTAATGAGTGTTATTCCATTTGGCATGATAGGTGCTGTAGTAGGGCATTGGATCATGGGAATGGACTTAACTATTATGAGTTTACTCGGTATGCTTGCGCTAACCGGGGTGGTGGTAAATGATTCGCTTGTACTCGTTGATTTTATTAATAAAAAGCGCAGTGAAGGTGGTAAAGTTCTCGATGCTATAAAAATTGCAGGTGCATCACGTTTTCGCCCTGTAATGCTAACTAGTTTAACGACCTTTATTGGCTTAATGCCATTACTGTTTGAAAAAGCGACTCAGGCACAGTTTTTAATACCAATGGCGGTGAGCTTAGGGTTTGGGATTATTTTTGCTACCTTTATTACTTTATTGTTAGTACCAATAAACTACATGCTAATGGAGCGTTTTCAAGGTTGGTTTAAATAATACCAATCTGCATAAATCTTTGATCAATTTAACGAATTAAATTGCACTATAACGTCGTTAAAAATTTTTTATTTAGAACAACTAGATATAAAAATTTTTGCCTAGTTCTAGCGTAATTTTCTTAACGTTAAATAGACCTCATATATAAGCAGATTGGTATAACTTCACTCTAATACGTGATTATTAAAGCTGTAGGTAAGCAATTACCTGCGGCTTTTTTATAAGCTAAAAAGTAATATTAGACAATAGAAGATAAGTGAATAAAAAATTTAGATAAATATAAGAATAAACAGGAAGGTTAATTTTTTTTGATAAAGCCTTTTAAAGGCGAGGGTTTGCTAAAAAGGTGTTCCCCAAGATACGGTACTCGGTTTCAGTCCTGAAACCAGAAGGTTTCAGGGCGGGAATCTGCGGTTTACCGTAGGCTTCTCGGTACATGCCGAGCCTGCACAATAGTAGACGAACAGAAACCCTGGTATAAAATTTATCGGCTCAGGGACTTAACTAAGCTCCGGTACCCCAGGGAACAATTTAAGTATATAAGACATAATCCAATCCTTAAACCCCAAACGTAAAAAATTAAACCGTTCGCTTAGTTTTTCCGCATCTTTAACTCATCATTTACTTTATCGCATGGTTTTTGAGCTTGATCATACAATTAATTGGAGTTGCTTTTTATCGAGTGGTAGCATTGCCTTAACTTGCAAAGCGAAGATTCGATTATGAACGATTTACCCGATTACGAAAAAGCTCAACTGCTTTTAGAAAAAAACGAAATATTTGTATCACCTGCCGAAGCGCATGGTGTGATTAGTGGTTTACTTGCGTGTGGTTTAACCATTGACGACAAAGAATACTTAGGCCTTTTGAGCGATGTGTTTAACGATGGTGAATCGTTTAGTAACGATTTAAAGCAGTTTTTTGGCACTATTTATAAGCAAGTAGTCGCGAGCTTTAATGATGATGAATTTCAGTTTGATTTATTTTTACCAAGCGACGACGAAACACTCATCGATCAGGCTAATGGCCTCGTATCATGGGTAGCGGGTTTTATGCTTGGTTTTGGTTTAAAGCAAAAAGACTACGGTAAACTATCGAGCGATGTTAAAGAAGTTATTACTGACTTTAGCGAAATCACTCGTCTAGATACTACTTTTGAAGAAACCGAAGAAGACAGCCAAGCGCTGCACGAAGTGATTGAATATGTGCGTGTATCAGCACTACTTTGTTTTGCAGAGCTAGGTAAAGAGCAAAGCACGCAAAGTACTAAAAAAACGCTTCATTAACTTTTAAAAAAGTAAAACGGGTTGGTTAATAATGGTTGAAGTACAAAAGTCAGAATTTAAAGCACGTCGCGAGCGCTTACTTGCTCAAATGGATGAAAATAGCGTTGCTATTATTCCCGCTGCGAGCGAAGTTACGCGCAGCCGCGATACCGAATATGCATTTAGACAAGATAGCGACTTTTTTTACTTAACTGGCTTTAACGAACCCGACGCCGTACTTGTACTGTGCAATAACAGCGATGCACCCAGTACCTTATTTTGCCTAGATAAAGACAAGCTTGCAGAAATTTGGCATGGCCGCAGAGTTGGCTTTGATAAAGCTAAAAGTGACTACTTGTTTGATGAAGCTTACCCGCTAAGTGAATTAAACGATAAAACACTCGATATGCTAAATGCAAAAAATGCGCTCTATTTTGCACAAGGTGCTTACCCCTCATTTGATACCAAAGTGTTTTCGTTACTAGGTACGCTTCGAAGTGGCTCTCGAAAAGGCCTCAAAGCACCGAGTAATTTAAAAGAAATACGCGGCCTTATTCACGAAATGCGTTTGTTTAAATCGCCAAGCGAGATAGATGTTATGCGAGAAGGCTGTGAAATTAGTGCGCGAGGGCACATGCGCGCTATGCGTTATTCGCATGCGGGAGCTACTGAATTTCAGCTAGAGGCAGAGCTACATCATCATTATGCAATGAACGGTGCGCCTCATCCTGCGTACGGCACAATTGTTGGTAGTGGCGACAACGCCAATATTTTACATTACACGCAAAATAGCGACGTATTAAAAAATGGTGATCTGGTACTTATAGACTCTGGGTGCGAGTTGCAAGGTTACGCCGCCGATATTACTCGTACATTTCCGGTAAATGGTCAATTTAGCGAAGAGCAAGCCGCGCTTTATAATATTGTACTTAAAGCGCAAGAAGTTGCTTTTGATGAGGTAAAACCCGGTGGTTATATGTCGCATGCTAATAAACGTGCAATGGAAGTAATGACCCAAGGTTTACTCGACTTAGGTATTTTAATTGGCGACTTTGACGAGCTAATGGCAAAAGGTGCGTGTAAAGAATATTACATGCACGGGCTTGGGCATTGGCTTGGTTTAGATGTACATGATGTTGGCGATTACAAAGTAAATAACGCTGAGCGGGCATTTGAGCCGGGTATGGTACTCACTATAGAGCCAGGGCTTTATATAAGCGAAGACTCAAGCGCACCGCAAAAATACAAAGGCATTGGCATTCGTATCGAAGATAACTTGCTAGTTACCGAAACCGGCCATGAAAACTTGACCCTAAGCGTACCTAAAAAAATTAGCGATATAGAAGCACTTATGCAAAGTACTAAAAACGTATAAAGCTCGGAGAGTAAAGTGGCTAAGCAGTTTGATGTAGTTATTATTGGCGGTGGTTTAGCGGGAGCAAGCTGCGCATTAAGTGTGGCTAAAACTAATCCCGCGTTAAATATTGCCGTTGTAGAAGCGAATCAAGTAACCGGCGACTATCACCCAAGCTTTGACGACAGAAGCATAGCACTTGCTCAGCAATCGGTAGAGTATTTACAAAGCCTCGATTTATTTGAGCAAAATGCCCCTTACGCCGCAGCAATCAAAAAAGTGAGCGTGTCTGATAGAGGCCACTTTGGCAAAGCACACATTAATTGCGACGAATTTGCTAAGCCCTCACTTGGTTACGTAGTAGAAGTAAATCCATTTGGCCGAGCACTCCACCTGCGTTTAACGCAGTCAAATATTACGCTTTTGTGCCCCGATAGCGTAACTGCCATTGAGCAAACTCTGCATAGCAATACACTCACCTTACAAAGCGGCGAGCAATTAAATGCCAAGCTATTGGTTATTGCTGATGGCGCACAGTCACCAACACGTAGTTTACTTGGGCTTGGTTTTAATACTCAGCCTTATGAACAAGGCGCTATTATTGCTAATGTAGAAGTGGCTGGTGGGCATAATAATCATGCCTTTGAGCGCTTTACACAAAACGGGCCTATGGCGTTATTACCCATGAGCAATAACCGTTATTCGTTAGTGTGGTGTATGAACCAAGATCAGGTTGAACAGCACATGGCACTCAGTGAACAAGGTTTTTTAAGTGCCCTACAAAGCGCGTTTGGTTATCGCGGTGGGCAATTTACTAAAGTGGGCATGCGCACGAGTTACCCGCTCGTTTACGGGCAAGTCGAGTCTTTGACTGCGCACCGTACAGTGGTTATTGGTAATGCCGCACATGCTATTCATCCTATTGCAGGGCAAGGTTTTAATTTAGGCCTTCGCGACGTACAAGTACTTAGTAATTTAATAGCAAATAGCCAACACGATTTAGGCAGCTATGCGTTTACACGTGAATATTCAAAAAAGCGCAGTGATGATATAAAAACCGTAATGAGTTTAACCGACGCACTTGTTAGACTTTTTTCAAACTCATCGCGAGTGCTCGCATTGGGGCGCAGTATTGGGTTGTTTTCGATGGATTTATTTCCCGCATTAAAAGCGCCATTAGCTAAACAGTTAATGGGGCAAGTTAAACAAGGTAGGCGTTTATGAAGCAAGCACAGGTTTGTATTGTAGGTGGCGGCTGTGTAGGGCTAACACTAGCACTTGGATTGGCAAAAGCCGATATAAGCGTCGTTGTACTCGACGACGCACCAACACAAGCATTATCAACTGACGAATATGGTTTGCGTGTAAGTGCGTTAAGCATTGCAAGTCAAACCTTGCTTGAACAATTAAACGTATGGCCCGAAATTATCGCACAGCGAGCGTGCGCTTATACACATATGGACGTACGTGATGCCGACAGCTTTGGCAAAATAGCGTTTAATAACGAGCAACTTGAGCTTGAACATTTAGGCCATATTGTTGAAAACGACATTATCCGCTACGCGCTTATAAAAGAGCTAGAGCAACAAAGCAGTGCCACGCTAATGTTTGATACGCAGTATCAGCAAATACATCAAAGCGAATCTGATGTATTTATAACACTTAAAAGCGGCGAGCCAATTATTGCAAAACTGCTGGTGGCGGCTGATGGTGCAAATTCAGCTATACGTAAACAATTTAATATGGCGCTTAGCTTTAAAGATTACGATCACCATGCGCTAGTCGCGACAGTTAAAACTAAAGAGCAACATGCAAACACCGCACGCCAAGTCTTTTTACCAACAGGGCCACTCGCGTTTTTACCATTGAGCGATGAGCATACTCATTCAATTGTGTGGTCTACCAGTCCCAATCATTGTGATGAATTATTAGCAATGGACGATACCGCCTTTAATAAAGCCGTAATGGCTGCAATAGATGGTCAATGTGGCCTGTGTGAAGTGCAAAGTAAGCGCACTGCTTTCCCACTTAAAATGCGCTACGCCCAGCAATGGGTTTCAGGCAAAGTGGTACTCATTGGCGATGCTGCACATACAATCCATCCACTTGCAGGGCTTGGTATGAACCTAGGCCTAAAAGATGCGGCTTATTTAATTGAGCTTTTAACAAGCGATAGCAAGGAGTTTGCAAGCACTCGCACACTGCGCGATTACGAGCGCACTCGTAAGCTCGATGCACAAAAGCACATCGCTATGATGCAAGGGTTAAAAGAGTTATTTGAAGGTGCAAACCCAGTTAAAAAACTTATTCGTGGAGTAGGGCTATCATTAGTTGATAATCTTGGGCCAATCAAGCACCTGTTCGCCAAAGAAGCGATAGGCAAATAAGTAGGTTGGGTTGAGCGAAGCGAAACCCAACAGATAAAGTAAAGTGATGAGCTTGATTAAAAAAACCGATGTTTAATTTAAACATCGGTTTTTTTTATGAAGGTTTTAAATATATTAAAAGCTGCGCTTTTCACGCGAGCAAGCTCGGCGTCTACATGCAAAGTTTAACACTGAGCTTAATTTTACCTGTAGGCGTTTAGCTTGCTGACGCGACGAGCGTAGCTCGTAATTACTATCGTTAGTTAAAAAGCGCTTTGCGTTAAATCAGTTACAAATTCTTTTGTGCTTCATTCACCATATCTTTGAGCGCATCAATTAACAGCGGGTCTTTTTTGTTTTCTTTTGCAAGCTCGAGTGCGTGTTTCATGCTGGTAACGGCTTCTTTAAACTGTTTGTCTGCAGTGTACCCTTGCGATAAACGCATGTGAGAATAAGTTGCATTTGGGTAATGGGTAGTAAAGTGTTTAAGCGTGGTAATAGCTTTAGCTGTATTACCAAACTTTTGCTGGCTATGAGCAAACTCTACGTATACATCTTGTGGAATTTTAAGCTCAAACCCGTACTTATCACTAAGTGCTTGGTAATAACCTGTAATGAGCGATACATCAGCAAACTTTCCGTGCTCGTCAGTAACCTTAAATATTAGGTCGCTAAATAAGTGAATTAGGCTATCGCTAAGCGCTGGTAGTATAGTGCCCATATGAGTAAAAGCGGGGTAATGTTTATATTCCCATTTAAGCTGCGAGGGCGTTTGTTGTTCTAAATTTACTAAAGTATTTAAAACACCTGTATAAAAGCGTGACCCTTCACTTGCTACACTAATAAATAACGACTGATCACCTTTAGGGTTTTTAGTGTATTTTATAATATTATTTTTTAATTCCTCATCACTCCACCAACTGTTTGGGCTTATAGCTATATAGTTATTAAATAACTCAGGCTGATTAACTAAAGTATAAAGCGCCAAAGTACCTGCATTAGAGTGGCCAATTAAGGTGTTGTAGCCGTTAGTTGAGTAATTACTGTTTATATAAGGCATGAGTTCATCAGATACAAAGTTTAAAAACTTGTCGGTTTGTCCAGCTTCAGGCCATTTGTTTTTAACAAAAGTTTGAAACTCTGTTTTAGGCTCGCCTTCTACTTTTGGTAAATAATCGCGAACACGGTTAGTTGTATCAATACCAACGAGCATTGCGTTAGGTATCTGCTCGTAATCAACAAGGGATTTAATAACACCAGACACCGTATGAAAGTGCTCAACACCATCAAGTAAATAAATAACATAAAGCGGCTGATCGTCTTTTACAGTGTCAGGTATGAAAATTTTAATGGGCCTGTCTTCGTTAAGTATTTTTGATTGCAGAATGACTTTTTTACCAACGGTTATGTCAGTTGTATTGGTTTTTGCGTGGCTTAAAAATGGTGTACTAAAAGTAAGTATTAATACAAGCGATAGTAAGAGCTTCATAAATATCCTTATTTAATAATGTATTGCTTAATAATTGCACGGCTTTAAGCTTGAGTAAATGTTTATATTTTCGGGGTAAACATAAAGTTTGAGCAATTAAAAGCTATCGCTTTTCACGCGAGTAAGCTCGGCTTCTACAAGAGACATTGCACTCTGTGCTTAACTTTTTCGGTAGGCGAGCAGCTTGCTGACGCGATGAGCGAAGCTCGTAATAATTACCTTTTAACTCTTATCTATAAAAGCTTAAAAAACCTGCTTGCTTAATTATCCGTCTAAGCGTAAAATGCGCGCTCATTTCGGCTTTTAAACTATTAATTCCTTGCCTTAAACCGACCGGCCGAAACGGTAGAAGGCTCTATTAACCGTAAGGAATATCCATGCGTCATTACGAAATCGTATTCATGGTTCACCCAGATCAGAGTGAGCAAGTTGCTGGTATGATCGAACGTTATACTGGTTCTATCACTGAAGCTGGTGGTGTTATCCACCGTCTTGAAGATTGGGGCCGTCGTCAATTGGCTTACCCAATTAACAAGCTTCATAAAGCTCACTATGTTCTTATGAACGTTGAAGCACCAACTGAAGTAATCAGCGAGCTAGAAACTACTTTCCGCTACAACGATGCAGTGCTTCGTAACTTAGTTATCCGCACTAAAACTGCTGAAACTGAAGCGTCTCCTCTTGCAAGAGAAGAGAAGAAAGAAGCACCAGCTGCTTAATTGTTTTGAGTCCTAGCATGGCATGTAATCAGCAGTTACTATAATGGTTAGCCCATATATGAATCAGCTGGTTATATCTGGGGTAGTTTGTAAAACTCCCAAGTTTAGCCAAAGCCCTGCTGGCATCCCGCATTGTATTTTTGTTGTAGAACATAAATCGATGCAAACCGAAGCAGACCTTAACCGTAATAGTTACGTGAGGCTTCAGGTAGTTGCCAGTGGAAAGCAAATGCAACAACAGACTCAACATTTGCACGTTGGGCAGGCATTGCAAGTGAGTGGTTTTTTAAATCGCCACGAAGGTCGTAACGGCCTTAGCCAATTGGTTTTGCATGCTCAGCATATAGAAAGAATTATTTGAGGAATTAATCTCATGGCACGTTATTTCAGACGTCGTAAGTTCTGCCGCTTTAAAGCGGAAGGCGTAAAACAAATCGATTACAAAGATCTAGCTACTCTTAGAAACTATGTTACAGAAAGTGGCAAAATCGTACCTAGCCGTATCACAGGTACTAGCGCTAAATTTCAGCGCCAGCTAGCAACTGCTATTAAGCGTGCTCGCTACTTAGCCCTTCTTCCATACACTGACTTACATAAGTAAGCAGCGGATTAACAGTTTTTAAAAGGTGTAGAAACATGCAAGTTATTCTACTAGATAAGATCGCTAACCTAGGTAGCCTAGGTGAACAGGTTGTAGTTAAATCTGGTTTCGCACGTAACTTCCTTTTCCCTCAAGGTAAGGCAGTTCCTGCGACTAAAGCTAACATTGAAACGTTTGACGCTCGTCGTGCAGAACTTGAAGCGAAAATCGCTGAACAGTTAGTTGCTGCACAAGCACGCGCTGAAAAACTAGAAGCATTAGCAGAAGTTACATTAGTATCTAAAGCTGGTGACGAAGGTAAGTTATTCGGTTCAATCGGTACTCGTGACATCGCTGACGCTATCTCAGCTGTTGGTGTTGAAGTTGCTAAGTCAGAAGTTCGTTTGCCTCTAGGTACTATCCGTGAGACAGGTGAATTTGACGTATCAATTTCAGTTCACTCAGACGTAACGGCTACTATTAAAGTAATCGTAATCGCTGAAGCTTAATTTTTAATTAAGCGACAAAAGCCGTGCTATTAGCACGGCTTTTTTGTGTCTATAATTTGGCTAACTTTAATTAGTTAAGGGCGCAGTTAAATAATACCAATCCGCAATAATACTTAATCATTTTGCGGGGCTAAACGTGTCGCTACCTGTGTTAAAAAATTCTCATTTACGACTGCATGGATGCAGAAGGTAGAGCAATGCAGGAGCAATTGCCGAGAACAACTAAATAGCGAATTTTTTGTCTAGCTATCAACACGTTTTTCCATCCTCAAAATAGATCACTTAATTAAGCGAATTGGTATAAAGCCTCGTACAAGCCCCTTTTTTATTCAATTATTTTTTCATTCGCTTTAAACCTTTTCGAACTGTTATTACGTCTAACTTATCAATACACTAACTCAATAATAATAATTAAAAGGCGACATCACGGATGTTACACGTTAAACCCGAACAAACGCCTTTATGCGAAGCTAAACTCATTGAGCGTATTAAATCAGGTGATCAAGGCGCATACACAACGCTTTATGAGTTACATATAAAACGAGTCTACGGTTTATGTTTACGCTTATTAGCGGACCAAGCGCATGCTGAAGATGCAGCCCAAGAAGTGTTTGTACAGGTATGGCGTAAAATAGCGCAATTTGACGGTCGCTCGCAGTTTTCTACTTGGCTTTACAGCGTTGCCAGTAATGTAGCAATTAGTTACTTACGCAAGCAAAAAAATTGGCTGCAAAAAGTAGTGAGCATTGAACACTGCGGTATGGATGAGCAATCAGCTAATGACTGCAAAGGCTTAAATGGTCTCGATAAATTAATAGTAAGGCTCCCTGAGCGCGCACGTATGGTGTTTGTGTTGTTTGCAATCGAAGGTTACAGGCACGAGGAAATAGCCGAGCAATTAGGTATGGCTGTTGGTTCAAGTAAATCGCAATATCATCGTGCTAGGCAGCTACTACAAGAGTGGTATGAAAATGAATAAACCAAATTTTGACGACTATTTAAATGAGTCATTAAACACGCTTGATAAAGACATTACGCCACAAAAAGACCTGTGGGCGGGAATTGAGCGAGCAATGGTTAGTAATAAGCAGGACCTAAAAGGCACTGCTATTTGGCCAAAACTAACAGCAATAGCTGCCTGCACATTAGCGGCTTTAATTGCTGTAAATTTATTTGTTATAGCGCCCGAGCCACAACCCGTAGTGGCTATAAGTGATTACTTTTCGGCGCAAAAAAACAGTTTGTTGGTTGAATATGAAAATAAAGAAGCATTGACCACTAACTGGCAAACGCAGCTACAAGAGCTTGAAAATGCAGAGCAAGCAATAAAGCAAGTTCTTGAAAATGAGCCACAAAACCAAGCGCTACTAACAATGTTAGCGCAAATATATCAACAACAACTTGATTTAATTAACAAGGTGCATGCGCCACGTTGGCAGCACATTTAGGAGTACGACATGAAAGCGATTTTATTAGGACTGAGCTTATTTCCGTTGGCGGTATTAGCGGGTGAAAAAATAGATAAGCAAATAGACGTACCAAGTGGCGGCACTATTTTTATTGAAAACCAACGCGGTGATATACATATTACAGGCTGGGATAAAAACGAATTTAAAGTATCTGGCGAGCTTGATGACAAAGCCGAGGGTTATGAGCTTAAAACAAATGGCGATAAAACTCAGTTTATTGTAAAAATGCCACGTAAATCAAATTGGAGTAATAATGGCGATGGCTCAAGCCTAACCATATTTATGCCTAAAAGCAGTAGTTTAGAGTTTGCTGGCGTTAATGTATCGGTGACTGCGAAAGTGCTAAAAAACGGCGCTGAAGTTGATGTGGTTAATGGCGAAATTACGGTAGATGATATTACTGGCAACATTAAGCTCACCACCGTAAATGGTGATGTAAATGCAGAAAACCTAAGTGGGAATATTCAATTTGAAACCGTAAATGGCGAAATTAACGATAGGGAATCGAGTGGTGAACTACGTTTTAGCGCTGTTAATGGTGATATTAAATCAACCTCAAGCGCCAATGATGTGCGCCTTGAAAATGTAAATGGCGATATAGATTTTACGCTATCGTCAATTAAAAACTTACGTATTAACACGGTAAATGGCGAAGCCGAAGTACATATTAAAGAGCTTTTAAAAGGCGGTGATGTACGTTTTGAATCGGTAAGTGGCGATGGTGATTTTTACTTTCCTGACAGCATATCTGCAAAATTTGAAATTAAAGCGCACGCTAATGGAAAAATCATTAATAAAGTTACTAGCGATAAAGTCAGTAAAGCTAAATATGGCCCAGCCAGTGATTTAGAATTTAGCATTAATGGCGGTAATGCTAATGTTGAAATGGATACAATTAGTGGACGCATAGAGCTTCGTATTAAATAACGCTCATTCACCTTCACGATTACAAAAAGCAGGAAAGATTTCCTGCTTTTCTATTTGCACAGCCCCTTCAAGTCGATAGAATAGAGCCATTCAATTTTACTACTGTGAAGTTATGGCCAAACCAGATAAGCAAGTCGATACACTTAAAGTTCCTCCCCATTCAATAGAAGCTGAACAATCTGTTTTAGGTGGCTTAATGCTTGATAACCAAGCTTTTGACCGCGTAGCGGAGCTTGTTGTATCACAGGATTTTTATACCCGCACGCACAAGTTAATTTTTGAGGCGATGACGGCACTTGCTGAGATTGGCGATCCGATAGATTTAATCACTATTTCTGAAAGTTTAGAAAAAAATAATAAACTGGCAGGAATTGGTGGCTTTGCTTATTTAGCAGAAATAGCTAAAAACACGCCAAGTGCTGCTAACATTGACGCTTACGCAAGTATTGTACGTGAACGTGCTGTTGTACGTGAAATGATTGGCGTAGCGAACGAAATTGCAGAAGCCGGCTTTAACACCGAAGGACGTACCAGTCACGACTTACTCGATTTTGCCGAAAGCAAAGTGTTTAAAATAGCTGAGCAACGAACAAAAAATAATGAAGGCCCGCAAAGCATTCATAGCATCCTTGAAAAAACCGTTGATAAAATAGAAGAGCTTTATCAATCACCACAAGATGGTGTTACGGGTGTAAGTACAGGTTATGCCGATCTTGATAAAATGACGACGGGCTTACAGCCTTCTGACTTAATTATTGTTGCAGCGCGTCCATCTATGGGTAAAACCACTTTTGCGATGAACCTTGCAGAACATGCTGCAATGACTCAAGACAAACCAGTATTAATTTACTCTCTAGAGATGCCTTCAGAACAAATTATGATGAGGATGTTAGCGTCTCTTGGCCGTATTAACCAAACTAAGGTACGCACTGGTCAATTAGATGATGACGATTGGGCACGACTTTCATCAACAATGGGCTTGTTGATGGAAAAAGGTAAAATGTACGTTGATGATGCATCGGGCTTAACACCTACCGATGTGCGTTCACGTGCAAGGCGTATAGCCCGCGACCACGGTGGCATTAGTATGATCATGGTCGATTACTTGCAGTTAATGCGTGTACCAAGCCTTGCTGATAACCGAACGCTCGAAATTGCTGAAATTTCACGTTCACTTAAAGCACTAGCAAAAGAGCTAAAATGTCCGGTTGTTGCGCTTTCGCAGCTTAACCGTACGCTAGAGCAACGTGCCGATAAACGTCCTATTAACTCAGATTTACGTGAGTCAGGGTCGATAGAGCAGGATGCCGATTTAATCATGTTTATTTACCGTGATGAAGTTTATAACGAAGACAGTACTGACAAAGGTATTGCCGAAATTATCATAGGTAAACAACGTAACGGCCCAATTGGTAAAGTGCGTTTAACATTCCAAGGTCAATTTTCTCGCTTTGATAATTACGCGGGACCAGCGGTAGATGACGATTACTAATGCGCTTAGCCACTGCTGAAATTAATTTAGCTGCACTTGCGCATAATTTAGCGCAAGTTAAGTGCTTTGCACCTAACAGCAAAGTAATGGCGGTGCTAAAAGCAAATGCTTACGGGCATGGTTTAGTAACGATTGCGCAGCATTTAAATAATGCTGACGCATTTGCTGTGGCGCGAATAGATGAAGGGCTTGCCCTTCGAGCTGGGGGCTTAACAAAGCCAATAGTTTTACTAGAAGGCTTTTTTAACAAAGCCGACTTACCTATTTTACTCGCTAATAACTTTCAAACTATTATTCATGACGAATACCAATTAGCCGCGCTTGAAAAAACAAAGCTCGATGCGCCAATAACATGCTGGTTAAAAGTAAATACAGGTATGCATCGACTAGGTATTGCGCCAGAGCAGTTTGAAGAGTTTTATAACCGCTTACAAAAAACACCTAACGCCAAAAATACCGTTAATTTAATGACCCATTTTTCGTGTGCTGATGATGTTGATAATGCCAAAACGGTTCAACAAATCACGTTATTTGATAACTTAGTGAATGGCATTGACCAAGCACATTGTTTATCAAATTCTGCTGGTATTATCGCGTGGCCGAGCGGCCATGGTGATTGGGTGCGCCCTGGGCTTATGCTATATGGCGTATCGCCAATGGCAAATAGTATTGGGCAACAACATAAATTAAAACCAGTTATGCGCTTAACTACGCGCGTAATTGCGGTGCGTAATGTACCAGCCAATGAGGCGGTAGGGTATGGCGGACGTTGGAAAAGCGATAAACCAACCAAATTAGCCGTTGTGGCTATGGGTTATGGCGATGGTTATCCTCGGCATGCTAAAGAGGGCACACCAGTAATAATTGGTAAGCAGCGTTATGGTATTGTTGGCAGTGTTGCTATGGATATGATTAGCGTAGATATAGGCGCTAATGAGCACAATATTAAAGTGGGCGACAGAGTCACTATGTGGGGCCCTGAGCTACCAGTTGAAGAAATAGCATTATGCGCTGATACTATCCCTTACGAGCTATTATGTAATATTACACCGCGCGTAAGTTATGAGTATCAGCGTTAATACAGCTATAAAGCGGTATTTACTCTTTTATAAAGTAAACGTCGCTAAAGCCCATACGGGCAAATTCTTGGTCGCGAAAGTTACGAACAGAAGCAGACCCTTTTGAGGTCATTTCTATTTGCTGTACCATGCTTAAGTAATTAGTCAGATCAATACCTTCGGCGGCAGCAATTGCTTGATACATGTCGTGGTATTTATCTTTAGCGAAATTAATCTCGCGCGGTTCGTTTTTATATTTGTAGGTTATTCTACGTGCCATATTAAGCTCATTTCAATTGAGTGTTGCAGCGATTTTACACTGTATTTAATAACGGCTCTAGCATTGAATGACTTGTTGTAATCGGTAATTAAAATAAAGAGTCAAAAATGAAATTATCAGTAGAGATCAGTAAATACCCACTTCACCAAGATTATATCCCGTTTATTCAGGGCTTTATTGACAGATTAAACGAATACGATGATTTAAAAGTGATTACTAACACGTTATCAACGCAAATTTTTGGTGATTACGATTTAGTAATGCAGGTGTTAAATACCGAAATTAAACGTTCATATGAAGAATTTGGTAAAGCTATTTTTGTATGTAAGTTTCTCTCTGGCGACTTATCGCCTGAATAACCTATAATACCAACCTGCATAAATCTTTGATCAATTTAACGAATTAAATTGCACTATAACGTCGTTAAAAATTTTTTATTTAGAACAACTAGATACAAAAATTTTTGCCTAGTTCTAGCGTAATTTTCTTAACGTTAAATAGACCCCGTATATAAGCAGATTGGTATAACAATCGGCACAACTAAACGGTAACTGCATAATATGGACTTTTTAACACAAACCTTAAGTGGTTTTACAGCAATGTCGCATTGGGAATATATTGCGGTAGGGTTGTCGATGGCTTATTTATTATTAGCAATAAAAGAAAGCTTATGGTGTTGGCCAGCGGCATTTTTTAGCACGCTCATTTATACAATAATGTACTGGAATGGCGCATTACTTATGGAGTCGTTACTTAATTTTTATTATATGTATATGGCTGTATTTGGCTGGGTTGTATGGCGTAAAGGCAAAGCTGCAAATTTAAATATTACATCGTGGTCGATAAACCGTCATGCTGTTTTAATTAGTTTAACAACCGTAGCTGCAATAGTTATTGGTTACGTTATGCAAAATTATACTCATGCCGATTTTGCTTATCTTGATAGTTTTACAACATGTTTTGCCGTAGTAACTACTTACTTAGTGGCTAAAAAAGTCCTCGAAAACTGGCTGTACTGGATTGTAATAGATGCCGCTTCTATGTATTTATATTACGAAAAAGGCTATTACCCAACGCTAGCACTCTTTATATTTTATACCATTATGGCAGCGTGGGGCTTTAAAACCTGGTACGAAGAGTACGAACAAAGCCAAGCTAAGCCTCTAGCACAGCTTTAATCAATGATTGCACATACTCAGTTAGTAAAAATGTGTAGTGCGTTTATAGAGCCTACAAGCATTGTTTCAAGCGAGCGATTACTTAATGGCTTTAGTAACGATAATTTTTTAATACGTACCGAGCAACAAGGGTATTTGTTAAAGTGTTATAAAAGCCATTGGCCAAGTGACGGCCTTGAAGCGCAGCGCTTTTTAAGTGACTTTAATATATGTCCTGCGCCTATTTGGCTTGATAAAGAAAACGGTCGTGCGGTATTTAATTATATTGAAGGCAAGAGCGCGCAATCGGATATAACGCTTAGCTTTATTAATAAACTTGCTCAAGTGCACAATTACAAAGTGTCTACCGCGCCAATGGATATAGCTAAAGAGCTTCATTTTTATCAAAGCACCGATGTATATACGCAATACAAACCTCAAATAGAGAAGGCACTCAAAGCCGTTGCAGCTATGTCATTTAATGCAGGCTTTTGTCATAACGACTTAGTAAAAGATAACATTATTGTAAATGCTTCATGCATGTATTTAATTGACTTTGAATATGCACAAACTAATGATGTGTATTTTGATTTGGCAGCCCTTGCAGTGAGCTTTAATCTTAATGAGAGCAGTGAAAGTGCATTGTTAAATAACTATAAAAATAGTATCGATAAAACAAAAACGTTTAATCCTTCAATGGATAAGCTGAATTACTATAAGCTGTTTTTTTTAGTGTTATGTATTGGCTGGTATGAAGAGCGCAGCATAACTAGTAAATCTGTAATGTTACGCGCGCAGCTAACTAAACTCGTTAATAATACTTTTTTATAGATGTTAAAGACCACCAAAGCGCTCGGCGAGCTCTTTGTATTTTGTTACTTCGGCTGTATCAAATTGTGGTTCACCATTTTCATCTTCTGATTTAGCAATTAATAAACTTTCTCTAGAGAGACGTTTTACACGCTCTACTTTTACACCTAAAAACTCAGCAACTTGCTCAGTAGACATTAAACTCATCATTATTTCCTCGTATTAAATCCATCCGCACAGCGACAATCATAGTTTCAATGTTACTAAACCGTTACTGTTTCCTATTCAATAAGAATAAATAGCGTGTTTTTAAGCCATTGTGAAGTGTTTTATTTAAAAGAGTTTAATTAATAAGCATATAAGCTGATGTTACTGGTATTTATTTAAAGATCTCTTTATCATTGCTGATGCTAAAGCACTGATATCGCGAGTTGGTGTGGCGGCAACAAATGTGCTCTCGTGGTGAAATGGATATCACGTGGCCCTCCGGAGGCTGAGTTGTAGGTTCGATCCCTACCGAGAGCGCCATTTGCTTTTACATCTACTAATATTCCCCTCTATATTATCTAGCTTCTCATTAATTACTTTTATATTTAAAAATGTATTACTGCATAAATTTTGAAATTTTATTGTAAGAACAGCTTTCTAGTTATTTATACAATGCAAAATTGCATTATTCAAAATGTTATCTAACGTTATGTATGCATATACGACGAAATTATAAATGAGGAAAACCGATTCAATGTTAAATAGTCAGTTAGAAATACTCGCTCAAGGACATGCTTATCTTGAAAGTGTAACTAAAGAGGATTATTCGCAAATCGTTGCTCCTAATTTCATTAGTTCAGCTGGGTCACATATGCGCCACATTATCGATCATTACCAATCTTTAATGACGGGCTTTGGTATAAATAATATTGATTACGATAGTCGCCTACGCGGCAGTAATATTGAAAGTAACCCCTGTGAAGCTATAAAAAAAATTGCAGAGATAGCATCGTGGATTGAACAGCTAAGTACAGATGATTTTAATAAACCGCTGTTACTTTCAAGCGAAGTATCAATTAAAAGTAAAAATGTACAAACTGTAACAACCTCATTAGCACGAGAGCTTATATTTGTAGGAAGCCATGCAGTACATCACTATGCGATGATTTCACAAATTACCTTTGCACAAAAAGCATCATTCGACCAGAACTTTGGGTTAGCACCAAGTACAGCCACTTTTTTGAGAGAAAAAAGCCAACAAAGCCAATTAAAATCACTGCAAAGTTAATATGTGCACTTTAAGTTACTTCCTAACTGATGATGGCTACGAGTTGTTTTTTAATCGTGATGAACAAAAAACGCGAGAAATGGCAATCGCCCCAAGTAAGCACACAGATAACGCAATTTACCCTATCGATCCGCAAGGGGGTGGTACTTGGCTTGGTGTATCGTATTGGGGGCAAACATTAGCTTTATTAAACGATTATCAAAGTGCATTTGATATAACTGCCGTAAAGCACAGCAGAGGCCTCTTAATCCCGCATTTACTAAGCAATAATACCCCTGCATTGTCTCAATTAAAAAATATGGATTTATCGGGTTACGCGCCTTTTAAATTGTGTATTTTTCCGGATAAATTATCGCTAAATAATGGTCACATCGCTTTTGTTCGATGGGACTCAAAACAATTAATCGATTGCCAAGTTGAATCGCTTGCAACGTCATCTGGCGTTGAGCTAGAAACAGTTACACAAAAGCGTAAACAACAATTTAAGCAATTTATTGACTTAAGATATCCTGCAAGTGAGCAGTTTTTAGCATTTCATTACAGCAAAGCCGAGCAGGGTCAATATGGTGTAAATATGCAAAGAGAAGATGCAATGACAGTCAGTATTAGCCATATTAAAGTTGGTAACACTATACGCTTTAATTATTTTGATAAGCAGTCTCAGCTCATTAGCAGCATTAGTTGTTTAAAAGTGGCTGCAGCTTAACTAAATATTTTTATAGCTGTTACATAACTAAAAAAGTCGACGCAATTAATTGCGTCGACTTTTTTGTTGCTCTATTTTCATCTGCAGTATTAATACAGCAGATGAAAATTATGAGTGATTTATATAATCATCTTTTTTATCACCAAGGTAGAGTTTAAGTAGCTTTTCAGGCGCACTTGGTAGGTGCACACTTAAAAGTAATCCTGGGGTGTGATTAAAGTTACTGTCAATTCCCATACAATGAAATTGAGCGCCTAGCTTATGATATTGCTTTAATAAAATCGGTATGTCTTTTTTATCTTCTTCTATTCCCATAACCAATGTTGATACATGATCTATGTTTAACGTGTGATCAATAATGAAGTCTTCAAACTCTGGATGAATTTTATTATTAAAAGGCGTATTGGCGCTAACACCTTGTTTATTATTAACCATTGTATGGTCAATAATTGCGACAGAACGAGGGTCGTAAAGCTTACTTAATGAAACCGTGCCATATAAAGTCCTATAACGTGGGTTTTGCGCCATAAACGCACCGATCCCTTTAAATAGCAGTAATAAGCCATGGTAACTGCCTTGATGTTTTTGAACTATAAACGAGCGACCCATTTCCAAGCACGGCTGTTGTTGATTAATAAAAGAGGGTTCAAAATTAAACATTTGCGATAAATAAAGGGCGCTCACGTCGCTATTTTTTTGTAATAAATCAGTTTGTCCAATTCGATAAGCTCCAATGATCTCTTCATTTTTATGATCAAAAATAAATAAATGCATGTAGGTTGCGTCAAACTTATCGGTATCACATGGCTCGCCGCTTCCTTCGTTTAATGTACGAAAGGTTATTTCTCTAAGGCGTGTTATTTCAGCAACACAATTAGGTATTTGATCTTGATAACCGTAATAAACGGAGTAACTTTTAAAGTCTAATAAGTGCTGCTCGCTTGGTAAGCTAGCAAGTTCACTCGTCATGTTTGTTTTATCGACATCCTGCATAATCGCTTTTAGTTGCATTGATTGGGCATCGTCTTGCCAAGGTGTTACAAAGCGTTCATCGTTTAAATAGCAAAGCAGGCGCGCAATATCGTTAATGTCGTCAGTTTTCTCAAACTTATTTAATAACTTGGGTGTAAGTAAATTACCAGCACCTAAATTAATGGACCTTTTTTGAATTTTAAGTAATTCACGTATTAGCATTAATAATCTAAATCGGTAGTAAATACGTCCCAAATTGTAAAACATAGGGCTATTTTGACCACTAATAAACACAGGTAATAAAGGGGCTTGTGTTTTTAAGGCTAGTTGAGCCGCTAAGCGATTCCATTGACCGTCGGTTACACGTTGTTTTTTTGATTGAAAAAACGAAACCCTGCCAGCAGGAAAAACCACAAGTAAACCATCGTTATTTACATGTTTAAAACACTGTTTAATTGCACTGGTATTAATAGCTGCTTTTGGTTTTAGCGGATTGGCAAAAATAAAATAATCTTTAATTTCTGTAAATATTTTTAAACCAACGTTAGCCATTACTTTAGTATCGCTACGATAATGGGTGAGTAATTTGGCAATTATTACGCCCTCAATCATGCCATAAGGGTGGTTACATACTACTATGCAAGGGCCTTGTTTAGGTATTTTGTTAATAACACCTTGTGCGCCAAGTACATTAATACCCAATACATTTAAAAGCTTTTCACTAAACTCCTGCTTATCTAAACCCGATAAATTATTAGAGAGGTATATATCACGCAGTTTATTTATACCTAATAAGCTATCGAGTAGTGGAGCGGCTACTTTTAATATATGACCCAAAGGCGAGGCTGTGTTTATTGCAGCCACACTTAGGTTTGATACGGGGTGGTTTAGTTTTGTCATATATTAGTACTCTTAAGAATTTAAAGCAGTTGTTATTAAGTGCTGTGTATATTGAGACCGAGGCAAAACAATATTATGTTCAAGAAAGGTTAATAAAGTTCGCTTTTTTATAATGATTAGATAAATTTTATAGTTAAATCACCTGCTTTTTAGTGATAAGCAATTTAGTGTAGTTGAGATGAAAGTGTTTAATTATTAAAAAGTAAAATAATCAGAATTACAATGCAGCTCAAATAGGGCTGTAAATAATGCTTTTAGTTATATATAACTACTTACAACTCAAAAACTAGACTTTTAGGCTTAATTAATGATATTTAAGGTACATATTCCTTAATAGAAAAATCCCGCCTTTATGCTAATTACTTTGCCCGTATCTGAGCTTACTCCTGGTATGTATGTTGATAGCGTTACTAAGCAACATGAAGGGATCAATAGCATAAAAATTAAGACCAGTGGCTTAGTGCGCGATAGATCTATTATTAAGCGTTTAGTCTCTGAAGGGGTGCTTGAGCTGCTTATAGATTTTGCTAAAGGTGATGCCCCAGTTCCTGCCAAATATAAGCCTCAAAGCAAACCTAAAACATCTAATAGCCAGCAAAAAGCCGAAAAAACACCTATAGCAATCTCAATTGAACAAGAATTTGCTAAAGCGAGTGTCAATTACGATCAGCATGGCCGAAAGCTACAGTCGTTATACGGTGACTTAACATCTGGCCTGAGTGTTAATATAAAAGTGCTTGATGAAATAGCCAGCGAAATAGTCAGCTCAGTTTTTCGTAACGCCAACGCCATGACTATTCTTACTCGTATAAAAGATAAACACAGCTATAACTGGCGGCATATGATCAACTGCGCCATTTTTACCGCTGTATTTGCTAAATACTTAGGGTACAAAATGGCTGTTGTGCAAGAGCTTGCTATGGGCGCGTTACTTCATGATTTAGGCCAAGCTAAATTACCGCAGGGTATATTTTCAAAGCCAACTAAGGTTACTAATAATGAGCTCTTAGCGATTAAAAAGCATGTAGCGCAAGGTTTGGGTTTAGTTAAAGGCGAGAAGGGTATAACACCCCTTATGCTTGATATGATAGTGAATCATCATGAGCGCTTAGATGGCTCTGGTTATCCGCGAGGCCTACAGGCAGAGAAGTTAAGTCGTCCAGCGCGTATAATGGCAATTGTAGATGTGTACGATGCAATGACTGCCGATAGAATGCATCAAGATGGTGATGAACCAATCAACGCATTGCGGTACTTATTAGCCAATAAGCAATTGTTTGATGGTGAGTTAGTACAGCGTTTTATAAAGTGTTTAGGGGTTCATCCGGTAGGAACTATTGTAAAATTAACGAATGAACGTTTAGCCTTAGTGCTTGAAGGGAACGTATTAAATCCTATTAAACCTAAAATTAAGCTATTTTATAATGCTAAGCACAATCATCATGTTACACCGAAAGACATCGATTTAAGTGAGCACACCCAAGAGCTTAAAATACTATCAAGTGTTAAGCCCTTAGATTATCAGATTAATTTGTCTCGCCTGCTAAAAGAGCATTTGTTGAACTAGTTTTACTGCATTGCCTTTTTTTAGTTTGTTTTGCAGAAATAAACGCACCCAAAAAGCAATTTCCCATCAGTGTTAACCATAACAAAGTGCCTAGCTCTACGTGCAATGCAAAACAACACAGCGCTAAAGAGATCAACGCATTTAACATTGCCCCTAACCAATAATGGTTTACGGGGTTATCGCATTGTCCTGCTTGAGTACATGCGCAGTAGTTTGCTTTGTAAAAGCAAAACACACTCGCCCCACAAAATATTAGCCCTGTAATAATAAATAAAATGATCACAGTTTTACTTCCATTGCGATTTTATAATGAGTGTAAGTTGCTACTAATTTCAAGTCAATCTAAATGATAATTAATTACATTTAGAGTGTTTACTCTAATACCACACTTCTCATCCGATGAGTTTTAAATAGTTGTTAAAATGTCGTTAAAAAACATGTTTTTTACTGTCTTTTGACGTATTCATAGAGTTTTTTACAAAAAATTAAGGTAGTGTAATCACGTTTTAAATCCTAATAACAACACACATAGTACCCAGACAGTCAGTTTGGTTAAGGACTCAACAATGAAATTTTCTAAAACTCTTATTGCAGCTTCGCTTGCATTTGTTTCAGCTGATAGCTTTGCAGCTGCGTTTCAATTATCAGAGCAAAATGCATCGGGTTTAGGCCGTGCATACGCTGGTGAAGCTTCTATCGCAGACGACGCGTCTGTAGTTGCACGTAACCCTGCACTAATGACTTTATTTAAAGAAAAGCAACTAAGTGTTGCTGCTATTGGTGTAATTCCAGATGTAAGTATTGAAGGCGAAAGTACTAATAACGGTATTGACCCAAGTGCATTAGATGACGACAGCATTGCACCAAGTGCTGTAGTACCTGCTATTTACTTTACTATGCCTTACAACGATAAAGTATCGATTGGTTTTGGTGCATTTTCTAACTTTGGTTTATCTACAGAGTTTAACGACGAATACGTTGCTGGCCAAATTGCTGGCGAAACAGAAATCTTTACTGTTAACCTTAATGCAAGCGTTGCTTATAAAGTAACTGAGCAATTCAGCTTTGGTATTGGTTTAAACGCTATTTATGCTGATGCAACTGTTATTCGTAAAGTGGGTGCTAATGCAAGCGGTATTGATTTTGGTGCTGATGCTGTAAACCTTCAAGGTGATGATACTGGTTTTGGTTTAAACGTTGGTTTAATGTACCAGCTAGATGATAACAGCCGTTTTGGTTTTAACTATCGCAGCGAAACAGACATCACATTTGATGGTGACTTCTCAAACGAGTTACCAGTAGGCGGTACTGGTGGTGCTAAGCTTCCAGGTGCAGTTGATCTAACACTACCAGCTATTGCTGAGTTTTCTGGCTCACATCAGCTAGATGACAAGTTAGGCTTACATTACAGTGTATTATGGACAGGTTGGAGCAGCTTTGAATCACTAGAAGCACAAGTAACGTTACCAACAGGTGATAAGTTTGTTGCGTTTGAAAAGCAAGAGCAGTTTGATGACTCTTTCAGATACTCTGTAGGTGCTGATTACCAATACAACGAAGATTTACTACTTCGTGCCGGTGTTGCATTTGATGAGTCTCCAGTATCGCAAACACACCTTTCTATCTCTATTCCAGATACAGATCGCTTTTGGTTCTCGTTTGGCGGTAACTACACAATTGATCAAAACTCTAACGTTGACCTTGGTGTAAGTATCATCCGTGGTAAAACACAAACGTTCACAGAAGCTGATGACTCGGGCAGCCAGTGGGGCTTCGAATCTAAAGGCCACGCGGTATTACTTGGCGCTCAGTACAACTACAAGTTTTAATGTAGAAGTGTCTTGTGGTTAATCACAGGGCACAAAAAAGCCGCTCACTTTAATTAAAGTGAGCGGCTTTTTTAATGCCTATTAAATAGTGTTAATAGGCATAATAACTAAAATTATAAGCTTTCTATTTTAGTTTTTTGCTCAAGTAGCTTAGTTTTAGCATCGCTAAATTCAGCCAGTTTTGCATTTTCTTTAGCAAGTACCGCTTCAGGTGCGTTGTTTACAAACTTTTCGTTAGCAAGTTTGTTTTGCACTTGTGCTAGGCCTTTTTCTGCTTTTTCGAGTTGCTTATTAATACGCGAAAGCTCGGCTTCCACATCAATTAAGCCCGCCATTGGGATCATTATCTCAAGGTTGCCAACATAAGACGTTGCACACGCAGGTGCCCCGTCTTTGTTTTCAAGCATTGTAAACTCTTCAATTTTTGCAAGTGATGCTAAAAATGATTTGTTTTCTTCAATGCGTCGCACGTCGTCGCTCGATGCATTAGCAAGTAATACGCTAAGTGGTTTACTTGGACTAATATCCATTTCACCACGAATATTACGAATAGCTAAAATGAATTGTTTAACCCACTCCAAGTCATCCATCGCTTTAGCATCAACGCTTGCTTCATTATATACAGGGAACGGCTGAACCATAATGCTGGTGTTTGCTGTTTCAAGGCCTGCAAGTGGTGCAACACGCTGCCAAATAGTTTCAGTGATGTATGGCATCATTGGGTGCATTAAACGCAGTAAGCTTTCAAGTACGGTAATAAGTGTATTACGTGTACCACGTTGCTGCGCTTCATTGCCTTTAAATAATACCGGCTTAGTTAGCTCTAAGTACCAATCACAAAACTGGTTCCAAGTGAATTCGTAAAGCGTGTTAGCAGCTAAGTCAAAACGGTAGTTATCTAAATGCTCTGTATAGGTTTTAACGGTTGCTTCATATTGACCTAAAATCCAGCGGTCAGCTAATGAAAGCTCCGTTTGAGCACCGTTTGCAAAACCACAGTCTTGCTCTTCTGTATTCATTAATACGTAACGGCTCGCGTTCCATAATTTGTTACAGAAGTTACGGTAACCTTCAAGGCGGTTCATATCCCAGTTAATATCACGACCGGTAGATGCCATTGCAGCAAGGGTAAAGCGAAGGGCGTCGGTGCCGTGTGCTTCAATACCGCCTGCAAATACTTTACGCGTATCTTTTTCGATTTTAGCGGCAAGTTTTGGCTGCATCATGTTACCAGTACGTTTTTGTACTAGGTCTTCAAGTTCAATGCCGTCAATCATGTCTAGTGGGTCAAGTACGTTACCTTTTGACTTAGACATTTTATCGCCATTGTCGTCACGTATTAAGCCAGTTACATATACGGTTTTAAACGGAACTTGTGGTTTGCCATTTTCGTCTTTTACAAAGTGCAGCGTCATCATAATCATGCGTGCAACCCAGAAGAAAATAATATCAAAACCAGTTACCAACACGTCAGACGGGTGGAAGGTTTTTAAATCATCGGTATTTTCTGGCCAACCTTGTGTAGAGAAAGTCCAAAGCGCTGATGAGAACCACGTATCAAGTACGTCTTCGTCTTGGCTTAGCGTTACGTTATCTGTAATGTTGTTTTCACGGCGTACTTCAGCTTCGTCGCGACCAACAAATACGTTACCTTCATTGTCGTACCAAGCTGGGATACGATGACCCCACCAAAGCTGGCGTGAAATACACCAATCTTGTACGTCGTTCATCCACGAGAAGTACATGTTTTCGTATTGCTTAGGTACAAATTGAATATCGCCGTTTTTAACAGCGTCTTTTGCCGGTTCAGCAAGTGGTGCAACACGTACATACCATTGATCGGTAAGTAGTGGCTCAATTACAACACCAGAGCGATCGCCGTAAGGAACCGTTAAACCATGGTCTTCAATTTTTTCAAGTAAGCCAAGTTCTTCAAATTCTGCCACAATTGCTTTACGCGCTGCAAAACGATCAAGGCCGCGCAAGCGCTCAGGAATTGGCGCATCAAACTCAAGCTCTTTACCGTCAAAGGTGTATGTTTCACCTTGGGTAAGAATAGCGGCGTCTTTATCGAAAATGTTGATCATCGGCATTTGATGACGCTTGCCCACTTCGTTATCGTTAAAGTCGTGCGCTGGGGTTATTTTTACACAACCCGTACCTTTATCTTTATCGGCATGTTCATCAGCAACAATTTTAATACGACGATTAACGATTGGTAATAAAATCTCTTTACCGATTAAATCTATGTAGCGTTCGTCATCTGGGTTTACTGCAACACCCGAGTCGCCAAGCATGGTTTCTGGACGGGTTGTAGCTACTACAATGTAGTCTTTTCCGTCTTGTGTTGTAACGCCATCAGCTAGTGGGTAACGTAAGTTCCACATGTGGCCTTGCTTGTCTTTATTTTCAACTTCAAGATCAGAAATAGCCGTGTGTAATTTTGGATCCCAGTTTACTAGGCGTTTGCCTCGGTAAATTAGGTTTTCTTTGTGAAGGCGTACAAACACTTCTTTAACGGCTTCAGATAGGCCATCGTCCATGGTAAAGCGTTCACGATCCCAATCAACCGATGCGCCAAGGCGACGAAGTTGCTTGGTAATAGTGCCGCCCGATTCTTTTTTCCATTCCCAGATTTTATTAATAAAATCTTCGCGGCCTAAATCGTGGCGTGTTTTGCCTTCTTCGGCATGCAGTTTACGCTCAACTAACATTTGCGTTGCAATACCTGCGTGGTCAGTACCTACTTGCCATAATGTGTTGTTACCTTGCATACGTTTAAAACGCGTTAGGGTATCCATTATTGTATCTTGGAAGGCGTGGCCCATGTGTAAGCTACCAGTGACATTTGGCGGCGGGATCATAATTGAATATGGTACGCCTTTGCCAGATGGCTTAAAGTAGCCTTTTTGTTCCCAGTCTTGATATAGAGACTGTTCAATATCTTGCGGATTGTAGGTTTTATCCATTACACAGAACCTTAAATAAGTACTTAAATTAGTTGGTTAGTTTGCCTGATTGGCTAGCTATTAATATCTTGCGTGGTGAGATTGGCACCGAGTTGGCGTAGCTTTTTAAAACGCTCGCGGGCTGCTTGTTTAGCCGCTGCTTCTACGGGTACAAAATCAAAAACTTGGTTAAACCGACGAATGTAATCCGGTAACTGAGTAGCCAAGTTAATTAAAACTTTACGATTGCCAACAGGTGGCGTAATACCAATTTCTACAGGTGCGCCGCCTTTAGGGCCTTCACCTTGTAAATTATGTGGCACAAAACTATCTGGATCGAATGCCCAAATTATTTCATCAATGGCACAGGCTGCTTCGTTATCGTTAACACAAATAAACACACGCTGCCCATTTCGATACTGATCGGCCGCAATTTGAGCAGCCAAAGCAAAATGATCGTCAGCCTTCGCTTTAGACTCATCTTGTTGCTTTAGAACGAAAAATTTAGCGTTCATGTTCATTGTATCGGGGTTTCCCATGACATTGAATGCATACCAAATTGATATACATAAATTAAGAGGCAGATTTTGCCATATAACGGGGTTTGCTTCAATTAATACACAAATAAATAAGGCGCCAAACGGCGCCTTATAAGTAGCTAAACAGTGTGTTTAATCTTGAGCAGCTTCACTTACGCCAGCTCTATTTAATAAATACTGAGTAAGCATTGGTACAGGACGACCCGTTGCGCCTTTTTTAGCGCCACTGCGCCACGCTGTACCGGCAACATCTAAATGGGCCCAATGATACTTTTTAGTAAATTTAGACAAGAAACATGCCGCAGTAATAGTACCCGCAGAGCGTCCACCTAAGTTTGTAAAGTCAGCAAATGGGCTTTCTAGTTGGTCTTGATAGTCATCCCATAACGGTAACTGCCACGCACGGTCACCACTTTGCTCAGACGCTTTTAATAAATCGTGTGCAAGTGGGTTATGGTTTGATAGTAAACCAGTCGCATGCGCGCCAAGGGCTACAATACAAGCGCCAGTAAGTGTTGCTACGTCAATAACCGTATCTGGATTAAAACGTTCAACGTACGTTAGTGCGTCGCACAATACTAAACGACCTTCAGCGTCGGTGTTTAACACTTCAACTGTTTGCCCCGACATTGTTGTTAAAATATCACCTGGGCGATACGCGTTTGAGCCAGGCATGTTTTCACAGCCAGCTAAAACACCAATAACGTTAATTGGCAATTGCATTTGTGCAAGTGCACGCATTGCGCCAATAACACCTGCAGCGCCGCCCATGTCGTATTTCATTTCGTCCATGCCTTCGCCTGGTTTTAATGAAATACCGCCTGAGTCAAACGTTAAGCCTTTACCAACAAGTACAATAGGGGCTTGGTCGTCAGCGGCGCCTTTGTAGTTAATAATCGACATAATTGATTCGTTATCACTACCTCGGCCAACAGCTAGGTAAGAATTCATGCCTAGTTCTGCCATTTGCTTTTCGCCAATAATATCAACAGTGATGTTGTCAAAATTAGTTGCCAACTCTTGTGCTTGCTCGCCTAAGTACACTGGGTTACAAATATTTGGTGGCATATTAGCCACGTCTTTACACAGCTTACTACCTGCAGCAATGGCTAAACCATGCTCAATGGCACTTTCGCCAATCGTTAGTTCGCGTCGTGTTGGTACGTTAAACACCATTTTACGAAGTGGACGACGAGGGTCTACTTTTTTACTTTTTAATTGGTTAAACGTATATAAGCAATCTTGCGTTGTTTCTACTGCTTGACGAACTTTCCAGTAAGTGTCGCGACCTTTAACGTGTTGCTCTGTTAAAAAGCAGACTGCTTCCATAGAGCCTGTTTCGTTTAAGGTATTAATAGTTTTAGAAATAATTTGTTTATATTGCTTATCATCAAGCTCGCGCTCTTTACCACAACCAACAAGCAATATGCGCTCGCTTAATACATTGGGTACATGATGCAATAATAAAACTTGGCCTGGCTTACCTTCTAAGTCGCCACGGCGAAGTAAATTAGAGATATAGCCATCACTAATTTTATCGAGTTGTTCACCAATGGGGGATAACCTACGTGGCTCGTAAACGCCAACCACAATACATGCGCTGCGCTGTTTTTCTGGGCTACCACTTTTTACGTTAAATTCCATTGTCACTCCTGATTTTGAGTCATTTAAGTTAGTAAGTTGGGGCTAAAAAAGTATTTTCTAGTCTTATCTACGTAACTTATGTGCGGATAATTTTAATTTTAGCTGATTTTGCTAGACTCTTACTGTGTAATTGAACTTTATATGCTTAAGGGCTACTAATGCAACATTATATCGTGCACTTAGGTAGGATAATTAAATTTGATGGCTTATAATAATAGCCTATTTGCCGGTATTAATTGGGTAAAATAGCTATTTAACTATTCAATTCTCACTATCGTAGTGAAATTCCATGTTTAACAGGGGCGAGCATTGCTAATTTTCCGTTATTTGACCGCTGAGGTTTTAAAATCGCAGGTCGCCGTATTTTTAACTTTAATGACAATCTTTTTGTCACAAAAGTTAGTTGGTATTTTAGGTGATGCCTCTGAGGGCAGCATTCCTGCTAAATTAGTGCTATCGATGATTGCACTAAAGCTTCCACAACTGGCCTCGCTAATACTTCCGCTGAGTATATTTTTAGGCATTATTTTGGCTTACAGCCGTATTTACGCCGATAGCGAAATGACCGTCCTTAAAGCCTGTGGCGTAAGTGAATGGTATGTTGTGCGCGTAACGCTTATATCAAGCGTTGGGCTTGCCATATTAGCCGCTGCATTGACTATGTATATAGCGCCGTGGGCAAGCGAGCAAGAGTATCAATTGAAAGAACAAGCCAAAGCCGATGCGGGGTTATCTGCGCTCAGAGCTGGGCGGTTCCAAGAAACCGGTAACGAAAAAGCCGTGGTGTTTATTCATAATATTGAAAAAGGCGGCAAAGAGCTCAATAAGGTATTTGTTGCACAGTTACCTGATAGCGAAAAAGGCAATCTAGCGCGCTTAGTATATGCAGAGCAAGGTGTTGTGGTTGAAGCCGTAAATGGTGAGCAACAGCTAGTACTAACAGACGGTAAACGTTACGAAACAGACGGCACAACGCCTGCACTTAATTTAACAGAATTTGATGGTTACAGCGTACAAATACGAGAGCAAGAAATAGAGCATCAACGCCGTAAATTAGAGGCTGTGCCAACTAACCAATTATTGGCTATAAACACTCCTGAATCTATTGCTCAATGGCAATGGCGACTCGCTATTCCGTTATCAATCCCGCTACTTACCTTACTGGCAGTACCGCTAAGTGTGGTTAATCCTCGCCAAGGTAAATTTGCAAAACTAGTGCCTGCTATTAGCTTGTACTTAGGCTACTTTATTTTACTAAATGCCGCTAAATTTGCAGTTGAAGATGGCAAAATCCCGCCTTCAATCGGCTTGTGGTGGATTCATCTAAGTGCCTTGTTTATAGGTGGGTTATTAATTATAAAAGGGCGACCACTGGGCGCTTGGCTTAAAGCCGTAGTAACTAAGCGGGAGTTAGGCTCATGATGAAAACGCTTGATTGGTATTTAGGCCGCAGTATTTTACAAACTACCGGCTTTGCATTGTTGGTACTTGTTGGTATTAGCACCTTAATTAAATTTATCGACCAGTTAAAGTCGGTAGGGCGCGGCAGTTACGACTTAATGACCGCAATGCTTTACACGCTTTACACAATACCTGGCGATTTAGTGGTGTTTTTTCCGATGGCTGCGCTAATTGGTGGCTTAACGGGTTTGGGGGCACTTGCCTCAAACAGTGAGCTGGTAGTGATGCAAGCCGCTGGTATGTCGCGCTTACAAATAATTGGTTCAGTGATGAAAACGGCCATATTTATGGCTGTATGCATGATGGCACTTGGCGAATGGGGTGCACCTGAAGCGCAATTACACGCTAAAGAAATGCGAAACCAAGCAATACATGGCGGCGATGTGTTTAATACACAAAAAGGTGTATGGGCTAAAGACGGCAATAATTTTATTAATATTGAAGATGTTGATGAAAACGGCAGGCTCAACGGGGTACACATGTACCACTTTGATAAATCGTTAGAGCTTACCCAAATTACTAAAGCAAGAGATGCACTAAGCCGAAAAGAAGGCTGGCTACTTCGTGACGTAAATAAGGTTATTATTACTAGCGAAAAAACCACAACAGAGCAATTACCAGAAGAGTTTTACCCTTCGCAACTCACAGCTGAAAAGTTAGGGGTTGTTTCGGTAAAACCGGAGTCACTTTCATTTACTGGGCTTTGGTCGTATTTAAGTTACTTAGAGCAAAACGAACAAGACACAAGTACCTACGAGCTTGCTCTATGGCGTAAGTTGATGCAGCCAGTATCTGTTGCGGTAATGCTGCTGGTGGCGCTCTCGTTTATATTTGGCCCGCTGCGTACCGTTACTATGGGCGCACGTATTATTATGGGAGTTGTAACGGGGATTGTGTTTCACTTAACTAATGAAATATTTGGCCCTGTAGTTATGGTTTACCAAATACCTGCCATTATAGGGGCGGTATTACCCAGTATTATATTTATAGGCTTTGCGACATATTTGATGAATAAACGGGTATAGAGTACCAATTCAAAGCATTAAAAAGGGTGACCACTGGTCACCCTTTTTGCTTTTTAATTACTGCTTAATTACCGCTTAACTCACGATTCGAAAAGTTGGTATTAATCAAGCTCACTATAAATACGTCTGTTTTCTTCTTTAGTAAGTGCAATAACTTCTGTTTTAGAGATGTAATCTTGCAGTGCTTTTTTGTTTTTAAAATCTACTAACACCACCAAATTACCTAAACCGAGTAAAGCGCTAACGCTGCGGATAATTGATTGTGGCCAGCTAATTAAATTACCCTCAATAGTTTGTACTTTTAAACGCCATGCACGCATGCCAATGGTTTGCCCGCTTTTAGTCCAAAAGTAGCCAAAAAATACTAAGGTAACAATAATTAAAAGAGCGGTACGAATACCCGAAAGAAGATTTGAATTTTGAATAAAGGCAGATACATCCTCTGCGCCATTTAAACTAATTACATCGAGAGAAATAAGCCCTTGTACTGCAAATAAATACAGCACTACAGTTAACATCGCAAACGCAATAATGGCTAACGTATCGTAAACTAACGACGCAAAACGGCGCCAAAAACCAGCACGTGGAAACTCACCCGACATAAATACACTCTCACTATTAATATGCGAGCTAGTTTAGCAAAAAAGCTTACAAATACTAAGACATGTTAATGTTTAGAGAGGGAATTGATTTTATTGCTTTAAGTTATTACCTACAGGGGAAATGAAAAAGACCCTGCTATTGGTAGCAAGGCCTTTTAATTTATAGCGGATTTAACCTAGCTTGATAGCAAGGTATTTTATGTCGTCACCACTTATTTGCGGTAAAAAATAAATATCGCCGTATTTAAAATACTGCTGCGAGTTAATTATTACGGCCTGTGCTGCCTGAGGCAATGAATCGTAAGTTTGGCCCAAGCTATAATCATTCACATTCCCCACTTTTATTGCCTGATTAAGACGGGTTGGTGGCTCATCAACCACTGTATAACCGTCATTATTTGCGACGTAATACACGTTTTGATATGTGTAGTAGGTGGTATTGTGATGCTTAAAATGCCTGTAATTTCTTGGTAGCGTATTTATACGCAGGCCTCTAGGTGGCGTAACTACATGGTAGCCTCTTTTAGCTTTACGGTAGTAAAGGCCGTCGTTAAACGTAAACGAAATACCATTAAATCTAATCGATGCGCTATTGCGTGGTAAATGGTTTATAAATCGATTTTGTCTGTAAGCGACTGAATTATGATGGTTTGTTAAGTAGTTATATTTGCGCTGGTTGTAGCGGTATTGTTCACGCTTTTCCTGCTTGTACTTAGCAAGTTTACGTTTTTCTTGCTTACGGTCTTCTCGTTTTTCTTTTTTATGCTCAATACGCTGCTTTTTTTCATGGCGGCGTTCATCGCGTTTATATTCAACACGTTTGTCGTGGTCACGTTTAAAGCTTTTATCATTCTCTCGCTCGTTTTGTGCTCCAAGCGCAGAGCCTGATACTGCGCCAATGGCGAGCAGTGCAGGTAGTAAAAAAGTAAGTTTCATAGTATTGCCTCGTTTATGTTTTTACATAACTGGGTTCAATACTAGCGGTTCAAACTGAATGTTAACTGACATACAACAGCAAACGGAGCTATGCTTACAGCTTTTTACATTTTACTGACGGTTCTTGACATAATATCTAGTTTTTGACGATTTTTAAGGGTAATTCTGTTCTTTTTAAGGGGGGTTATTACGAGAGATATTTTAATAATACTGCTATTAAATTATATATTTGGACTTTTTTGTTGTGCTTAGAAAACGTTATTTCCGTGCATTTTTAGATGGGAAAATACCAATAATAGAGTTTAAATGGTGTAAAAAGCTAAGTTTGCGGCGCGTTGTTTATTGCCGCAAACATGACTTTATATTTTAAAGTGCGCATTTATCTTTTAATAAATTTAAGGCTAGGGTGATACGTTATGGTATTAACTTTAACAAATGCTGTGTTATTAACGTTTCTTTTAACAACTTTAACTGGAACATACTTGATTACCTTAGTCTGGTTAATTTTTTTCAGTTCTCGTTTTAGCTGAACCTTTTTATATTCTTGCTTTGCATATCTATCATGTGGTGCTGCAAATGCAGAACTAGATAAAGTGCCCATAACTAATAGTGCAGGTAGTATAAATGTAAGTTTCATAATATTGCCTCGTTTGTGGTTAACATGGCTAGTATTGACGTTTGAAACTGAATGCCAACTGCATGCAGGGCAACTGTAGGGAGGCTTTACACCCTTTTACTTATCTTTACTATTCTTGACGCTAATACCAATCCGCAGTAATACTTAATCAATTTGAGAGATTCAATCTAACGCTAACTCTATTAAAAAATGACTGATATATGGCTGCATAAATGTAGAAGGTAGAGAAATGAAAGAGCAATTGTCGAGAACAACTAATAACAAAGTTTTAGCTGTGTTATCAACACCGTTTTCTTACCTCAAAACAGGTAGCTTAATTAAGCTACCTGGTATAAAACCGTATCGGTTCTATACCAATACCAATCCTTATCCCATATATCGTTTAGAGTTTAGGTTGGCTACTTTTGATAAAAAGGATAATCGCTATAACCTACTTCAGTACCGCCATACATAGTGGCTGCATCGGCCTCGTTAAACGTCCAATTATTCGCTATACGCTCTGGTAAATCAGGGTTAGCTATAAATGGGCGACCAAATGCAAATAAGTCACCGTAACCTTCACCTAAAATACGTACCGCTTTTTCTACTGTGTATTTACCAGCATAAATAATGCGACCTGAAAATTCAGCTCGTACTGCTTTATAAAATTCTTGTGGTAAATCAGGAGCATTTTCCCAATCAGCTTCCGCTATTGATAAGTAAGCAATACCTGCTTGCTCAAGCACTTTAACGGCTTGTACATAAGTATGATGAGGGTTTGATTCAACAAGTCCTAGATACACTCGTGTTTCATCTGTGCTTTCAAATAAAGGAGCAAAGCGAACACCTAAACGATCAGAGCCTACAACGTCACTTACCGCTTCAACTATCTCTTTTAAAAAGCGCAGGCGATTACTAAGCGTTCCACCGTATTGATCGTCACGGTTATTAGTATGTTCAGAAATAAACTGATTAACTAAATACCCGTTAGCACAATGAAGCTCTACGCCATCAAAGCCTGCTTCTAGAGCATTACGTGCAGCTTGCGCATACATGTTTACCAGTTCGCCAACTTCAGTTGTTGTTAGTGCACGAGGCTCACTTGGGTCAGCCAATGCGCCTTCACCAGGTGCGGTTTCAATAAATACTTTTACGTTGTCAGCAATAATATCTGAAGGGCCAACCGGTTTACCTGAATTTGGTTGTAGCGTGGTGTGCGATACGCGCCCTACATGCCAAAGCTGAGCAAAAATAACACCGCCTTTAGCATGTACTGCATGTGTTACTTTTTTCCAGCCTTCAATTTGTGCTTGCGAGTGAATACCTGGGGTCCAAGCATAACCTTGTCCACGAGGTTCTATTTGTGTGCCTTCGGTAACCATAAAACCAGCCGATGCCCGCTGCGCATAATACTCAGCCATTAATTCATTAGGAATATTGCCAGGCTGAGTGCTGCGAGAGCGAGTAAGAGGTGGCATCACAATACGGTTTTTAAGTGTAAAAGGGCCAAGCTCAATTGGTGAGAATAAAGGGGCGGTATTAACTAATTCTGATTTCATTTTAAATTCTCTTATAAAGCAAACAAAGGCTTAAATAGTGGTTAAGCAACATTGGCAGCATAGAGATTTAAGGATACAATTTGAAACAACACTTTTTTGTGCAGCATACAATTATGAATGGTATTAGTCGGCTCGATATAAAACAGTTAAGAGTACTCAGTAGCTTATTAGAACTGCAAAATCTTTCGCAAGTAGCCAAAAAAATGGGGTTAACGCAACAAGCTATTAGTGAGCAACTACGAAAACTACGAGACTTATTTGACGATCGCTTGTTTATTCGCCAAGGTAATAACATGGTTGCTACTCCTAAAGCGCAAGGACTCAAGGCGCCTGTTAATCATATTTTAAAGCAATTAGAATCGTTACTAGAGCCCGAGCTGTTTAGTCCGCAAACTTATAAAGGTGTGTTTACCATAAGCGCAACCGACTACGCCACGCAGGCTTTATTGCCGCAATTATTTAATATTACCCGCCGCGAAGCGCCAGGTTTAAAGCTGATTGTGCGCGACTTTGCATCCGACAACGTTAATCAACTTATAACGGCAGGCGAGCTTGATTTATTGATTAGCTTTCCAGAATTTATACCCGACAACCTTTCTTATATCACTTTGTTTGAAGAACAGCATTTGTGTATTACCGGTATAGGTAACACTACTTACACTGAGCCTTTGAGTTTGGCGCAATTTGCAAAGCATTCACAGCTAGTGGTGTCGCCATCGCGCGCTAATTTGCGTGGTTCGCACGATCAGTGGTTTGAAAGCCAAGGGCTAAAACGTAATATTGTAATGTCGGTACCGAGTTTTTCAGCGGTGCCCGATATTTTACATACTACTGATATGCTAGCGTTTTACCCATCAAGATTATTACCAAACAGCAAAGTTAAACAGCTAAAAATAGAAGCTCTGCCTCCTGCATTTAAAGTAATAGCCGCATGGCATCCTCGTACTAATAACAGTCCAATTCATAAATGGTTGATAGAGCAGCTGCAAAACTTATAACAGTAAACTTTAATGCAAGTATTAATGTAAGTATTAATGTAAGTATTAATGTAAGTATTAATGTAAGTATTAAAGCAAATACTGTTACCATAATTAACGATGGTTATTAAAGATTGTCGTCAGCTAATTGCAGTGTCCTTCAATTGTGTTTTAAGTGCGGTAAAGGAATTATAAAGCTAAATGTTTAAGTTATTTTTTGGTGTTTTTTGCTGTCTACTTTGTTTCGGCACTTTGGCTAACGCAGTAAAAGAAGATGTTGAAAAAATACTAAGTGGTCATTTAACGAGTAATCAAAGTCGTGGGCTTATGGATAAGTTAGAGCGCAACCTACCTTATCCTTCTGTGCTCGATACTGCTCGAGTTAAAACTGTAAAGTGTTGGTTTTATGACCCCCAAAATGACAAGAATCATATAGCATTAAATGATTTACTGTCAGATGCTAATCAAGCAATCAAAAAAGCTGACTCCCCTAAATTAAAACTCGATTTACAAACATGCCAGGCATTTAATTTATACCAACAAGGAAAAGTAAGTGCGGCCACTTCAATGACCAAAAATGTTATTAGTGACACCTCTAAAAATCCAGAACTTTATTACCAACATGCGACAGCTAACTTAATTTTAGGAAGGATTTTTCGTTCGCAAGGCTCGTATCAGCAAGCTTTTTTAGCATTTCAGCAAGCTTATAATTCCTTTGAACAAGGCGGCTTTTCTTACGACAAAGCGCTCATACTTAAAGAGATAGGGCTTATTCATGCCGATCTTCACAATTTTTTGCTGGCTGAAGAACAATTACAAAGAGCGATTAATGAGCTGACAAATTACAATGAGCAAGAGTGGTACATAGCCACAGATATCCTAGCCCAGGCTTATGAAGCTCAAGGTAATTACCAAAAAGCGGTAATGCTGTACAACAGTATACTCCCAGCCGTTACTAAGTATGAAGACGATGAAGGGAGTGCTTACCTACTCTTTAAAATCGCACAAATAAATATTCAATTAAATGAGCTGCAAGAGGCTAAACAATACTTAAATCAAGCTAGGGATTTAACGCTAAATAGTGAGTGGATTAAATTTATTCAATCAATAACAACAGCTGAGTGGTTAATTAAAAAGGGCCGCCTAGATGAAGCAGAACTTCTTTATTTAGATTTTGAACAAAATAGTTCTCAAGTATGGTCAGTTGACTCTTTAACTCGTTTTTTAGAATTTAAGCGTGAATTAGCAGTGCAAAAAAGTAATTATCAGCAAGAAGCCTTAGCTCAAAGAGAGTTATTAAAAATCGCAGATAAAAAAGTGCAAGAAATTGCAGATAATACATTACTTTCTCAACGTTTAGCATTTGATTGGGAACAGCAAAAACGAGAAATAACAAGGCTAAAAGAATCGTCAGAGGTAAAAGAGCAGTTATTAAATTTAGCTAATGAAAAAGCATTTTGGCAAATCGAATCGTTGCTATTTTCTATTGGGTTAATATTGATTTTAGCTTACATAACTTATAAACAAACTCAGCATAAACAGCGATTCAAAACACTTGCATTAAAAGACGAATTAACAGACATCGCTAATCGTAGAGCAATATTTGCATTTAAATACAACGCGATTAAAAAAAGCGAGTTTTTAGGAAGCGCGTGTTCATTAATTGTTATTGATATAGACCACTTTAAACAAGTAAACGATACATACGGACATGATATTGGCGATGAAGTTATTATCTCTACTGTTAAATTTATAGAAAAAAACATTCGTCAAACAGATTGCGCAGGTAGGGTCGGCGGAGAAGAATTTTTAGTTGTTTTACCTAATACAGCACTTAGTTTTGCGCATGAAGTTGCCCAGCGTATACGCGAAAATATTGAGAATGTTACTCATACCTCACTCCATATAAAATCAACAGTAAGTATTGGTGTAGTAGAAGTTAAAGCGGGCGAAGCCCCAAAAGATGCATCTCGACGAGCTGATGGAAAATTATACGCAGCTAAAAATGCAGGCCGTAATAAAGTAATGGTTTAATAACTCAATAATTATTGAGTTATTAAACGGCTAGTAATTTTTATTTATTATTGAAAAATATAGCAAGCTAATTCACTTAATGTAATGGTACGAATTAGGCATAATTAAATGGTTTATTTTAAAAAGCACTCAACCGGTTTTTTACTTGCACACTTGCTGCATGTAGCAGCCAGCCAAGCTATCAAGATAATGGCATATTGCACAGCGAGATCTCTATAAGTAAATACAGCGCACAAGCTGATATGCAACACGCGACTCATAACACAAACAGGCCTGCCAATATTGGCTGCGGTTTAGGGCTGGAGTTAAGCAAAAAAATAATAAAATGGCACGATGAGTATATCAAGTAAGCGACATGCTAGGGCATCATGAAGTGCTGGTCGATTTTAGTTAACGAGCTTTTTTAATACTTAGATTTGAAATATAAAAACCGCGCTAAGGCACTTTTAAAAAAGCTTTAGCGCGGTTTTTTTACATTCAAAAATATTTAATTTAACGCTGAGAATATAAAAACTTAGTGATTTACTTAGCAAAGTATCTGTTAGCGAGCCCTGCAATGCCAATGATCATCATGTTTAGTGCAGGCTTGTTTTGTGGGCTTGGCTTTTACGATCACAATGCTTGGAGAGTTGTGCTCAGTTACTAAAACAGGCGTAACTACTTTAACTGCTTTTTTATGTGGTTTATGCGCACTGGGACTATGTTGATATACAGTGCAGCCACTCATGGTAAATGCTATTGCTGCTACGCTAATAATTTTTAAAGATAAGTTCATAGGTATTTATCCTCTTTGGCTTTGTATAAGCTTTAAGATAAATCTTTTTTTGTATAGTGCTGTCAATAAACGTAAGTGGAGTGTAAATGTTGCTAATGTTCACTAAGGCAATAGCGCATTTAAAGCTAATGCCTTTGTATTTGAATATTAGATTTGCACAAAAAAGTAAGGCCTAAAAAACCTATAAATCGCTGCGCCAACCCATACCAGACTCTTCCATTAAACGCTCGTACACGCCTTCTATGTTAAGTGGTAACCATGCACCAAACTGTTTAAAGTCACTAAATTGGTCTAACTTTACATTTTGTTTAATTTCGTCAAGCGTATTGCCTGCTAAAATGCCTGCTGTTACTTGGCTATATAAAAGCTCTATATAACTTAAGTAACGCGCTACATCAGCCTTGCTGCCAATATCGGCATGTCCACCTACAAAAGTATTAAAGTCGTATTTGAGTACCGCTTGGGTTGAGTTAATCATGCCCTGAATATCGTAACTCCAGAGTTTTTGCCACGGCATTCTGCCAATAACAATCCAATCAACTACAAACAACGTTTTTTGCTTTTCGAATAATATACTAACCGAACCCCGCCCATCGTTTGGACCATGGTAATTTAGCTTTACCGATGAACCACCTAAATTAAGAGTCAGCTCATCATCAAAGGTAAGAGTGGGCATGACCGTGTTCATTTGTGTGTTTTTAATATCTTGCGCGGTAAGTTTATGTGCTACAAACGTGGTGTGCGGGCTTTTAAATACCTCGGCGCCGTAAATATGATCGCTGTGATTATGGCTATAAATTACATATTTTACAGGCACGTTATAGCGAGTTTTAATTTGCTCGTTTAACCAGGTGGCGGCTTTTTTATTAAGCGGGTCGGTAACAATTGCGCCCTCAGGAGTGATTAAAAATACTGAGCGATGTCTGTCATCTATAAAGCGGTGGAGGCCGTCGCCTAAGTCTTCAATTTCGTAACTTTGAGCCATAAAACCAATAAGTAATAGGCTGGTAGCGATTAGTGTTTGTAATAAGCGAGACATGCACATTCCTGTTTAACGTTTTTTATAGGTTAGTTAAGTAAGAAAGTGCCAATAAGTAAAAAATTTCAATTTTTATAGGAAAGATTGCGGGTTAAGACTAACTTAACCCGTTAATGGTTTTAACGAACTAGCTGATCGAGTAAATGTATTACTTGCTCACTGGCTGATTCCATTAAGTGTATATGTTTAACTGCTTCTACTTTTTTGCCTTGCTTAATTAGTTGTAGCGCTTGTACGCCGTTTTTATGTACTTCGCTATGCGGTTTATCTATTTGTTTGAATGCATTTAACGATTTGTATTCATTAGAGTCATCAGACTTATACCACTTACCTAAGCGGCACATTGTGTGATTGGTGAAATCGTCTACCGATTTATTGCTTTTGCCATTAGCAACCGCATAAACCTCACCTTTCCATACAATATGATCTAACTTAACGGTTTGAATAAATGAGCGAATAGAAGCCTGCGATATAGTGTTCTTCATGTTTGTGCAAAAACTAATAATGGATGCGTAATCGCTATTTAGTGATTCAAAATTACTTGAAAGCTGTGCATTGTTTTTTTGTATATCGTCGGCTGAATTAACGGTTACATCTGTTTTTTCTATTATTTCTTTAACAAGATCTGCAACCTCTTGAGCTGATTTATTGGTGTTAGTTGCCAGTACTCTTACTTCATCAGCTACCACGCTAAAGCCTCTACCAGCTTCGCCTGCTCGAGCTGCCTCAATGGCTGCATTTAATGCTAATAAATTTGTTTGATCAGATATTTTTGAAATGGTCGATACAAAGGTGTTTATACTAACTGCAAGGCTTGAAAGGCCAGATATATTTTCACTCATGCTACCCATTTTATGGGTCATAAGTTTCATCTCGCTGGCTATATGCATTAATGATTCGTTTGAGTTATTTAAAAGGTCATTTATTTTATAGCTAACTTGGCTTTCTTGCTCAATGGTTGAGTAAGACTCAAGCACAGTTTGGCGAACACCTTCAATTTGGCTTATGCAATCTATAGAACTTGAAAGTAAGTTTTCGGTAAATTGTTCATCATTTTCGGTTTGAGTAAAGCTTAATTGTTGTTCTAAGTGTTTGTTTTCTTGTGCTAGGAATTCGTTATGCGCAGTTAATTCTGCAATTTTTTTTGCAAGTTCTTCGTTATCATTTTTAGCCGATAGATACTTTTTACTTAAAACAAACATTCATAGTTCCTAAAATGTTATGGGTATATTTTTATTATAGTTGCTATTAATACTTTACTTTAAATATTTGTAATTATCTTATTTTTATACAAAAAAAAGCCATTTTTAAAAATGGCTTTATGAGAGCTTGTTGGATCAACGTAGTGAAATTTGTTGGTTTATTTCTTCAAAAATACCTGCATCGTCTATGGTTGAAGGAATTTGCAGTTTGTCGCCATCAATTAGTTGGCGTAAATTTTTACGCAGTATTTTACCTGAGCGTGTTTTGGGTAATCGCTCTACGCTAATAATGGTTTTAAGGCACGCTATAGCGCCTATTTGGTTTCTTACGGTTTGTATAAGTTCTTGCTCTACATCGGTACTTGAGCCCATAAAGTCATTTTTAAGCACGATCATTGCCATTGGTAGTTGGCCTTTTAGTGTGTCGGTTACCCCAAACACGGCGCACTCAGCAACAGCAGGGTGCGCGGCTACTATTTCTTCCATTTCACCGGTAGAAAGTCTATGGCCTGCTACGTTAATTACATCATCGGTGCGTCCCATAATAAATAAGTACCCATCTTCATCTATGTAGCCGCCGTCACCTGAAAGATAATAGCCAGGGTACTGCGTTAAATAGCCTGCTTTAAAGCGCGGGGTATTTTGCCAAACGGTTGGCATGCACCCTGGCGGCAGTGGCAGTTTAATTACCACGGCGCCTTGCTCGTTAGCTGCGCATTCATTGCCATCCATATCTAATATTCGCACGTCAAAACCTGGAGTAGGCACCGTAGAGCTGCCAGGTTTTGTTGCTAAGTACTCAAGCCCTACAGGGTTACAAGCAATAGCCCAGCCGGTTTCGGTTTGCCACCAATGATCAAGCACTGGCAGTTTGGTTTTTTCTTTAAGCCACTCGTAAGTGGGAGGATCTAACCGCTCGCCGGCTAAAAACAAACGTTTTAAGCTAGAGGTATCGTATTGATTAAAACCATCGGCATTTGGGTCTTCTTTTTTAATTGCTCTAAAGGCGGTGGGGGCACTAAATAATGCATTTACTTTATATTCTTCAACCACGCGCCAAAATGCACTGGCGTCGGGGGTTTTAACCGGTTTACCTTCATATAATACGGTCGCGCAGCGATACATTAGCGGCGCGTAAACTATATAAGAGTGCCCAACTACCCAGCCAATGTCAGATGCTGCCCAAAATACGTCGCCGGGCTTCATACCATAAACGGTTTCCATGCTGTATTGCATTGCCACTGCGTGACCACCATTTTCGCGCACTACGCCTTTGGGTGTGCCTGTCGTGCCTGAGGTATATAAAATATAAAGCGGATCGTTACCATTTACAGGCACCGGATCTGCGATTGCAGCTGTTTGCATTGCCTGAGTCCAATCTATGTCTCGTTTAGGCTTAAGACTGGCGGTTACTTGTGGGCGCTGATAAATAACGCAGTGTTCTACTTTGTGCGAAGCTAAGTCTATTGCGTTATCAATAAGTGGTTTGTATTCAATAACGCCGTTTACTTCAACACCGCATGAGGCGCTAAGTATAAGTTTGGGCTTGGCATCATCAATGCGTACAGCCAATTCGTGTGCAGCAAACCCACCAAATACCACCGAATGAATAGCACCAAGGCGAGCGCACGCCAACATACCAATAACCGCCTGTGGGATCATTGGCATATAAATAACAACGCGGTCGCCTTTTGTAACACCTAACGATTGTATTACGCCTGCAAATTTAGCAACTTCTTGTTGTAGTTGTGAGTAGCTATAAGTTTGCTTTGTATTAGTGACTGGGGAGTCGTAAATCAGTGCAGTTTGCTCGCCAAATCCGGCAATAACGTGTTGGTCTAGCGCTAAAAAACTGGTGTTTAATTGCCCGTCACTAAACCAATGATAAAGCCCGTCGTCGTCTTGTGTGTATGCTTTTGTGGGAGCTTTGTACCACGGAATATTTTTACTTCGTTCGAGCCAAAATTGGGCTGGGTTTTGTTTAAAGGCATTATATTGCTGTTTATATTCGCCTGACATGTAAGGCTCCTAAAGCTAAATTTGTGTGTGAGAGACCTTACAAAATGTAGGCTTTTTTTAGCAAGCAAGCTATTCGACCTTGGTCGGTTAAAAGTTAATCAACACACTGGTTTTAAAAATACAAAATTGACAATACAAAGCGTGTGGTTCAGCATGGCGGGCAGTAAAAATAAGAGAAAATACGATATGAGTAACGTAGTAAGAGTTGGTGTGGCGGTTATCATAAAGCATCAAAACACAATTTTACTAGGTGAGCGCATTGGCGCGCACGGTGCTAATACATGGGCAACACCTGGTGGACATTTAGAGTTTGGTGAAAGTGTTGAGCAATGTGCAATACGAGAAGTGTTTGAAGAAACAGGTTTAAAGTTAAGTAAAATTACTAAGCTTGATTTTACCAATGATATTTTTACAGCAGAGAACAAGCACTATATTACGCTGTATGTAAAAGCTGACTTTGAAGGCGGAGAGCCTGAGCTTAAAGAGCCTAATAAATGTTTAAAGTGGCGCTGGTGCGATATTAATAATCTACCAACGCCACTGTTTACATCACTAAAAAATTACTTATCTGAGGCTGTACTAGCCTAGTTATTTTGTTGGCGGTGTCGCTGGGCTTAACTCTAGTTTACTAAAGCTTACTTGAGCGTAATCGCCATTTTGTTTATCTGTAGACCAATCGCCAGTACCTAAACAACCTGGGTACCAAATACCTTTCGCGCTTTTAGTACTACATTGGTTATAAGCGCCAGCTTTAAAGTAATGCCAATCTGCAGCGTAACCATGTGGATGGTCTTTTTCGTCCACTTTGCCATAAGCATCTACGTTATTACCTAAGTTAATAGAGTAATTAACGTCTTCTTTGCCTTGTGCGCTAAATGTAAGGTGCATAACATTTTTATACACATTTACCGTGTAGCTAAATTCTTCACCTAGTGCAATACCGGCACCGCCTGGCTCGTTAGGGTTTTCCCATGTATTACCCCAAACTGGGTAAGTAATATCTGTACGGTCAGGATTCGTTTTAGCTAAGTTACGTTCATAGTTCCAAAAAACTGAGCCTGTTTTATGCCCTGGCCATTTTTTGTAATATATTTTAAGTGGCTCATTGCCCCAGCCATAACCAAGCTTGGTATCAATAAGTGCCTGATCTTTACCCGCGTGAATTTGCCCTACAACAACCGAGTAAGCTGCTTTTTTATCAGGGTCGGTAGCACGTAGCGCAACGTGATCTACTTTTAATGTTGCTTCCATTTTTCCACCAACAGAACCAAATCGGTCAGATAGCGGGTGAACAGCTAAAGCAAAGTTGTTTTTAGAGTGTTTAGTTTTAATTTTAGTATTTGATCCACGGATCATTTGTCTAAGTTCACTACGGGTATTAGTAGAGTTAGCACTTGTAAGCGCTTTATTAGGGGAGGTAAATACCATGTAGCCTTTTTCATCAAGGTAGAAAAAATCAGGGTGTGCGTAAGTCTGAATTTCTTCTACATCTATTTCATCAATTTTACCGTCGTTGTTTAAATCTACTGGTACATTTATTTTCCAGTGTGATAAATCAAACTTTGTTGCAGGTACCGGCGCATCGCTTTGCTGATTAGTGCTTTGGGTACTTGAACAAGCGGTAAAAAGTAAAGGGGTGATAACGGCTAAAGCCGTAAGTTTAAATGTGGATGTATTTTTTATCATTATTGTCTCTGTGTGATGAAGTAAAAATTGTGCGGTACAGGCATCGCTTAATCTCAATCTAGCATACCAATTTAACAATTAAAACTTACCAATTAGTAAAATTAAATATTTTTTAAATGATTTTTTGTTATACCAATTTGGTTTAGGTGTTTTTTAACGGCTTTTATGGAAGTGTTTGCGGTATGTATTTTTTATGTGCTTGGCTATTCATTTAGTGATGTTTAACGTAGATTTTGGCGCTAAGGTGTAGTCTATTTTTTGGGGGAAGGAGATTTTTAATTTTGTAGTTTGCTTTGCCGCGTTTAGCAAATAACTAAATAACCACTGCCAATAACTAATGTTGGGCTTTAAATATGGTTAGTGCTGCATGTTAGTCGTGTTTGGTAATAAAAGTTGCCACTTGTTTAAAATGGCATGATATTCACCATTTTCTTTAATACTACTTAATGCGTCAGAGAGTGCTTTAGCTGTTTTAGGATTAAGTTGATTACTTGCTGCAAAATTAAGTGAAGAGGGAAGATCGCTTAAATGAATTCGTTTTGTTATTAGGCTAGGATCGAGTCCTAGGCTTTTTAGCTCGTTATTAAGTGTAAGTGTATTAGTTACTACAAAGTCGATCCGGTTTTTATAAAGCATTTGCCAAAGTTGATTATAGTAGCTGACCAGTATTAAATTGTTATTTTCGGTAAAGCCTTTTTGCTTTAAGTAGGCTTCGCTCAGGTAGCCACGAATGGTTGCTACTTTATACTCTTTAGCAAAATTTAAGTGAACAACTTCATCTACATGGCTTTTTAAGCTAATTAAATAAGCATCTGCAAAATACACTTCGCCTAACCATGTATATTTATTAATCCGCTCTGGGGTTTTTAACAAAGACAACATTATGGCGTTGGTATTTGTTTTATGCTCTTTAAAAACACGGGCCATAGGCATTATTTCAAAATTAGCGGTTAAGTTTGTTTGCTTCACAACTGCTTTGGCAATGTCGACTAAAGCGCCGCTTACTTCACCTTGCTGATTTTTAAAGTGATAAGGAGGAAGGTCTTCAGCTATAAAAGTAACCGAATCGGCGTTACACAGGGGGCTATATAAAATAAATACAAAAGCACTTAATAAAACACGCAAAAACATAAAAAATCTTTTAAAGCAATAATACACCTAGTGTAGAGAGTATTAACTAAAACATATATATATTATGTTTATATAACGTAAATAATTTGCATTTACTTGGCTGTACTTGCTGTTTTGTATTTTATAAATTGTAATGGCGAGCATTTATGCCAGCGTAAAAAAGCTCGATTAAAAGAGCTTTGATCTTTAAATCCTAACATATTAGATAAATCAGCAAGTGGCATGCTGGCTATTAATGTATCTGCACGTTTTTTACGTTCTTTTTCAAGTAGTTGAGCAAAGGTTAAGTCTTGTTGTTTTAAGCGTCGTTGTAGCGTTCGGGGTGTTAAATTAAGCGCATCAGCTATGCCTATTAGGTTGCAGTTTTGCAAAGTAGTTTTAGCTGTAAGTAACTGATTAACTTTATCGTCAATACACTGCTGGCTTTTAAAGTTAGAGAGTTGCTGCTCTGACAATTGCTTAAAGGTAGAATTAATAATGGCGTTATCGGTTTTAAAGGGCAGCGTTAAATAATGGCTCGGAAAACTAACTTGATTATATTCAGCACTGCTTTTTACATGGCATTTAAACCATGATTCAAGGGCGCGCCTTTGCGATGGCAACCAATTATAAATGAAACTAATACTACTTGGCGAAAGCGTTAAATTTATTAACTGGCGAATCACACTTACCCACGCGGTCATGTTTCGTAAAACAACATGCTCATTACAACTTTGATGAGCAATCCAACGAATAGTTGCTGTATCAGTATTTAGTTCAAACTTGGCTTTACCAATATCAGCCACCAAGCTGTCGTAGCTTAACAATGCTTTAATGGCACTGCTTAAGTTATCGCTTGATTCAATTAAGTAACCTAAAACGCCGTAGTCAGCAGTGCGAATTTGCTGACCTAGGGTAAAACCAAAAAGAGGATCGTTAAGTGTTTTCTTGCCATAAACTAATAAAGCATTGTAACTATTTAAACTAATACGCGGCGCTAATTGATGGGTACGTTGATTACTAAATTCGTCAAAGCTAATAGCGTGCAAAGCCGTTTTAGTACTAATGCCTTGCGCTTGTAAGTAATCAAGAATACTTGAAAAGTAATGATCAGCTAATGTGTGCATTTGTCATCTAAAGCTAAAAAATAGTCGTGTATTAGCAAGTTTGCCACGTTAAATTTTTATATGCTAGTTGAATGCCTAATAACCTCTTGCTGTAAAAATGATACTTATAACAATTAAACAAACGCTTAATGCACAGCCAAAGCAAATAATAAGCACACTATTGGATCATCAACAGTTGCATCGATTTTTTAATGCCAAATTTACGCTGCTACAAGCACAAAACGAAGGGCAAATAGAAGGCGGGAAAGGAGCTGTTAGGCAAGTGAAAATAGGTAAAATAACTTTTTCAGAGCAAATAATCAGTGCCGATCAAAATCAGATCAGTTACCAAATAGTAGGCGATAAACCAGTAGCTAATCATCGAGGCGACATATACCTCAGTGCAAATAAAGACATCAATACTTTAGTTACCGAACTTAACTATTGCATAAGCTGCTCAGCTCCATGGTGGATGCCAAATGCATTACTTAAATATGTTATTACAAAAGATATAACCCAAGCGTTAAACAATTTAAATAATTATTTTTTGGCGGGTAAAGTATGAACTCAGAAATTATTTTGCTCGCTCTTAGCCCGTTATTTTTGATATTTGTTTGCTGTGAGTTTATTAAGTTTAAGTGCTATTACGACATAAAAGATAGCCTAGCAAATACAGTGTTAGCGCTATTACACCAAGGCGCAGATGCTATTGTGTTACTGCTGTTAATGCCTTTATTTAATTGGTTGTATGACTATAGATTGTTTGATATTGAAGTGAGTGTATTAAGTATTGCATTTGCATTTTTACTGCAAGATTTTTTATATTATTGGTTTCATAAAGCATCGCATCATATTCATTGGTTGTGGGCTGCACATGTGGTGCACCATAGCTCAACTAAAATGAATTTCACCACCGCATTTAGGCAAAGCTTAATGTACCCCGTAGCCGGTATGTGGGTGTTTTGGCTACCTATGATTTTAATTGGATTTGAACCGCTAACAGTATTTAGCGTGGTTGCATTAAATTTGGCGTATCAATTTTTTGTACATACTCAAATAGTAGGTAAGTTAGGCTGGTTTGAAAAAGTATTTAATACGCCTTCGCATCATCGAGTTCATCACGCAATAAATGCAGGTTACCTTGATAAAAACTTTGCAGGTGTACTTATTATTTGGGATAAGTTATTTGGCACCTTTGTAGAAGAAGATAAATCAAAGCCTTGTAAATACGGCACTATAGGGCAGCTTAATAGCAATAACCCAGTCGTTATTACGTTTCATCAGTGGGAGCACTTATTGAAAAGTGTTTATAAGGCATCGGGAATAAAAGCTAAATGTAGAGTGCTATTTGGCTACCCTACAAGTAGCATTAAATATAAATAATATTGAAAAAGTTAAAAGTAAAACTGCATAGCTAAACTCATTGATGAATTATGGCTATGCCATTGAGCATGCTGTACTTTGCTGCGCAGCGATACATTGCGAGAAACAGCGTAATTCCATGTTATAGCTATTTCGCTGTGCTTACTTGCTGCGTTATCAGTTAGCCATAATATATTGCCAGTTAAAGCGAGTTTATGGTTATTGTTTATTTGCCAAATTATACCGGCTTCGCTGCCTATTCCAGTACTAAGTTGGTCGGTTATATCGCCTGTATTTAGCTCAAATTGACCAAGAATATAGCCGTGTACATTATTAGGATCGCCATAAGATTTACCATAACCTCCTTTTGTAAAAAAGCGGCCTAAACGTTTATTGTCACTTGGTTGTCGGTCAAAGCCCATTTTAAAGTTCCACGACCAGCTATCAAATACGCGGTTATCGGGTGCAAGCGACATAGCATCTAATAAGTAAAAATGTTCAATATCTGCATTTCCTTCGTCAGTAATAGCGGCTTCCAAATCAAAAAAACTAATTTGTGCACCCGCTATAAAACCTTCTGGCCTATCTAGTAAGTCATGATACGCAAGCCTATAGCCAAAATTTGTAAGGTTTGCTTGGTTATTATTTTGTACCCTACCTAGCGATACTTTAGAAGAACCATGACCTTGCTCTGGGGAAGCAATAGGGCGGTTTGGCTTAGTAAATGGCGAAGCTACATTATATTTGCTGCGCATTAGGAGTAGCTTAGTTAGTCGCGGGGCAATTTCTTCACGATTTAACGCTTTATCGTAAAATTCAAAATTTAACCATTCATACGCCATTTCTAATATAGCGACTAATTGCGACTGTGAGTAATTACGAGTATTGAGGGAGCCACCTTGCATTAACTCTCTTGCATCATCAAGTTGTTCGTCAGTCATTTGAGTAGAGTAATGGTAAAGCTTAGTACCAAAAGCAGGGCGGTAATTAGGTGTTTGTAATAAGTTGTTATTTCTTAGTACTGCAACGGTATCTGATGGAATAGCTTGCATATTAAATGACGATGTTAAATCAAGGTCCTCTTGTGCAAGTTGTAATAATGCAAGTAATTGGTAAGAGCAGTTTTCATCAATAAAAAAGTAATCGAATGTAGCTAATTGTAGCTCCCACAAGTGCAATAAAATAAGCTCTACCTGTAGCTCTGATAAATTAAGTTTGTATTCCCAAATATCACGAGATTCTAAGTCATTATATTCGCGTACTTTTTTATAGTACGGCATAAGCGAAAACTTACCTGGGTAGCTGCCAATCAAGCCTTTTAATGCGTACATGGCTGCGTTGTCTGAGCCATCAGGCTCTGCTGCAAAGTTAACGGCAAACGCGAGCAACTCTTTATGGCGAGTCTGATCTTTTGCATCAATACGAAGTAAAGTGTGGCCAAACATTGATGATGGGCTATTCATAAATGCAGTTGGAAAAACTAACGTAACCCCTTTAGGGTTTATTATTTTTTGCCACGCCTGTAGTTCTGGGCAATTAAGTTCGGGCCAGTTATTTTCAATTTTTGTTTTTAGCCATTTATAACGTGCAGGAAACCGACAACGATATTGTGTTGTTTTTGGGTCAGTATTTTTACCACTAAATGCGGCTATAGTGGCTTTAAGTTCGTCATATGGGCTTGTTTTACCTACAGGAGATAAAAAAAACTCAGCACTGTCTACTTCACTTTTCCAATCACCTAATGTGGCCAAGCGGTAGTGACCTAATTTAAGCCAGTAAGGGTGTGTTGCTAATGTATTTGTTTCAATACTTTGAGCGTTTGAGTAAGTACTAAAAAGAGCGAGCAGTAAACCAAATAATATTTTTTTCATAATCACTAAATTACAAAAGCCGCTAGAGAAATACTCCAGCGGCTTTATTTATACGTATAAAACCGGCTAATTTAGCTGATTAAGAAAGAGTATAAGAAGCAAGTTGTGCGTTACTTGCAAGAACAGTGTTTAGGTTTTCTAAAACTGTTTGTGAAGTTACGTTTTCAGAAGTAAATACTGAAGAAAACTGTGCTTGAGCAAGCTTATTGAACGCTGCTTTATCTTGATCTGCAACACCCCAAGCTTCAGCTAGAGTAGCTAAAGTTTCGCCTTCACCTTTTGACATATCACGAGCAAGTTGCTCCATGTTACCGTCAATGAATAAAGCGATTTTTTCTGAAGAAGTTACTGTACCAGTACCATCACAACCAAGAGTACCAAAAGTGATACCAAAAGTTTGGTTACCAGATGTACCATTTGTTGTAGCGCCTAAAATTTTAACGCCTTTACCTTGCTGACCAGCAAATAACATAGAACCAAGACCACAACCAATATCTTGGTCAGCCATTGCGTTTGAGAAAGGAAGTAAAGATAGAGCTGCTACTGCGATTAGTTTTTTCATTTTCATAAATCCATATATGATTGTCTTTATTTAGGGTAAATAAAGTTCGCGGAAGATTCTAACAGACTTGCAGAAAAAAGGAACAGGCTAAAACATGAATATTTTACACTCTAATTTTTAAATATATTAAAGTTAATGTCAGGATAAAAACCAGCCTAGTTTCCACTTTTTATTGAACTGGTGGCGGTTTTTTACTTCTTGGGGCACCTAATAAAATACAAGTATGGCAAATACATACAGATAAAAATGCACTAATACCTAATGCACCGCCATAGCCGTCAAGTTTTGGTACAAGAAATTCAAATAAGATTGAAAATAAAATAGATGAGCTTGCTACAGTATAAATACCAAAACGATGCGGGGCGCTCATACCTATGAATGTGCCGCCAAAAAATACAATTGCGTATAAATCGGGGTTCAAATTTAAAGCGCTAAAAATTAAATAAGCAATAATAGAAAGTGAAGACGACGCTCTAACCCCGTCAAAGCGACTATGCTTAGCTAAATAAAATGTTAAAAAAGCCCCAAGCAGTACAAGTAATGGATATTCAATACTCATAATACAATTCCTTTGGCTAATACAAAAAGTGCCACGCTTGCAAAAGCTACGCTGCCAAGCTTGCCACCAAAACCTGTAAACATATTCATAGTAAGCACATACAAACTTGAGCCAATAAGCGAAATAATAGCAATTTCCCAGTAACTGGTAATTAAATGAGTTGAACACATGCCTGCAAAGCTACCAGCATAAATTGCAGCATACGGATGGTTTTTATAATGTGCAGGAAAAGGAATAAACGAGCCAATAAGCCCCGTTAGCGCAGCAGAAATCACTAAAGGTAATGCAAAAGTAGTGTGCATAGCAAAGCAAGCTACAAAGCCTAAAAAGAAAGTGATGAATTTTAAAAGTAAGAATTTAATCATAGCGGCGCATTTTAAACTAATCCTTTTGCGCTTTCTAATACTCTCTAACAAATAAATGTTATAAGTAATTACAAACTTTAAAAGCGTGTTTTTTAAACGGCATTTAGGTATTAAATATGCTTAATAGTGCCGCTGTTAATGTTCTATAAATCACAAGTTATGTATAATGGCGATAATTTAATGTATTAAAGTGTTAACCAAGGGTTATTTATGTCTAACTGTTTACATCTGGCTATTCCGGCTGGCGATTTAAAAGTGGCTAAAGCGTTTTATTGTGACGTACTAGGCTGTAAAACGGGTAACAGTGAAGAAGGTCGCTGGGTAGATATAGATTTTTGGGGTAATGAACTTACCTTGCACCAAAGTGTTGAGCGCCTACCAACAGTTCGCCATGATGTAGATATGGGAGCTGTGGCAGTACCTCACTTTGGGATTCACTTATCTGAAGATGAATTTAACGGGTTAAAAACACGTATTGAAGATGCGGGTATTGAATACTTAGATAAACCATACCGCCGATTTATTGGTGATGAGTTTGAGCAAGAAACGTTTTTTATTGAAGATCCAAATGGCAATGTGCTTGAAATGAAAACCATGGTAAACCCAGAGGTTTTATTTAAAAAAGTATAAATGCTGTTGTTTAAGTTAAGCTAAAAAAACCACTTTAATAAGTGGTTTTTTTATAACTATTAATCAGTGTTTTGATAAATTAGTTAATATTTACAGGTGAAAAAAATTACACTACATGCATGATTTTTATTCACTCTACAATGTAGGTATAGACACGTAGACTTAATTTCAATTCTCATACTTTATTGTTATTTATGCTGCTTAAACTCATAATTGCACCTTTGCTTATTTTACTAATAACATTCGCCCAAAAACGCTTTGGTAGTTTCGTTAGCGGCATAATTCCTGGCTTGCCTATTACCTCTGGGCCTATTTCTTATTTTATAGCATTAGAACAAGGTAAATTATTTGCAGCTAACTCAGCGGTGGCCTCTCTTTATGGTATGAGCGGTATAGGCTTATTTTGTTTTAGTTACTTGGTTGTATCACGAAGATTTGGAATGCTTAAATCGCTTTTTACAGCGTTGAGTATTTGGTGCGTATTTAGCGTTATTACTTTATTTTTACCAGTGAATATTATTGTGGCGAGTGTGGTTTCACTTTGTATTTTACTCGGTTTAACTATTATCTCTACAAAGCTAAATATATCAGTTGATGCAAAACCATTAAATGCTCGCTGGGAGCTTCCGGTAAAAATGATATTAGTGACGAGCTTTATCGTGCTTGTTACGTTTATATCGCAGCATATAGGGTCTGCATGGAGCGGGTTAATATCTACCTTTCCGGTTATTTTGGCGGTAATGGGCAGTGTTGCCCATTTTAGTGACAAACAAGCCTCAACGTTTAAAATTCTTAATGGCGGTATTATTGGTTCATTAGGTGGATGTGTATTTTTTGCGGTGATTGCGTTTATGTTAAAACATAACTTTATGATTTGGCAGGTGTACGCAACAGCTGCCATTTTCTCAACGTTATTTACTATTATTTTTAGCCAATTTATTAATCGCCAATTTACCAAGCAAGCTATGCTAAACACCAAAAAAGCAGTGCTTAAGATTGACTCGCTCGGTTAACTTACATATCTAAAGCCATTACCTAGTTATGTAGTTGAATTAACATTTCACTGGGGGTTTTATTAAAGTGGCGTTTAAATTCGCGGCTAAATTGCGATGGGCTGGTATAGCCAACCTTTAATGCAGCTTCGTTGGCTTTGCTTCCACTACTGGTTATAAGCTCTTTAGCTTTAGCTAAGCGTACTTTTTTTAAATACTGCAAAGGTGACTCAAATGTTACTTGCCTAAAAGCACGATGGAACGACGATACGCTCATGTTTACATCTTCAGCCAACCCCTCAACTGTAATTTGATTGGCATAACTACTGTGCATAGTTGAGAGCGTACGGGCGATACGCGCATAATGCCCATCATGCATAGCAAGCCCTATTAAAGTATGTCCTTGTGGACCACAAAGTACACGATATACCAATTCTTTTACTATATCTTCGCCAAAAACGTCAGCCTCAATGGGGTTATTAAGCACGCTAAGTAAACGGTGGGTTACTTGCTCCATTGCGCCATCTATTTTAGCCGATTGAACGCCACTCATTTGCCCAGTGGTGAATGGCTTATGTGTACCAATTTGGTTTACTAATTTATGTAACATTACCGGGTTTATATCTATAACAATACCCATAACAGGCTGGTTGTTATCGGTAAAAGCTTCGCATTCAAGTGGCACTGGTACACCTAAAACAAGGTAGTCGCCTTCACCATATTTTATTTGATGATCAGGGAAATGAATTATCTTATGTCCTTGCCCAACAATAATAATACCTGAGTTATATATAAGTGGCTGGCGCGGCGAGCTTTTACTTGCACGATGAAAATACACACCTGGAATAATGGTTTCCATGTTGCCTTCAAAGTTAAGTAAATTATTGTGCTCTGCAAATTTTTGCATCATGTTGGCTATTGAGGACATTAAAACTTCTACTATCGTACGAATTTTGCGTAAAATATCAATCTTGACAGTTTTAGGCAAGCTTTTGCGAGTTATTGGGCTTTTTTTATGTTTATTTTGCCACTAATATGCACTCATTGAAGTTTAGCTTAGTTAGTAACTAAGCATTATATTTAGTATTTAACCGTCACCTAGGAGCAAAATAATGAAATTTAGCTACGTAAACCCAACACTTATCCAGTTCGGCCAAGAACAAATTGCCTCACTAACTGATTTGATCGCAAAGGATCAAAAAGTACTTGTAGTGTACGGCGGCGGTTCAATTAAAAAGAACGGCGTGTACGACCAAGTTGCAGCAGCACTTGAAGGCTTTGACTGGGTTGAGTTTTCTGGTGTAGGCGCTAACCCAACTATAGAAGTACTAGACCAAGCAGTAAAAATTTGTAAAGAACAAGGCATCGACTTTGTACTAGGTGTAGGCGGCGGTTCAGTAATCGACGGCGTTAAATATATCGCAGCATCTGCAGTTTATGATGGCGAAGGTTGGGATATTCCTACTGGTAAGCACACTATTACTAGCGCATTACCAATTGGTGCAATATTAACATTGCCTGCAACGGGTTCAGAGTCTAACCAAAACTCAGTTGTGAGCAAAGAAGCAACGAAGCAAAAACTACCGTTTGCATCACCAGAAGTACTTCCTAAATTTGCGATTATGGACCCTGATGTAATGAAAACATTACCACAGCGCCAACTTGTAAATGGTTTAGTAGACGCGTGGGTACATACCTGTGAGCAATACTTAACATTCCCTGAAACAGCATTGGTTCAAGAAGGTTACGCAGAGGCACTTTTAAGAACGCTTAAAACACTGGGCGATAACTTTGAAAACCAAGACGACGCATGGCGTGCAAACCTTATGTGGGCAGCTAACCAAGCACTTAATGGTTTAATTGGTTCTGGTGTATCGCAAGATTGGGCAACACACATGATTGGCCACGAGCTTACGGCTGCTTACGGCGTTGATCATGCTCGTTCACTTGCTATTGTTCAGCCTTCTTTACTACGCAACCAATTTGCAGTTAAAAAAGCAAAGCTTGAGCAAATGGGTAAAAACGTATTTGGTCTTGAGCAATCTGACGATTTAGCTGAGAAAACAATTTTAGCAATCGAAGCGTTTTACCACAGCCTTGACGTAGCGACCCAGCTTACTGAACATGGCGATGATAAAGCCGCTGCTATTGACAATATTATTGGCAAACTTGAAGCACACGGCATGCTAGCACTTGGTGAAAACCAAGCTATTACGCTTAAAGAAAGCCGCGAAATTTTAGAGCAAGCAGTTGCTTAATTTTCAAAGCTAAGCGCTTACTTAAATATACTAAGTTTTAGCGTTAATAAAAAACCGTCAACCTTTAGGTTGGCGGTTTTTTTATGGTTTATTATAAATACTGCGTTGCTAATTAACCAATAAAGTCTGTATTAATGTTTTTTAATGATGATAGTAAACTGTGCTCAACGGTTAGAAAAAATCTAACGATTAAATAAATTAAAACAGGACTAAACTCATGAAATTACTAAACACATTACTTAGCTCAAAAGCAGGCGTAGCAGCATTAATTTTACGAGTACCAGTTGGCCTTATTTTAGCGGCGCATGGTGCACAAAAACTATTTGCTTGGTTTGGCGGTTACGGGCTTGAAGGTACAGGTCAATGGATGGCAAGTATTGGTTTAGAGCCTGGCTATTGGTTAGCAATGATGGCAGGTAGCGCTGAGTTTTTTGGTGGCATTGCATTAGCAATTGGTTTGTTAACTCGCCCAGCTGCTGTAGTTGCCGGCTTTACTATGATGATTGCTATTTTTAGCGTACATATTAGTAATGGCTTATTTATGGCAAACAATGGCTATGAATACGCATTAACGTTACTTGTAGTAACTGTAGTTTTAGCAATTCAAGGAGCGGGAAGCTTTTCGCTTGATAACGTATTAGCTAAAAAACTCGCTAAAAAATAGAGTTTTTTAATTAGAAAAATAGCGGCCAATTTGGCCGCTATTTTTGTAGGTTAACTACTAAATTATTTAGCTGAAAAAGTTAAAGAATAGCTGTACTGCTTTTGCTCAAGTAAATACTCTTTATGAGTACTTGGGCTCCACGAATCATCGCCACCTACACCCATATGCTGATGATCAATGTGTACATGTACGCAATCATCAGCAATTAGTTCGTTAGTGTGTTTTGCTTGCGTTAGCGTACTTTGCGAATACTCGCTGGCTGCAAACAAAAACGCGCCAGTTACAGTTAAGTTATTAATACTCAGCAATTGGCAATCGCTACGCAGGCCATTATCAGTTGGAAATATATACGGTGTATGTAGCTCATTTAAGCTCAAGCTGTAATAACCTAAACGTGCTGCGGCTTTGCGATCTGGGTAGTTTTCAAAAGGCCCTAAACCTAGCCAGTTTATTTTTGTATCGCTTTGCTTGTTAAGCGTTGTACTTAGCCCTATACGCGGCATTGGCGGCAGAGTGTCGTTTAAGTGCACGTCAATGTTTAAGCTAATATTGCCGGTATTATTTAGTGTATATAGCCACTGTGTTTGAGCCTGTAGCACGCCATTAAATTCGTAATTAAATACACAAGTAATACGTACATCAACGCTTGATTGCACTGCGTGAATTGAGCTGCATGTGCGCTGCCATTGCCCTATACCTGCACGCAACCAACGAGCCTCCCATGCATTGGGGTCTAGATTGTCTACTTCGCTTACACCAATGTCGTTATCAAGTGGGGCACGATAAAAGTTATCAACCAGTGGGCTACTAATAACCTGAGTATCGTTTTGTAACCACTGCTCTATAAGCCCTGATTGTTGATTAAAAATCAGTTTAAATTTATCGTTTTCAATACTTAGTTGAGAGTCGGTTTCGCTAACACTTATAGCGTTTTGCTCAGATGATGATACAAATAACTTACTGCTTAAATTGTTACTATTTATAAGCTTAAACTGCTCTGAATCCATAACGTGATTAGCGTTTGCAAAGTGTGAGTCGTTAACTAATGCTACATCTAAATTAAGGTAATATTGCGCACCTTGCTCAAACGCTGTTTCAGTTTTAATAGTTAACGTGTGTGTACTTTGCGGAGCAATATTAAGTACATGCTCGCCTTGCTCAACACAGATGCCATTTTGCATTAACTGCCAAATAAGCTTTTCGTTATCGGTATGTCTAAATACGTAATCGCTAAATACATCAATGGTGTATTGGTTTTGATTTTGCTCACGCAATGTAAATTGTAAATGTTGCTGGCTGTATTTAGCTTCAAACAGGCTAGGGTGCGGTGTTCGGTCTGGGAACAATAAGCCGTTTATACAAAACTGTCGGTCATTTAGTTCATCACCAAAGTCGCCACCGTAAGCCCAGTAATGCTCACCGTTTTCGTCTGTTTTAGATAAACCTTGATCTACCCAATCCCAAATAAAGCCGCCTTGCAAACGCGGGTATTCTCTAAATGCTTGCCAGTAATCGTCAAAGCTACCTAGGCTGTTACCCATTGCGTGAGCGTATTCACATAAAATAAGTGGGCGAGTTTCACCCGGTAGGCTTAGCCACTTTTTAATAGAGTATTTAGGTACCGCATCGTCTTTAATATCGGTATCTACACGGGCGTACATTGGACAAATAATGTCGGTAGCCGTTGTATTTGCGCCGCCGCCTTCGTATTGCACTGGGCGAGAGGGGTCAAAGCTTTTTGACCATCCGTACATCGCATCGTGGTTGGCACCGTGCCCGCATTCGTTACCCAGTGACCAAATAATAATAGAGGCGTGGTTTTTATCGCGCTCAACCATTTGCGTATAACGCGACATAAATGCACCAGCCCACTGCGGATCGCTAGCTAAACGCCCCATAGGAAACATGCCATGGGTTTCTATATTTGCTTCATCAACTACGTATAAACCTAGCTGGTCACATAGCTCATAAAAACGGGGATGATTAGGGTAGTGAGCAGTACGCACGGCGTTAAAGTTATTTTGCTTCATCAGCTTAATATCTTCAATCATATCGGCGGTAGTAACTGCATGACCGTTTTCTGGGTGGTGTTCGTGGCGGTTAACACCGCGAATAAGTAGCGGCTTGCCGTTTACACACAGTTGCCCGTTAAGCATTTCTACTTTTCTAAAGCCAATGTCGTAGGCTTCAACATCGACGGTATTGCCATGCTCATCAAGCAGACTTACAACGCAGCGGTATAAGTACGGGGTTTCGGCGGTCCATTTTTTAGGGCTTTGTATATCAATTGTTTGAAATACAACATCGCTCCAGCCACCTTTTTCATCAACACGTTTATTGTTAGTACTTTGAATTTGTGGCTCACATAGCGCCTGTTCCCCATCAAAAACTTGTACTGCTATTTGATAGTTATTTGGCGCATTAATCGCCGTTTTTATATGTAGCGTTGCATCGCGATAGCAAGCGTCTAAATCGGGGGTTATAAATACATCACGTATTTGGTTTTGCGGTTTTGTAAGTAAGTTAACATCGCGAAAAATACCGCTTAGCCACCACATGTCCTGATCTTCTAAGTAACTGCCATCGCTCCAGCGAATAACCATAACGGCAATACGGTTGGTGCCTGCAATTAATAGTTCGCTTAAATCAAACTCGCTTGGTAAGCGGCTATCTTGTGAATAACCCACCCATTGCCCGTTACACCACAGGTGAAACGCCGAGTTAACGCCTTCAAAAATAATATGATTACGCTGAGCTAATTTCTCCGGCGTAATAGTAAACTCAGTTCGGTAACAGCCCGTAGGGTTATCGCTTGGAACAAATGGCGGGTTAACTGCAAACGGGTATTTAACATTACAGTAAATAGGTTTATCAAAGCCGTGTAATTGCCAGTTAGAAGGCACTGTAATATTTTGCCAGTCGGTGCCTAGTGTTTCGCTTAGCAACGATTCATCAACAGCTTCGGGTTTATCAAATAATTTAAAGTCCCACTGACCGTTTAAACTTTGTTTTTGCGATTGCGTGTTAGTACGGGCATGGTCAACGCTTTTAAATCCATTGAGTGGGCTGTGCGCTTTTACTTGATTAACTTGTACTGAAATTGGGTTTTCCCAATCTCGGCGATTAATTATGTGCTGTAAAGAGGTCATGTTTATCCTATTGCATAAGCGGGCAATTATAATGCGCTAAATATAGCTAAAAATAATCGCAGGGGTTATGCTTAAAGCTCTCCTTTATTTGTCCAAAACTATCATTGTAATTATGCGCTATAACATTAAAGACATACTCGATATTGGTCCGCGTTGTATAGAGCGCTTTATTGATTCACAAACGCTCGCGCAAATGGCAAACCTTGAAATAGCACTTGCGGGTTGCTCAAACCTATCGGGTCGTTATTGCGTAGCACGCTCAGCACCGCTAGAACATACACTTTTTTATACGCTTGCAGGGCAGGGTAAATTAACAACACAAAATGAGCAGTATACACTTAATGCCAATACACTTATTGTGCTACCAGCAAAGCAAAGCTTTGAAGTGAAAATTGATGCTGAACATTGGGATGTTATTTGGTTAAACCTTGCAAATACTAAACGTTGGCAGCATTTAAACTTAGCGCAAGCGCTGGTACTAACCGAGCAAAAACTTGAACCGTTACACCTTGCTATGGAGCTTTTATACAGCGAGCCTAATGCTAATTTACGCGAAAGCGTAACGCCTATTTTAAGTCATTACTTAAATGCTACGCTGCAAAATAACTCACAGGGTGCGGCGCATAACCGTTTAATTAGTCTGTTTGAAGAGGTAGACAAGCGCTTGCAGTTTGATTGGACAATAGAGGTAATGTGCGAACATGTGCATTATTCATCGCCGCATTTACACCGTTTATGCCAAGCCCAATTTGGTAAAAGCCCAATACAACAACTTATTTATTTACGCATTGAGCGAGCTAAAAACTTACTGTTAAACACGGCTTGGCCAATTTCGCATGTGGCAAGTTATGTGGGGTACTCTAATATTTTTAATTTTTCCAAACGTTTTAAGAAGTCGGTAGGTGTGTCGCCAAGCGAATTTAGAAAATAACGTTAGCGGCTCTCTACATTTGAATAAATTTAAGGTATTGTGCGATTTCTTAAATTGCATTTTAGAGTTTTAGGTAGGTAATGCGCTCAAACCGTTTTTTAATAGTGATATTATTAGTGCTTGTACATAGCTTTATTAGCTGTGATGGTGCTGCGTATCATTTGCAAGAAGACGTTGATCACGTAACCAGTTCGTTATCGCAAGGCGACTCCACAGCCGATGATAACCAAAGCGATAAAACATCAACTACCGAGATTCATGCCCACCAACATTGCCATTGTGGCTACAACAGCACCTCTAGCCATTCAATAAGTCCAGAGCAAAGTAAAGCAACTTCGCCTGCGTGCTATAACGGGTTAAATTACCCGCCAGATGTACCGCCACCAAATTTTTATAGCTAGCTTTTAATTTTAAATACTTTGTAAAAACTGCCTGCGCTTGTGCGCTATTAGGCTAGTTATTTACATATTTAGGTTGCTTGATCGCGCTTGTTTTTAAAATAGGCGTAGTGATTAAGTTAACTCTGTTTGTTAAAAAACGGACACGCTATATGAATAAAAAACCAATTATGCTGGTGGCGCTAATGTGCGCGCTACCTGCTTTTAGTACTTTGGCGAATGTTAAAACATTAACCCTTAAGCAGGCACTGAGTAATACCGAACAACAAAATCTGGTATTAAAACGCTACCCGTATCATCAAAAAATATTGAGTGCGCTTAAATCACAAGCTGCACTTTCGCCTAATCCTGTATTGAATGTTGAAGCTGAAAACTTACTGGGTACAAACAAGGCGCGTGGCATTCAAGGCGCTGAAATAACACTTGGGCTTAGCCAACTAATAGAGCTGGGCGATAAGCGCCAAAGCCGTATTAATTACGCAACCGCCAATATTAAAGCCCAAGCAATACAGTATCAAAATACCCGTTTAGCCTTATTAGCAACCACTGCTGAGCGATACTACCAAGGGCTTAAATTTCAAACATTATTAAGTTTAAACAACGAGCGTAAACAGGTCGTAACCCAAGCACTTAAAGCGATTGAACAAAGAGCTAATGCGGGTGCTGCGTCGCAAGCCGATGTAACGCGCATGCGTTATGCACTTAGCCAAGTAGAGCTTGATAAAGCCATGCTTAATAGTGAATTTGAGCGAGCAAGTTTATCGATTAACGAGCTGTGGAGTGAGGAGCAACCCTACGATACTTTTGCTGGCAATATTAATGTAATTACTGCGCTTAAATCAGCACAAGCACTTTTAGATGCGGTTAACCAAGCTCCTGAATTTGCATTATTACAGCAGCAATATTTACAGCAAACAGCTAACTTAACACTGCAAAAAGCAAACGGACAAACCGATATTAATGTAGGGGGAGGCGTGCGCTATAACCAACAAAGCGACTCCAGCTCATTAGTGTTTTCGTTTTCTATGCCACTGCAATTAAGTAATTCAAATAGCGGAAATATTGCAGCTGCAAATAGTCAGCTCATGCTTTTAAATGAGCAGCAAGGGCAATTGCGCATCCAGTTACGCCAGCAAGTACGTACTTTGTACGCTTACTATCAGGGTCGAGCTAATCAGGCGAAGCTATTATCTGATCAAATTATTCCTCAGGCACAAACATTGATTGAGCAAAGCTTAAAAAGTTATCAACGCGGACAAATTTCGGTGTTGCAATTGCTTGATGCTCAACAAGCACTTTTTGATTCTAAACGCACACTTATTACCACTCACGCAGAGCTGTACCAAGTGCTACTTACTCTTGAGCGTTTAACAGGCCAATCTTTAATTGAGACTCATCAATCATGAATAAAAATATAATCGCATTACTAGTATCACTTTCGTTTGCCAGCAGCTTTGTAAGCACAGATGTATTTGCCTCTGCTGAGCATGGCGAGTCAGGTCATAAAGAAACAGAGCAACACGAGCAAAAGCAAGGCCCACACGGCGGCTTTTTATTAACTGATCCTAAATTAACCCTTGAGCTTAAATTGCAAGAATTTGCAGGTAATGTTGAGCTGCGCGTATACGGCTATAAACAGAATAAGCCAATTAATATAAACGACTTAAACATAACAATGAGTTTAAAACGTTTAATTGAAGGGTCGCAAAATATACAGTTTGCAGCTGAGGGCGACTACCTTGTTAGCACGCAATCAATTAACGAACCGCATTCGTTTGCACTTACCGTTACTGCTAATTATAACGGTGAGAGCATTAGCTATGAGTACGATCAACACGAAGGGCAAACCACGTTAACAGAGCGAGCTATTGAGCGCGCAGGCATTAAAACCGAGATAGCGCAAAGTGGTGAAGTGGATATTACCGATACGCTTTTTGGCGTTATTGCACCAACACAACATGGCACGGTAGAAGTAATGGCGCCGTATGCCGGATTGATCAGTGATATTTTTGTAAGCATTGGTCAAAACGTTAAAAAAGGCGAAGTACTTGCCAGCGTAACCAACCGTGAAACACTGCAAAATTACCCCATTAAAAGTCCAATTAGCGGTGTTGTAACCGAGCAATACTTAAAGCGTGGCGAGCTTGCAAGCACCAGCGCACTGATGCAGGTAGTTAACCTTGATAAAGTGTGGGTTGAGCTGTCGGCTTTTCCTGAAAACATTGAAAAACTAGCCATTGGTCAAAGCGCTAAGGTATACGACCTACATCATCATTTAAATACGCAAGGCAAAGTGTTTTTTATAGCTCCAATGATGACTGGCGGGCACATAGCGCGTGCCCGTATAGAGCTTAATAACCCAGACGGGCATTGGCGCCCAGGCATGCATATAAATAGCGATGTAAGTGTGGCTAAAATAAATGCCAGCGTGCGTGTAAAGCCACAAGCAATTCAAGAATTTAACGGTCAACCCAGTGTGTTTGTTCGTAAAAATAATGTATTTGAAGTGCGCCCCGTTACCTTAGGTGCAAAAAATAGCGAGTGGGTAGAAGTACTTACAGGCTTAAACGCAGGTAGCGAATACGTAACAGACAATAGTTATGTCATTAAAGCTGATATTTTAAAAAGCGGCGCAAGCCACGCTCACTAGGAGGCACCATGATTAATTGGATAGTTTCTTTTGCGGTTAAACGCCGCATGCTGGTGCTTGCGCTTACATTTTTATTTGCTGGATTTGGTGTATACAACATTCAAAATTTAGCAGTAGACGCAGTACCCGATATAACAAACGTACAAGTGCAAATTAATACCAAAGCGAAGGGTTTTACGCCATTAGAGGTAGAGCAACGCATTACTTATTTGGTAGAAACCGCCATGGCGGGCATACCTAAGCTTGATTACACCCGTTCGCTTTCGCGTTATGGGCTTTCGCAAGTAACGGTTATTTTTAATGAAGGCACCGATATTTATTGGGCGCGTCAGCAAATTGGTGAGCGTATTCAAAGTATTCGCTCCGACTTACCTAATAACGTAGAGCCAAACTTGGGTCCTATTGCCAGTGGTTTAGGCGAAATATTTACTTATAGTGTGCATGCCGCGCCTAATGCGTTAAAAGAAGATGGCACTGCTTACAACGCCGAAGACTTACGCACTTTGCAAGATTGGGTTATTCGTCCGCAGCTTTTAAAAGTAAAAGGCGTTACCGAAATAAACAGCCAAGGTGGTTTTGAGCGCCAATACCAAGTAGCGCCAGTGCCCGAAAAACTCATTGCCTATAAGCTTACTATTAGCGATGTAATTAGTGCACTTGAGGTTAATAACAGTAACCGAGGCGCAGGCTATATTGAGCGCTTTGACGGGCAATATTTAGTACGCTCGCCTGGGCAGCTTAAAACCATTGATGACATAGCCAATACCGTTATAGCTAAGCGCGACGATGCACCTGTACGCATTAAAGATGTGGCTAACGTGTTTTTAGGCAAAGAGCTTAGAACCGGCGCGGCCACTTATAACGGCGAAGAAACCGTGCTCGGCACCGCTATGATGCTAATTGGCGAAAACAGCCGCGTAGTGGCAAAAGCTATGGCTGATAAGTTAGTTGATGTGCAAAAAAGCTTACCCGCTGGCGTTATTGTTGAGGCAGTTTACGACCGTACTACTCTTGTTGATAAAACCATAGCAACCGTGCAAACCAACTTATTTGAAGGTGCCATTTTAGTGATAGTAATTTTGCTATTACTGCTGGGTAATGTAACGGGCGCGCTTATTACGGCAATGGTTATTCCGTTGAGTATGTTGTTTGCCGTTACAGGTATGGTAGGTAATCGCGTATCGGGTAACCTAATGAGTTTAGGCGCAATCGACTTTGGTTTAATTGTTGATGGTGCTGTAATTGTAGTTGAAAACTGCCTGCGCCAACTCGGTGTAGCTCAGCATAAACATGGCAGGCTACTTACTTTAAACGAGCGTTTAAATGTAGTGACCGCAGCCACCAAAGAAGTATTTACACCGGCTGTATTTGGCATTGTTATTATTATGCTGGTTTACTTACCTTTATTTGCACTAAGCGGCGTTGAAGGCAAAATGTTTCAGCCAATGGCGTTTACTGTAGTTGCGGCGTTAATTGGCGCGCTTATATTTGGCGTTACATTTGTACCGGCTGCTATTGCAGTGTTTGTTCGCGGTAAGGTTGATGAAACCGAAAATGCAGTCATGCGCGGCGTTAAAAAAGTGTATAAGCCATTACTTGGTATATCGCTTAAATTACCGTGGCTGATGGTGGGTATTGCCACGGCATTAGTATTGGTGCTTGGTTTTAAAGTTAAAAACATGGGCGCAGAATTTTTACCGAAACTTGATGAGGGCGATATTGCTATGCACGCGCTGCGCATTACTGGCACTGGTATTGAGCAATCTGTGCAAATGCAAAAAGAACTTGAACAAGCCATATTAGATCAGCCTGAGGTTGCTAACGTATTTTCAAAAATTGGTACTGCCGATGTAGCAAGCGATCCTATGCCGCCTAATGTGGCCGACACCTTTTTAATACTCAAACCGCAAGATGAGTGGCCTAATCCAGCACTTACTAAAGCAGAATTGGTTCAGCAAATTCGTACCCGTGTTAACGATGTACCGGGTAATAATTACGAATTTACACAACCAATAGAAATGCGCTTTAACGAGTTAATTGCTGGCGTGCGCGCCGATGTGGCACTGCGTATTTATGGTGACGACTTAAGCGTACTTAAAGAGTTTGGCGAAAAAGCCACAGGGCTAATGCGTAATATTGCAGGCGCTACCGATGTACGTTTGGAGCAAATGGAAGGATTGCCAACACTTTCGGTAACACCAATGCGCGACCACATGGCGTTATTGGGTTTAAGCGTAAACGATATTCAACAAACACTTGCCGCCGCTGTTGGTGGTGTGCAAACCGGACTAATTTACGAGGGCGATAAACGTTTTTCGTTATTAGTGCGCCTTGATAAACGTTGGTCTAGCGATGTATCAGCACTTGCTCGTTTGCCAGTTGCTTTACCTAAAGATAGTAACCCAGAACTTGCATTTGTACCGCTTGGCGAAGTAGCGACAATCAGCATTGAAAAAGGGCCTAATCAAATAAACCGCGAAAGTGGTAAGCGCAACGTCGTGGTAACTGCCAATGTAGAGGGGCGCGATTTAGCAAGCTTTGTAAGTGATGCGCAAGCGAGCATGAATGAATCACTTAATTTACCAAGTGGCTATTGGCTTGAATACGGCGGCACGTTTGAGCAGCTACAATCGGCAAGTAAGCGATTGTCGTTGGTTGTACCGGTCACTTTACTGCTTATATTTGGCTTACTGTACAGCGCCTTTGGATCGCTTCGCGATTCATTGATTATATTTAGTGGTGTGCCGCTGGCATTAACGGGTGGTGTGCTTGCGTTATTGCTGCGCGATATGCCGCTTTCAATATCAGCAGGTGTCGGCTTTATTGCCCTAAGCGGTGTCGCGGTATTAAACGGCGTAGTTATGCTGTCGTTTATTAAGCAATTACGAAGCGATGGTTTAAGCTTGTTTGATGCAATTCACAGCGGTGCATTACAGCGCCTGCGCCCAGTACTGATGACTGCGCTGGTGGCAAGTTTAGGCTTTATACCTATGGCGCTTAATTCGGGAACGGGTTCTGAAATGCAAAAACCTCTCGCCACAGTAGTGGTTGGCGGGATTATTTCATCAACTTTACTGACACTGTTAATATTGCCTGCGCTTTATAAGTTAGTACATTCTAAATTTACTAAAAAAGCAGAAGCTGAATTAGCTTAAATACTAGCTATTGATAATGTAATAAAAAAAGCAGCTGTACTTACAGCTGCTTTTTTATTTGGATATTATTTAGCAAAAATACTACATTAATTATATTGAAACAGATTATCCCAACGCTCATCTAATATCGTTTTTGCGTGTTCTAAATTTATTGCGCTATACACATCACTAGTGCACGTTACCAAACGCATACGTACCAGCTTTTCAAGTGCGTCGCTAATTTCAAAATCAAGATCGCACTGGTATTTACTTTTAAACCAATGCTCTATTTGTTCATCAAGCGTTTGGGCGGTTAAGCCGCTTTCTGATTTTAGTAAAAAGGTATACGCAAGCAGGGCTTCTTTTATGTCTTCTTCTTCGGCAGCGTCAATAAGCGTGTGAAAAACACCCGCGTTATTATCAAGGTTTTTAAAGTAGAGGTTATCGCTAAGCGCTTTCATAAATTTAATTTTACGGTTTTTAAACTTACTCCATTCTTTAAAAATAAAGCTGCCAAATACTCCCATGCCAATAGCAAAGGTAATAAAATGTTGTTGGGTCATTTCTACAGCTTCACTTCTAAAACCACCCCAAAAAGCAAACAAAGCAAGCAATAATACGATTGATGCGCCAAGTTTAGTTATAAGTACCACTGCACCGCCAACTAAAGCCGATGAGCCAATAATTGCTTTATCAATAGGGCGCATGCGTACTTCGCTATTAGGAAATAGCATTTCGAGATCGGCCTTTGGCACATTTTGAAACAGCTTTACTATGGTTGAGCTTGGCTCAAATCCCATTGGCGTTTTATTTTTAGTTTCAAAATAAGCGCTGTCTTTAAAGCGAATAAACACGGCAACACGGTCGTAATTAGTAAAGTGCAGCGGCTTTTTACGAAGGCCCCAAAAGCTGGTAATAGTTTCAGTGAGTTGCGACTCGCCACGGCGATAAAAAACCACTTCTTCAAAGTCGTCAAATTCAACTTCAAGGCGCACCTTAAATAGTGACTCTTCGTTTAATGCATCTTGTAAGTCTTCATTGGTGATCACTTCAAAATTAGCGGCATTAAGCACCTTAGCAAAATCTTTAGCAAACTCATGTTGGCACTGCGCTTTTTGATCCGCCGATACTGGCGCTAACGATCGCGTGTCACTGTTGGGATCAAAAGGGGCGTAGTTGTTTTTAAGTGACTCAAGTGTTGAGTGGTAATCGTAATGAATAAGGCTTGCTAGTAAATCGCAAAATTGTTTAAACGATGTTTTTTGTGTACTGCTTTTAAGCTCTTCGCTACACATATCAACAATATCTTGCTTTCTAAAGGGAATAAAACGCGCACTTTGCATAAATTAATAACTACTGTGATAGGGAATCTAACTGCATGGGCACATAATAAAATATTCTTATGGATATTACTAATTTGTTAATGCAGTAGGGCGTATTGATCATTGGTGGTTTAATTTTCAGCAGTGTGTTTGGTTTTTAGGCAAGGCAGAGTCTATGTAGTGTGGTATTCCCCATAAATAAGGCGATAACGCAGCATAAATACCAAACATGCGCTGCCCTCTGGGTTCTTTCTAGGGACGATTAACTCTTTGTTGCCTACATGGATGTAGGTAAGGGGCGTGAGCAGGACGCGGAAGCTTTGCTCGATTTTTACTTAGCCCACTAGGTTACAAACCTCGCGCCGCGATTTAATCGCCCCTAGATTGAACAAATTTCAATCCACAAAGATCAATACGCCCTAGGACCTGATAAATTTAGTACACTGTTTTCAGCGTGTATTAACCTAAATGTGTAATTATTGGCTTATTGAATACTCTTGTTCTTACTGATAAGTGAAAAGGATTTACTATGGCCATTCAAGAAAAACTAAAAGAAAAAACGCGTAATTTTATTGACTCTAAGCATATGCTTAGCGGTATTACAGTGGCGTCGTTTTTAGAGTCAACCATAGTTCCTATTCCACTCGAGGCTGTATTAGTACCGCTAATGCAAGCTCGCCGTGAAAAGCTATGGCTTATTGCGCTAATGGCTACTTTAGGCTGCATAGTGGGCGCATTGTTTGGTTATGCGTTGGGTTATTATTTATTTGATGCGGTTGGCGATTGGATTATTAATACGTTTTCGAGCCCTGAGCAATTTGAAAACGTTAAACAGCAAATGCAAGATCAAGGTTTTTGGTTTGTAATAACACTAGGCATAGTGCCTATTCCGTTTCAAATAGCGATGCTTGCTGCAGGCGCGACTAAGTACTCTATTTGGCTATTTTTATTGGCCTCAGGTATTGCGCGTTCTATTCGTTACTTTGGTTTGGCTATTATTGTTTATTATGCAGGTAATGAAGCTGAGCGAATCATTAGTAAACACAAAACTAAGGCAATGGTTTTAATAACGTTACTTGTGTTAGGAGTTTGGGGATTAAGCTTGGTGATTTAAGCTCATTATTAAAGGTTATTAACCACCTTATTCTAATAAGCCTTTTTGGTAATGTGCTATAGTTTTTTAATATAGTATCGAAAAGCTTAGGGTTAATATGATTGAAACTGTAAATATGATTGAAACTGTAAAACTCACTATCAGGCTTTCTAATTTTTTTAAAATGAGCTGGAAAAATAAAACTGTAAGCCTATTTTTATTAGCTTATATTGTTATTTTTTCAGCCTACTCCCTAACTAACTTTCCTCCCTTACAAGTTCAAAATAATGTTTACGGTTTTACAACTGATTTTATTAATTTAATTGTTCTTATTTTTTTATTTTGGATGGTTCAGTGCTCCAAACTTTCAAAGCTTGCATATACATTTTCGACTCTCGGATTAATGCTCTGGTCCATGGGTAATACAGCTGATTTAATCGATGAGATAGTGATACAGCCTTACTGGGTAAGTATTTATTTTGAAGATTTATGCAGAACCAGCGGCATGCTTTTAACTTCCTATGGTTTATTTAAAACGATGCGCTTTGTACAAAGTATTAATAATCGATTAGCGCGTGAGCTAATTATTGATGATTTAACCAAGGTACATAACAGGCGTTATTTTTATCAGCACGCTAAAGATGCTCAGCACTCACCTTACGTTATTTTAATTGTAGATATAGACCACTTTAAAGCAATTAATGATGAATTTGGTCATGATGTTGGTGATGTAGTGCTTAAAGAACTAGCAACTAAATACGACAATGCTTTTACGCACCAAAACAAATTTGCTCGCCTCGGTGGTGAAGAATTTGGTGGATACTTGCCTACAAATAATATGACGCAAGCATGTGATTTTTCGCAGCAATTAATTGATCTTGCGCACACCATAAATGTTCAAAATTCTCGCCACTTAACAGTAAGTATAGGTGTTGCAATGCAAACGCCTAATGAGCCTTTAGATAAAGTAATGAAGCGCGCTGATCAAGCTTTATATTTAGCTAAGAAGAGTGGCCGAGATCGTTTTGAAATTGCCCCGTAAGCGTTTTTAATTATATAAAAACACGTCCTTATTGTTTGCACATTTACTACACTTTTTAACGTTTTCGTAAGGAAATGTCAGTGAGGGTAATGCTTTGTAAATCATGAAATTAAAATAGAATGTTTGGGTCATAATGGGGATATTAATAATAAGGAATAACCTTAATGACCAACTCCCTTTTAAAAGCTGCATTACCCTTAAGTCTAATTACTATTTTGTCGGGCTGCGGCTCTGATGATAGCTCAAGCTCTACAGGTTACATCCAATTGTATAACGGCTCTTACAATAGCCCATACACACGTTTGTTTGTTGAAGAAACAGAGCGCTCAGGCGCTGATTTTGCCGATGTAACTACTCGCCATAACTACAGCACAGGCACTTATGATGTAAGTTTTGAATACCTAGATGCTAACGACAGCTATATAACAATTAGCGACCAAGAAATTTCTATTAAAGGTGACAAAACACAGTTAGTAGTAATGAGTGGTAACTTTGATGAGCCTACATTTACAGAGCTTAGCGTACCTATTACAAGCGATACGGGTGAGTTTAACTTAGGGTTTTATAATATTGCAGGGGAGGATACTAACTACGATATTTACTTAGCAACTGATGATGGCGTATTTGAAAGCGCGACACTTTTTTCATCGGCTCAATATTTAAGTGAGTTAGATCTGCAAAGCGTTGATGAAGGTTATTACACTATTTACATAACAGAAGCGGGCAGCAGTGATGTTGTGTACGAGTCGTCATCTGTTTATTTATACGATGAAGCAAGCTATGTAGCAATGATCCGCCCAAGTTATGCTACAGAAGAAGGCGGTATTACGCTTGATGTAGTAACCGATAATAACTACGTTACTGAGCTTAAACATCAATCTGCCCTGGGGCAATTACGTTTTATAAATACGGTTGATGACTACTCGCCAGTAAGCTTTTCTGCTACACGCGGTACAACTGTAAACATAACAAATACAGTTGCTAGTGACTCTTATACCGATTATGTTGAACTTTCGCCCAATAGTTACAGCGTAGCGATGTACGACGAAGAAGGTACAAAACTAGCTGATAACTTTTTAATGACGCTAGAGCGTGAGCAAAGTGCGGTGGGTATTTTTTATAACGACGTTGATAACGGTTTACGTATGATGAGCGTTGAAGAAAACCTAACACCAAGTAGTTACAGCCATACGGTATCGGTTGTAAACCTAATTGAAAGCTACGCAGGGCAATCGGTTTCAGATGTTGATGTGTACTTTACACTTAACGGCGAAACAGTAGACGACACCAGTAACGTAGTCGATGGCCTAGATAAGTATGACCAAGAAGAGCAGGTTGTAGATAACGAAATTTACACTGTTTATGTTGTATATGAAGATAATGGTCAGCAAATTGTGCTTATTCAACAAAGCGATATGGACTTTACACAAGAGGGTAACTACATATTGATTTTAGAGCATGATGAAACAACAAGCTCAGGTTATAAAATGACCCTAGAGCGCACTATTACCGATAGTGTTGAATAAATCTAAACATATTAAGTAGCATAAAGCCTAAGCACTTTAAGTACTTAGGCTTTTTTATTGAACAAAATTTACCTACTCATTAATAATTAGGTACACTCAGGGCATAATAATTAATAAGAGTGTGCCATGGATGATTTAGTTGGGTTAGCCGTCATAGTAATACTGGTTGTAGTTGCCGGTGCTATCTGCGGTTTAATAGCGCTAGTGCAGTTAAATGGATTAAAACAAGAAGTGGCTGTTTTAAGGGCCAAAGTAACACACTTACAAACACATAAACCGATATCGCAAAGTGAACCTCAAAGCGAAGCATCTACTGCTCAGGCAGCGCTTTCAAGGTCTGAGCCAATTGCTCATAAAACACAGCCAAACTTAACGTCCCAAAGCGTGTCGCCACCTGTAATAAATCAGCCATCAGCGCCTCCTAAAAAAGCCAAACCAGCTGAAGCATCAGCCATAGAATTACTATTTAATAAATTACGCGCAGGGTTTGAGCAAAACTGGATGACCTGGATAGGCGCAATAGCGCTTGCGTTTGGTGGCATATTTTTAGCTAAATACAGCCTAGAAGCTGGATTATTATCGCCTGTAATGAGGCTGAGCTTAGGCGGCTTATTTGGGCTTGGCTTAATTGCAGCTGCGGCTTATTTACACCATAAACGTATTATATTTGAAGGCTTTAATAATTACATACCCGCAGCGCTTGCAAGCGGCGGGTTTATTACCTGTTTTGCTTTAACGCTTTTAGCCTACAGTAGCTACGATATGCTTAGCCCTACCGTGGCATTTTTTACACTGGCAGTTATTGCAATTAGCGCAAGTGCTATGGCGCTTAGGTTAGGCCCATTATTAGCGGTATTAGGTATTATTGGCGCTTATAGTGTACCAATATGGGTTAGCACTGGCAGTGGTAACTTGTTTGCATTATTTATGTATGTTGGCTTTGTAAGTTTGTCAGCCGCGTTAGTTGCACATAAAGTACAGCGAGCTTGGTTGTGGTATTTATTATGGGCAGGGCATATTGGTTGGTATTTAGTTGGTTTTACATTACTTAAAATTAATACCGTTTGGTTAATGGGGGCATTTGCTTTACTTAGTATTATTGGGTTAATTGCTATACCGCGCTTAGGTCTAAAACTGAATGTTATTGAACATCGCCCGCACAGTTTAAAACGCTTAATTAAAGTGCTTCCAGATCATGCATTATTACTCGCCTTTATGGCGCCCTTAATATTTACCATGCTAATAAGTCACTTTGATATGCAGTGGCAAACAATCGGCGTGTTGAGTATTGTATTGGTGTTGTTTTTAGTCCTTAAAAATAGCCGTTGGGATATTTGGCAGGGTGTAGCGTTAGTTATTTCAACGCTATTGGTGATAGGCGCTGAACGCACGCATCTTTCGCCAAACCTATTTGATGACGCACTCTTTATATTCAAAAATGAGTATGGTTTGGGTTTATTACTCGGATTGTTACTTACCGCTTTTGGGCTTTATTACGGTAAAAAACAGATTAAGCGTTTAGCGTTTCATATTACGGGGGCATTTAGTGTATATGTAATGATAGCGACTTTATATACGCTTATTCCTAATTTTGCGTTAAGTACTGCATATCCACTTTGGGCCGTTATATTGTTTGTAGTCGCCGCTATTTTAATAAAGCTCGCGCAGCATAATACAACGCTATTTCAGCGTTTTACTTATTGGGTAGGCGCTAATGCCAATATTACGTTAGCAATTACCATGCTACTAAGTGACAGCGGCCTAACCATTGCTCTTGCTGTACAAGTATTACTTATAAGCGTACTTATTAAACGCTATAGCGTGCCTATGCCACATTGGCCTATAAAAGCCTTGGTTGCTGCGTTATTACTGCGCCTTACGCTTTCACCTTGGACGCCAAGTTACGATGCACTCACGGTATTTGGTTTGCATTGGAGCATAGTGGTTTACCCGTTATGCATTGCGTTATTTTTTGCCGCAGCTAGGTGCTTTAAAGCATCTCAATTAAAAGTATGGTTAGAAGGTGCAGCCCTTCATTGTTTAGCGCTTTTTATTACAACCGAAACAAGTTATCAGTTAGTAGGGCATTATCCGCAATTTGATTCACTTAATTTTTACGAACAAATACTCCTTACCTGTAACTGGCTGGCATTAGGGTGCGTGTATTTACATAGAGCAAAACTTGCCGGTACTTTAGCTAAGTTATACCAAGTGGCGGGCTTTGCACTTGTAGGGTTAGCAGGGCTTTTTGCTATTAAAACACTGCTTGACGACAACCCATTATTTGAATCACTTTACATAGGTGAGCTGCCAATATTTAACTGGTTATTACTATTGTGGTTAGTACCTGCAGGATTAACGCTTTGGCTGGCCAAGCTTGTAAAACCAATAAACGTTAAAGCTACGCCATTTATATTGGCCGTTGCGGGTGGGTTTATATTATTGGCAATAAACAGCTTTATTCGCCAATACTGGCAAGGGCCTTATATTTACTTATCAAAAGGCGCAAGTAATGCAGAGCTTTATAGCTACTCTGTTATTTGGTTAGTAATGGGGGCGGGTACTGTTATTTTTGGTCATTTAAAAAACCAGTTATTAATACAAAAAATAGGCTTAGGCTTACTAGCTGCAGTTATTGTTAAAGTGTTTTTAATTGATATGGCTAACTTGGAGGGCTTACTTAAAGCGCTTTCGTTTATTGGATTAGGACTTTCGTTGGTGGGGTTAAGTTGGTTATTCCAAAAGCTTAGAAGCCGAGTAAATCCAGTTTAACTTTTGAACACTTTATAAAGCAAAGCCCAGTGAAGATACTGGGCTTTTTGTTTTACGCTATTACTTGATAGCTTTTAACTAGAATACTTTTTACAAGAACACTTATTACTAGCTTATTATGTACTGTGATTAAGCAGTGCCTTTAGTTTGCCCGGTTTAATTGGTTTACTTAAATAATGAATATTAGCGGCTTTGGTTTCTTGTTTAAGCTCGGTGTCGCGCACTGCGGTAATTAAAATAGCGGGTACTTGGCTTTGCCAAATTTCGCGCAGGGTTTTAATTAGCGTTATGCCATCGCAGTCATTACCTAATTGGTAGTCCATTAAAATAACATCGGGTGCACCGTTTTGCTTAGCGTGCGCCAGTACATTATTTACATTATCAAATAGCGTGTAATTAGCTTGCCACTTTTTAAGTAAGCTTGCCATTGCAGCTAGGTTTTCAGGGTCGTCGTCTACGGCAACAATATTAATTGCTGCACGGTTTTCTATTAGGCTGTTTGTCGTACTTTTTTGTTGTACAAACTGCTCGTCACCATAAGGTACTTCAATGCTAAAACGGCTACCTTTATTGGGCTCAGAATGCACATCAAGCGGCAAACTTAATAAGTCAGCCATACGTTTTACAACACCTAAGCCTAAGCCTACGCCTTTGTTATCGCCCGACTCAACACGGTAAAAGTCGTTAAATATTTTAGCTTGCTCTACTTCGCTAATACCAGGGCCTGTATCCCATACTTCTATTCGTAAATTGTGCTTTCGGTTCCTACAGGCAATTAATACACGGCCATTATCGGTGTATTTAACTGCATTAGAGACCAAGTTTTGAATAATTCGGCGCAAATAGGTTATATCGCTATGCACAATTTGCTGGTGTGAACGCACACTAAGCTTAAGGCCTTTATCACTTGATAAAATAGCGTATTCACTTTGCAATGGCGCTAAAATATCTTCAATATAAAAGTGGCGAGGAGTTGGGGTCATAGCGCCTTGTTCTAGCTTGGCTATTTCAAGTAGTGCCGACATTAAATGCACGGTTGAATCGAGACTGTCGCCTAATTTTTCAAAACTGTTTTGGTTAGTGCTGTCGAGTTGCTTTTCGTCAATGGCAGCAAGGTATAAACGTGCTGCGTTTAACGGCTGTAAAATGTCGTGGCTCGCCAGTGCTAAAAAGCGCGTTTTACTGTCGTTGGCTTGCTCTGCTTCTCGTTTGGCTAAAGTAAGTGCTTGCTCGGTTTGTACACGGCTATCTATTTGAGCTTGTAAGTCTCTATTAATGGTTTGCACTTCTTGAGTTCGCGCTTCTATGCGGTTTTCAAGATCCATGTTTACTTCTTCAAGCGCATTTTGCGTACTTATGTGATTGGTAATATCCGAAAAGCTGGTAACAAATCCGCCATCGGGCAGCGGATTACCAATCATTTCGTATACTTGGCCATTACGACGGTGGCGAATAAAGTGATGCGAGCTGCCGTATTTTAAATGCTGCACACGTTTTTCTACTTGGCGTTCTATTTCGCCAGGGCCACATTCCCCCCGGTTAGCGTTGTATCTAATAATATCTTCTATGGGTTGGCCTACTTCTAAAAACCCTTCAGGGTAGCCGAACATTTCGCTGTAGCGCTTATTCCAAGCTACTAGCTTTAAATCTTTATCGACAACCGAAATACCGTGGCTTAAATTTTCGAGTGAGGTAAATAACAGATTTTGATTAAATTGCAGCGCTTGTGTGGTTTCGTCAAAAAAGTTTACAACTTCTTCAAACGCCATGCGCTTACCCGACGATACCGTGTGTATTAATGCTTGAGCCGACGATGCGCCCAGCACGCCTGTTAACGCGCGTTCGCAGTAGGCTATAAATTCAGGCTCTGGGTGTGCGTTATTATCGCTTAAGTGATGGGCGAGTGCGTAATGGGCCAATACTTGTTGGCTGCGCTGAATACCTAAAAAGGTTTGTAGGAGTATTTTAAAGTCGTAAACAGTGGCTTTTACGTCTTTATTTAAGCGCCTTGATAAAATAGCCTGATCTTTAGGATTAACAAAAGCAGCTGCCTGAATTTTATCAATTAAGCGCTCCTCAGCCCCTAGTGAAAAACTAATATAACAACCAATATTGGCAAACAAAGCTATTAAGGTTCCACGCGTGATAAGTGTTTGTTGTAGCTCGCTATCAAGGGTTGTGCCGGCATCGAGTATTGGCAGCATTAGAAATAGTATCCAGCAAATAAAGCCAGCCACTAAACCTGCATAAACCCCATAAGCATGACCTTTTCGCCAATATAAACCACCCACAATAGAGGGCAGTAATTGTGTAACAAGTGAAAAAGCCACCAAGCCCATACTTGCCAGTGCACTGCTATGGCCAAACCATTGTTGATAGAAATAGGCCAAAATTAATATGCCTGCAATAGCAAAGCGCCTTACAAGTAAAATTCGAGACTTATAACTGGTAGTAATTAAGTTGCGTTTAAATTTACGACGTAGCATTAGGGGTAATACCACATCGTTTGAAATCATCGTGCTTAATGTAAGCGTTGCTACCACTATCATTGCGGTGGCGGCCGATAAACCACCTATAAATACAAAGGTAGTTAAAAAGGCGTTGTCGTTAATTAACGGTAGGGCAAGTACAAAGCTGTCGGGTGAATAGCCGCTGCCAATTTCAGGATGAATTGCCGCAGTAGCAATAGGTAAAATCATTGCGGCAGTTAATAGTAAATACAGCGGGAAAGCCCAGCGAGCGGTAAGTAAGTGGCGTTTGTTTTGATTGTCGACCACGGTTACATGAAACTGGCGTGGTAAACATATAATAGCGGCCGCAGCCATTAAAGACTGGCCAATAAAGTTAAAGCTAAAGAAGTTAAAGTCGCTCCAATGGGCCCAAATTGACTCGGTTACTTTATTTGAAGTAGGCTCTGGCATATTAAATAAGGTGTAAACAGCAAGGCCTGCTACAGCAATAAGTGCAATAAGTTTAATCATCGATTCAAACGCGACAGCCAGCATTAACCCAGAGCGATACTCTGTTACGTCAACTTTGCGGGTACCAAAAAATATGGCAAATAAGGCCATAATTAATGTGGCAGAAAGCGCGAGCATATCGCCTGATATTTTATTACTGTTTTGCAAAAGTAAAAAGCTGGTACTAAGCGCTTTTAATTGCAGTGCAATATAGGGAATAGTCGCTAGTAAGGCGATTACAGTAACCATAATAGCGGTAGTTTGGCGTTTGCCGTAACGAGCTGAAATAAAGTCAGCAATAGTCGTTATGTTTTGTTTTTTGCTTACCAGTACCAGCTTACGTAAAAACCCTTGGCCGAATAAAAACAGCAGCGCAGGGCCCAATAATATTGGCAAATAACTCCAACTGCTGGTGGCGGCTGTACCCACTGAGCCGTAGTAAGTCCAAGAGGTACAGTAAATCCCAAGTGAGAGTGAATACACAAAAGGGTGATGGCTAATACGCTTTGCCAAAGGGGTTGTTTTATCGCCCCAATTGGCGAGCCAAAACAGCACACCTATATAACTTAAAGCAACAATAATGAGTACGGCAGTCATGTTGTTATTAAACCTTATTATTTTAAATAGTCCCCCAACCCTATGAGGGATTAACACAATACCAGAACTGAGGTTAAGTGTGAGGCTTGAATTTAAAATAAAACTTTCATTTTATTTCTATCTTATTGAATATTAATAACAAAAATAAAATCATCTCAAGCATTAGACTAATGTCGCATTAATAACCAACTTACCAATTTAATCATAAAGCCAGCTTACAAAAACAGCCTAAGCAATTGAAATAATATAAAAATATATAAAATACGCTTGAATGATAATTACAGTTTACGTAAACGTTAACAAGCTGTTACGACTATGGTCTCAATTCAATATGTAACCAGCGTTGCTAAATTGGTAAGCGAAGATAAAAAACCACTCATCGCGATATTGCGGTGCTTAAAGGGGAAAACAAAAATGGCTTTTAAAGATGAAGAACAAGCAAAAGCTTATTGGGCAGAAAACATTTCGCTGTTATTTAAACTATTAGCAGTGTGGTTTATCGTGTCTTTCGGCTTTGGCATATTACTGGTTGATGTACTTAATGAAGTGCGTTTTTTTGGGTTTAAACTTGGCTTCTGGTTCGCCCAGCAAGGCGCGATTTATACCTTTGTTGCTTTGATTTTTGTGTACGTTTTCAAAATGAATACGTTAGATAAAAAATACGGCGTAGACGAATAGGAGCTAAGCAATGGATGTTCAAACACTCACGTTTATAATTGTTGGTTTAAGCTTTGCGCTTTATATCGGCATAGCAATTTGGGCCCGAGCGGGTTCAACTAAAGAGTTTTATGTAGCAGGCGGCGGCGTACCTCCTCTTGCTAATGGTATGGCAACAGCCGCGGATTGGATGAGCGCCGCGTCGTTTATTTCAATGGCGGGTATTATTTCGTTTGCAGGTTACGATGGCAGCGTTTACTTAATGGGGTGGACTGGTGGTTATGTACTATTAGCCATGTGTTTAGCGCCTTACTTACGTAAATTCGGCAAGTTTACCGTGCCTGACTTTATTGGCGACCGTTACTATTCACGCACCGCACGTTTAGTGGCAATTGTATGTGCCATATTCATTTGCTTTACTTACATTGCAGGGCAAATGCGTGGCGTAGGCGTGGTATTTTCACGCTTTTTAGAAGTAGAAATTGAAACCGGTGTTTACATTGGTATGGTGATTGTATTCTTTTATGCGGTACTTGGCGGCATGAAAGGCATTACCTACACACAAGTAGCGCAGTATTGTGTACTTGTATTTGCCTACCTTGTACCAGCCATTTTTATCTCGATGATGATGACGGGTCACTTCTTCCCACAAACCGGTTTTGGTGCCACATTAATTGGCAGCGATGGCGTGTACGTACTTGATAAACTAGACGGCTTAAGCGCTGAACTTGGTTTTGCGCAATATACCGAAGGCTCTAAGAGCATGATTGACGTGTTCGCTATTACTGGCGCGTTAATGGTAGGTACTGCTGGTTTACCACATGTAATTGTTCGCTTTTTCACTGTACCTCGCGTAAAAGACACGCGTATTTCTGCAGCATGGACACTTGTGTTCATCGCGATTGTTTATACTACAGCACCTGCGGTTGCAGCCTTTGCTCGCGTAAACATGGTTGATACTATTAATGGTAAAGACGGTAGCGGTACAGCTTACGCAGAAGCACCAGGATGGATTAAAAACTGGGAACGCACAGGTTTAATTACATTTAATGATAAAAACGGCGATGGTAAAATGTTCTACACGGCGGGTAAAATCACCGATCCGAACAGTGCTAACGAAGTAAACGTAGACCGCGACATTATGGTATTAGCTAATCCAGAGATTGCTAACTTACCAGCGTGGGTAATCGCACTTGTAGCTGCTGGTGGTATTGCCGCTGCACTTTCTACAACAGCAGGTTTACTATTGGTTATTTCGACCTCCGTTTCGCACGATTTACTCAAGCGAACCCTCAAGCCCGATATTACCGACAAGCAAGAGTTACTTGCAGCGAGGTTGGCAGCCATGGTCGCTATTGTTATCTCCGCGTACTTTGGTATTAACCCGCCTGGATTTGTGGCATCGGTAGTGGCATTTGCATTCGGCTTGGCGGCAGCGAGTTTCTTCCCAGCAATTATTATGGGTATATTCTCTAAAACAATGAACCGCGAGGGCGCAATTGCAGGCATGGTAACGGGTATTGGCTTTACCGCTGCGTATATAATCTTCTTCAAGTTTGTTAGCCCAGAGCTAAATAGCCCTGAAAACTGGTTCTTAGGTATTTCGCCTGAAGGTATTGGCTTAATTGGTATGATTATTAACTTTGCAGTTGCTGCAATTGTTCTTAAGTTTACTAAACCTACACCGGTTGAAATTCAAGAAATGGTTGAAAGCATTCGTAACCCTAAAGGGTCTGCAGAAGCGCACGACCACTAGGCTACAATTTATAGATATAGTTTAGATAACATAAAGCACCAAAAGCCCGACTTTAGTCGGGCTTTTTATTTGTTTAATAAATAAGTACATTAGATTGGTACATCACCATTTAAAGAGCGAATACAATGAGTGTAGAACAACAAGAAATAGCCCAATACGTTTGTTTGCAAGCACCTTTTACTATGCTTGATAGCAGCGCATACGAATATTTTGTAAATCATCTTGATATTATTTACCTCACCCGCGAAAACCAAACTCAGTGGTTACAAAGTGAAAACCCTAAACTGTTTTTAATTCGCTCTGGTTTGTATGACCTAGTTGATGGTAAGGGCGATGTTGTTACACGCTTAGCGCAAGGTGACTATTTTGGTTTTCCGTCGCTGTTAACCGGTGAGGCAATTCAAAATAGGTTGGAAGTACAAAAAGAGGGCATAGTGTATATGCTCTCTCAAACGCACTTTGATTTTTTACGCAGAGAATATAAATCGTTTGAGCAATATTTTGTACGCGCTCATGCTAACCGGTTGTTGTCATCGCATTATAAAAGTAAAAACGATAGCTGGTCTGAACGTAAAATATCAGAGCTGATGACCCGCACCGCCATTACGCTTTCGCCCGATGCAAGTATTAGGCAAAGTGCTAAAAAAATGAAAGAGCATGGCGTATCGTCAATAATGATAACGCAGCACGCGCACTTAGTAGGGGTGGTAACCGACCGCGACTTACGTAACCGAGTACTTGCCGACGAGGTAGATCCACAAGACGCAGTAAGCAGTATTATGACCGCCAAGCCCAAGTTTATATTTGAAAATAACCGGGTGTTTTCGGCGCTGCACTTAATGCTTAAATACAATATTCATCATTTACCCGTGCTTGACGAAAACCATAACCCAATAGGGATGATAACCAGCACCGATTTACTGCGCCAACAAAAAAGCGACCCCGTACAGCTTATTGGGCGCATATATAAAGCGCATACTGTTACTGATTTAAAACGCTACGCAAAAGAAATCCCCGAACTTTTGCGTGGTTTTTCGTACAACATTGACGACATATCGCTAATTGGTAAATTACTGAGTGGTTTAACTGATGCGCTTACATCGCGCCTTATTCACTTATTTCAAGAAGAGCATGGCGCAGCGCCAACCAGCTTTAGTTTTATTTGCTTTGGCTCGCAAGCACGCGAAGAACAAACCCTGCATTCGGATCAAGATAACGGCTTATTACTCCCTAACGACTTAACCCCCGAACAACACGCTTACTTTAAAAGCATGGGAGAGTTTGTATGTGAAAACTTAGTTGAGTGCGGCATTAGGCGTTGCCCAGGTAATATTATGGCAAGCAGCGATGAGTGCCGAATGAGCGTAAACGACTGGAGCGAGCGCTTTTTTAAATGGATAAAAAGCCCCACACCCAATGCAATGCTTAACTGTAAGATATTTTTTGACCTGCGATTTATTGAAGGTTCAAACGCTTTATATACCGCTTTTTGCGAGCAATTAATTCGTATATCGCGTAACGACTTATTCTATGCCGCAATGGCAACCGATATAAGCAGCAACAGCGTGCCAATTGGTTTATTTAATAAATTTAAAACCGAAAAAACAGATCAAAATAATAAATACATAGATTTAAAAAAACGCGGTGTCGTAATTATAAATGACATAGTGCGGTTATACGCTTTAAAAGCGGGTATTAGGCGCGCCAACACGCAAGAGCGATTAGACGCACTACTAAAACATAAACTGATCAGCAAAGAAGATATATACAACCTAAAAGACTGCTGGCGGTTCTTAACGCAGCTTCGCTTGAGTACACAAATAAACGAAGAGGGCTTACCGAGTAATTGTATTAATCCTAATAAATTAAACTCACTAGAGCGCCATCAACTAAAAGAAGCGTTTTACCTTGTTAAACAAGCGCAGCAAGCCGCCGCGTTTAAGTTTGCTCGCGGCAGTTTATAATGATGGATTACTAACATGGTAAAAAAGCTGCTCACTCGGTATTTAAAGCGCCGTAAATTACTAGGCAAAAATGCCTTACAACAACGTTATTTGGTGATTGATTTAGAGCTCACTGGGCTTGATGCAAAACAGCACGAAATTGTATCGGTAGCGTGGGTGATAATAGATAACCAATGTATAAAAATGAGCGAGTCGCAGCACCTTATAAATAAAGACGTAAAAAGCCTTGAGCAAAGTCCTGTTTTTCATGGGATTAGCGACGATGCTATAACAAAAGGACAGAGCTTGTGCAGTATATTAACGCAATTGAGCTGCCATTTTAGCGACTGTATTTTAGTGTTTCATAATGCCATGCTCGATTGGGGGTTTTTAAAAATAGCGCTTAAAAATGCCAATATAACTATACGTCCTAAACTCATAATCGACACACTCCATATTGAACAAAAGCGCTTACTCCATCATTCAACTGAAATAAAACAAGATGATTTAACCCTTAATGCTTGCCGCACACGTTATGAGTTACCAAGCTATCATTGCCATCATGCACTGACCGATGCACAAGCCACCGCCGAGTTACTGCTAGCGCAGTGCCATCAAATAAGCCGTGGCAAAGAGTTAAAAGTAGCAGAGTTGATGTAGGTTGGCTGTAGGCGCGAGATAAACTCCCGCCTACAATAAAGAGCAGTTTACTTTTATTGTTATCCGTATGACTATAGGTACAGTTACGTAGTCATTATTTAACTAATTACTCCAAGGAACGAATATGAAACTCATTATCACTATTTTTCTAACATTATTCCCACTTATCACTTTTGCTAATTCAAGCTTAGCCACAAATCGCCATATTGCAGTTCAAGGTACTGCAGAGGTGCTTACCAATCCTGATATCGCTAAAATACTATTTCAAATTATAAGTATTAAAAACGAACCTTTAGCAGCTAAGAACGATCTTGATAATAAAGTTAATTTACTAATTGACGGACTAAATCAATTTGAAATAACTGCCGATGATGTAGTTGCTTCAAGTGTTAAAGTTGAAAAAACGGGTATGGATTACATTGAAACAGGGCATCAGGCTCCCGCTGAATACGCAGCTATAAGGACCTTTGAAGTAACACTAAAAAACATTGAAAGAGTGAATGACTTAAGTGATTTTTTATTGAATTTAAAAGTAAATGCGATTCAAAATACTGAGTTTTTATCTTCAAAAGCTGAGCTGTTACAGGCACAAGCCACACAACAAGCACTTAATAACGCAAAAGAAAAAGCAAATGTACTTGCTAAGTCCTTTGGTACAAAAGTGGGTGAAGTACGCACTATTAGCTCAACTCAAAAAAGCGTTTACAGTGGCTTTGGTGCAGCGGTTAAAAAAATAGATAGAGTAAATCCAATGAGCGATTCATTTCCTAAAGCTCGCAAAAATTATTTACAACAAACGATAAGCTTTAAATCATCAATAAACGTGGTGTTTGATTTAGAAGTAAATGATTAAGTTAGGGCGTGTTTTTCTTTCGATGTTGAATTTACAGCGGTATGTTTGGTATTAAAGCAAGGCAGAGCCTATGGTGTGTGGTTATTCCACATAAGTAGGCGATAACACAGCATAAATACCAAACATGCGCTGCCCTTTGGGTTCGTCCTAGGGACAATTCACTCTTTGTTGCTCGGTTTTTACTTAGCCCACTAGGTTTCAAACCTCGCGCCGCGATTAAATAGCCCCTAGATAGAACAAATTTAACCCTGAAAGGTCAACACGCCCCAAAATTTTCATTTCAAATACATTTTCATAATGTAAGCTGGCTTTAAGTTTTTGATTAATTTGAAGGTAGCCATATTATGAGCGATGAAAATAACACGTTAAAAGCACAAACTGAGGCAAAAATAGCCGCAGGGCGAAAAGGTAATCCTGATTTCATGAAAGGTGTTGATGAAACGATTGCACAAGCAAAAGCGTTTCAGCAAGGTGCTAATGCACTTGATTTAAACCAAAGCGCACCAAGTTTTGAGTTACCAAATCAACATGGTCAATCGGTGCAGTTAACCGAGTTACTTGCTAAAGGACCTGTGGTTGTTACTTTTTATCGTGGAAGTTGGTGTCCGTACTGCAATTTACAGCTCAAAGCGCTTCAAGCACGTTTACCTGAAATTCACGCATTAGGCGCACAATTGGTGGCTATTAGCCCGCAAGTACCCGATGGCTCACTTAGTGATGATGAAATAAGTAAAATGGATTTTTTAGTGCTGAGTGATCAAAATGCGGATGTAGCAGCAAGCTACGGCGTAGCATGGCAAGTACCCACATTTTTACTAGAGCATATGCGAGTAGACCGAGGCCTAGATTTAGAGTCGGTTAACAATGGCAATAGTAGTGTTTTACCGATCCCTGCCACCTTTGTTTTAGATAAACAAGGTAAAGTGACTTGGCGTTATGTTGATGTTGATTATCGTACTCGTTCTGAGCCAGAAGATATAATTAACGCATTGAAAAATTTAGTATAAAAAACTTAATTTAAAAAGTCAGAACCATCGAAGAGCTTGCAATGCGTAAGCTCTTTAACCTTAATTTAAAGTTTCTAATGCTACCCTCTTATAATAATGCTCAAGGTCGATTACAATACAGCCATCTAAAAGGCGTATTGCCTTTATCTGCACGCTAAAAGAGTGGATTTTATATTTCATGGCAATCAAACTTGCAATTAATGGTTTTGGTCGTATTGGTCGAAATATTGTCCGCGCGTTATACGAGTCTGGTTTGAGCGACGATATAAAAATTGTTGCGATTAACGAACTTGCTGATCCTGAAGCTATTGCTCATTTATTAAAATACGACACATCCCACGGTCGTTTTTCTTTTCCTGTAAAACTTGGTGAAGACACCATTAGTGTTGCAGGCGATACCATTGCACTTTTTTGTGAAGAAAACCCAATTGAATTACCTTGGCAAACGCTCGATGTAGACGTTGTACTTGAATGTACTGGTGTTTATCACTCGCGTGAACATGCGCAGTTACATATTACCGCAGGCGCTAAAAAGGTGTTGTTTTCGCATCCGGCCGATAACGATGTTGATGCTACGATTGTGTATGGCATTAACGACGATGAGCTTAAAAACGAGCACACAATTGTTTCTAACGGCTCGTGTACAACTAACTGTGTTGTGCCGGTTATTAAAGTATTAGATGATGCATTTGGTATTGAGTCGGGCGCTATTACAACGATTCATGCGTCGATGAACGATCAACAAGTGATTGATGGTTATCATCATGATTTACGCCGTACTCGCGCTGCAAGCCAATCAATTATTCCAGTTGATACAAAGCTCGCCCGTGGTATAGACCGTATTTTACCTAAATTTAAAGGCCGTTTTGAAGCCATCGCCGTACGTGTACCGACTATAAATGTCACGGCAATGGATTTAAGTGTAACGGTTAATACCGATGTAGATTTAAACGCAGTAAATAACGCACTTAAAGCACAAGCAAAAGACCGCTTAGAAGGTATTTTAAGTTATACCGAAGAGCCGCTTGTGTCGGTTGATTTTAATCACGACCCACATTCTTGTATTATTGATGGCACACAAACACGTGTTAGTCACAAACGACTGATAAAGTTATTAGTATGGTGTGATAACGAATGGGGTTTTGCTAATCGTATGCTCGACACAGCGCGTGCTATGATGGCAGTGAATAAGTAATTTATTAATATAATAATTTTAAACGTATTTTTCAGGTTCAGTATCGTTAACTAAGGAGATGTTCATGTCGGTCATAAAAATGGCAGATTTAGATTTAAACGGCAAACGCGTATTAATTCGTGAAGATTTAAATGTACCAGTTAAAGCAGGTAAAGTGACGTCAGATGCGCGTATTCGTGCAGCACTACCTACTATTAAATTAGCGCTTGAGATGGGTGCTAAAGTAATGGTTATGTCACACCTTGGCCGTCCTACGGAAGGGGAATATGATGAAGCGTTTTCGCTAGCACCTGTCGCTGATTACTTAAACGATGCCCTTGAGCAAACTGTACGTTTAGAAAAAGATTACCTAAACGGTGTTGATATTGCTGATAACGAAGTTGTTGTTTTTGAAAATGTGCGCTTTAACAAAGGCGAGAAGAAAAACGACGAAGCGTTATCTAAGCAACTTGCAGCACTGTGTGATGTATATGTAATGGATGCATTTGGTACGGCTCACCGTGCACAAGCATCTACGCATGGCGTTGGCTTATTTGCTGATGTAGCATGTGCAGGTCCATTGTTATCAGCTGAACTAGAAGCGTTAGGCAAAGCACTTGATAACCCAGCTCGTCCATTAGTGGCGATTGTTGGTGGTTCTAAAGTTTCAACTAAGCTAACCGTTTTAGATTCACTTTCTAAAATTGTTGACCAATTAGTTACCGGTGGCGGTATTGCAAATACCTTTATTGCTGCATCAGGTAGCCCAGTTGGTAAATCGCTTTACGAACCAGATTTAATGGATGAAGCTAACCGCTTATGTGCTGCAGCGATTGCTAATAATGGTGAAATTCCGGTACCGACTGACGTAGTTGTTGGTAATGAGTTTTCTGAATCTGCTGTAGCTACGCTTAAAGATGTAAGCGAAGTGACAAGCGACGATATGATTTTTGATATTGGTCCTGATACAGCGAGTAAGCTTGCAAAAATTATTGCAAATGCGGGCACTGTTGTATGGAATGGCCCTGTTGGCGTGTTCGAGTTTGACCAATTTGGTAATGGCACACGTGCTATTGCACAAGCAATTGCTAACTCAAATGCGTTTTCAATTGCTGGTGGTGGTGATACCTTAGCCGCAATTGATAAATACGGCATTGCCGATAAAGTTTCTTATATTTCTACTGGTGGTGGTGCGTTCTTAGAGTTTTTAGAAGGCAAAAAACTTCCAGCAGTTGAAATGCTAGAGTCGCGCGCTAAGTAATTTTAGTAGCGTAAGGTGAGGGGGTAATAGCCCTCACCGACAATTAATTATTAAATACCTCTCACCCTAATTTAATAGTTAATTTAGACGGAATATTACTGCAAAGCAGTGGTTTTTCGTGGCGTTGTTATAACGCCAAACTAACACATCCGTTCAAACTAGATGGTAGGGAACTACTGTCGATAAATTGGAGAATACCCAATGGCTTTAATCAGTATGCGACAACTTTTAGATCATGCAGCAGAGCATGGTTACGGCGTACCTGCTTTTAACGTTAACAATCAAGAGCAAATGCGCGCAATAATGGAAGCGGCTGACAAAACAAACAGCCCAGTAATCGTTCAGGGATCAGCTGGTGCACGTGCTTATGCTGGTGCTCCATTTATTCGTCATATGATTTTAGCAGCCGTTGAAGAATGGCCACATATTCCCGTTGTTATGCATCAAGATCACGGCACATCGCCAGGTGTATGTCAGCGTTCAATTCAGCTTGGTTTTTCATCAGTAATGATGGATGGCTCGTTAATGAGCGACGGTAAAACTCCTTCAAGCTACGAATACAATGTAGAAGTAACGCGCGAAACTGTTGCTATGGCTCATGCTTGTGGCGTATCGGTTGAAGGCGAGCTAGGTGTTCTTGGTTCACTTGAAACAGGTGAAGCTGGCGAAGAAGATGGTGTTGGCGCAGAAGGGTTACTAACCACTGAGCAAATGCTAACAGACCCTGAAGAAGCGGCTGACTTTGTAAATAAAACACATGTTGATGCACTTGCAATTGCCTGTGGTACTTCGCACGGAGCTTATAAATTTACTCGCCCACCAACAGATGACATTTTAGCGATTGATCGCATTAAAGCGATTCATGCACGTATTCCTAACACGCATTTAGTGATGCATGGTTCATCTTCAGTTCCTCAAGAATGGTTAGAAATTATTAATCAGTATGGTGGCGAAATTCCAGAAACTTATGGTGTGCCAGTTGAACAGATTGTTGAAGGCATTAAGTTTGGTGTTCGTAAGGTAAATATTGATACCGATTTACGTTTAGCATCTACCGGTGCAATTCGCCGTCATATGGCGCTTAACCCATCTAACTTCGATCCACGTAAATACTTAGCTGAAGCAACTAAAGCAATGACAGAGATTTGTGTTGCACGCTATAACTCGTTTGGTACTTCTGGTCAGGCTAGTAAAATTAAGCCAATTTCACTTGATGAAATGCACCTTAAATACTTAAGCGGCGAGCTAGACCCTAAAATTAGATAATAGATCAATTTATAATTGATCATTATTAGGGCCTGTTTATCTTTCGAGGTTAAATTTGCAGCAGTATGTTTGGTATTTAGGCAAGGCAGAGCCTATGCAGTGTGGTTATTCCCCATAAATAGGCGATAACGTGGAATAAATGCCAAACATGCGCTGCCCGAAGGGTTCTGCCTAGGGGCAATTTACTCTTTGTTGCTCGGTTTTTACTTAGCCCGCTAGGTTACAAACCTCACGCCGCGATTAAATCGCCCCTAGATTGAACAAATTTTAATCCTGAAAGGTCAACAGGCCCTAAGCCAGTAACTTTGTTGCTGGCTTTTTTAATGTCAGCCTTTTTATATTGCAGGTTACGGCTTCTATTGATCAGATCGCTGTACTATCAACGCCGTACTTTGGGATCACGCATTTACTAACATAGCCTTTTCGGATCATTACTTTACTAAGCCAAATACACTTTTTCGCTATTTTAGGCTCTGAGATAATTTGATCGTTATTTATTTGTATAAACAATCAACAACTTATGGCTTTGACTAGGTACAACTCTGATCTGAGAGTGGATCGGCTTGGTAAAAATCTGATCCTTTATTTGGGGCTTAGTAAAATTTAGATCTATTTTTAAACGTATTGATTGTTACACAGGCGGGTTTATTGATTTTAAAATGGCTTTAAAGCTGCTTTTAAACGATCGATCTGTAAAAAAGTCTTGGTTAGTAAAACAATGATCCCAGTTAATTTTGTATTATTTAATGATTCAACTAGCGACAAAAAGCAGATAATTTCAAAAATTAGCTATTTTATAAATTTATCGTAAATCTCTTATTATTACGTTAAATATTAAAAAGGTTTTAAAAATATGACGTTAATGAGGTTTTTTGTCACTAATTTGTGTTTTTTTTACCACCATTTTAATTTACACGTTACACTTTCATAAAAATGTCATACTTAGTCATAATAATGAAAACTAATTCGATAGCGTAAGAGATAAATTGGAATGTCACGTAAAGTACTAGTCGTAGATGACGAAGCTCCTATCAGGGAGATGTTGGTTTTTGTTTTAGAGCAAAATGGATTTCAAGCAATTGAAGCAGAAGATTACGACTCTGCTATTGCAGCTATGGTTGAACCTTACCCAGATATGGTTTTACTTGATTGGATGTTACCAGGTGGAAGCGGTATTCAAATTGCTAAAAAGTTTAAGCAAAACGAACACACCCGCCAAATCCCAATTATAATGCTTACAGCCCGTGGCGAAGAAGAAGACAAAGTACGCGGTCTTGAAGTAGGTGCTGACGATTACGTCACTAAGCCGTTTTCTCCTAAAGAGCTTATGGCGCGTATTAAAGCGGTTATTCGCCGTGTATCGCCAACCTCATTAGAAGAAGCTATTGAAGTACATGGCCTGCGTTTAGACCCTATTTCGCATCGTGTTACCTCAGAAGGTAACGAGCTTGATATGGGGCCAACCGAATTTAGATTACTGCACTTTTTTATGACTCACCCAGAGCGTGTTTATAGCCGTGAACAATTGCTTGATCATGTATGGGGAACTAATGTTTACGTAGAAGATCGCACGGTTGATGTGCACATTCGTCGTCTGCGTAAAGCAATTGGCCCACTTGGACATGACCGTTTGGTGCAAACTGTACGTGGTGCTGGATATCGTTTTTCAAGTAAGCTGTGATCAGCTTAAAGCTTAGCTAATGTATGAAATACGCATGTATTACTACTCTAAGGTAAAGTGAGTGTATGTATCGAGTTGTTAATAAGCAGGCGTTAGTAAAGCGCCTGTTTATCTATTTTTTACCCTTACTATTAATTGGTGTGCTAGTTGGCGCGCCATTTTTGCTTTTATTTTTAGGATCTTTTTCCCTCCTTATTTGGCACTACCATCAACTTTATCGTTTGAGCGATTGGCTACTTAATCAACGTAGCTTTAATCCACCTGAGGGCGAGGGTGCATGGGAGCAAGTGTTTGAAGGTATTTATCATCTACAGCACCGTAATCGTAAAAAACGTAATGAGCTTGCTGATTTAATTCGTCGCTTTCGCGATGGGGCTGAAGCAGTACCTGATGCGGTAGTGGTACTGCAAAATGATTTAAGTATTGTGTGGTGTAATCAACTAGCGCTTAAAGTGCTTGGTTTGCAGTGGCCAACCGATCATGGTCAGCGTCTTGATAATTTAATTCGCGAACCTAAGTTTGCTAAATACATGCACAAAGGTGAATTTGACGACGCGCTTGAGCTGGATAACGGCCATAGCATTGAGCAAGTACTAGAATTTAGGGTAATGCCTTATGCAAGCACGCAACTTATGGTTGTTGTGCGTGATGTAACGCGCTTAAAACAGCTAGAACAGATGCGTAAAGACTTTGTAGCCAATGTGTCACACGAACTACGTACACCGCTTACAGTGGTTACTGGCTATCTTGAGATGATGGATGGCGACATGATGCCGCCGCCAGCAATGTGGAACAAAGCGCAAAATACTATGCTTGAACAATGCAAGCGCATGGATAGCTTAGTCAGCCAATTATTATCGCTTTCGCGTATTGAAGGTGCACGGCGCCAAGACAACGATAAAGCTATAAATGTGCCGCAATTACTTGGTTATATTCACACTGAGGCAAACTCAATTAATCAAGACAAAGGCCATGAGCTTATTTTTAATATTGATAAAACCCTCGATATTAAAGGCTCTGAGGATGAACTGCGTAGTGCGTTTTCTAATTTAGTATTTAACGCCATTCATTACACTAAACCCGGTGGCAAAGTGGAAGTATGTTGGCAGCGCAAAAACAATAAAGCGTGTTTTAGTGTTACCGATAATGGTGATGGTATTGCGCCAGAGCATATTAACCGTTTAACTGAGCGTTTTTATCGTGTTGATAAAGCCCGCAGCAGAACAACAGGTGGCTCAGGTTTAGGGCTTGCGATTACAAAACATGTACTAACGCGCCACGATAGTAAATTAAATATTAGCAGTGAAGTTAACAAAGGTTCGTGTTTCTCTTTCGAATTTTCAATAGATAAGACAGTTTCGCTAGCTAAGTAATTAGGCTGAAAAGCAAAGTCATAAAAGTGTCATTTAAGAGTAATGTAACTGTCATGTACTCACTTTAGAGTGGGCAGCAGTTAGAAAATGGGACGAACAAACCGGAGAACCCTACATGAAATTTAAAAACTTAGTTGCCGCAATGGGTGTGGCTGTTACAACTTTCGTATCTGCACAAGCAGTTGCTTTAGATCAAGATATTCCTGAGTATCAAAAAATTAGTGGTGTTTCAGGTAACTTCTCATCAGTAGGTTCTGACACTTTAGCCAACATGATGACGTTCTGGGCTGAAGAGTACAAACGTATTTACCCAAATGTAAATATTCAAATTCAAGCGGCAGGTTCTTCTACTGCGCCACCGGCACTTACCGAAGGTACAGCTAACCTAGGTCCAATGAGCCGTAAAATGAAATCAAAAGAAATCGAAGCGTTCGAAAAACGTTACGGTTATAAGCCAACAGAAGTTCGCGTAGCTATTGATGCACTTGCTGTATTTGTACATAAAGATAACCCAATTGAAGGTCTTCGTATTGACCAAGTAGATGCTATTTTTTCATCTACTCGTAAATGTGGCGCACCAGAGCAAGTTAATCGTTGGAGCGATGTTGGTCTGACAGGTGACTGGGCAGCTAAAGACGTTCAGCTTTATGGACGTAACTCAGTGTCAGGTACTTATGGCTACTTTAAAAAGAAAGCACTGTGTAAAGGTGATTTCCGTAATAATGTAAATGAGCAACCTGGTTCTGCATCGGTAGTACAGTCAATTTCATCTTCATTAAATGCAATTGGTTACTCTGGTATTGGCTATAAAACATCGGGCGTGCGTACTGTGCCGCTTGCTAAAAAAGGCGATAACTTTGTTGATGCAACACTTGATAACGTTGCGCAAGGTAAATACCCGCTATCGCGCTTTTTATATGTTTATGTGAATAAACACCCGAATAAGCCACTATCACCTATGGAAGAACAATTTTTAAGAATGGTACTTTCAAAAGATGGTCAGCAAATTGTAGAAAAAGATGGTTATGTACCACTTTCTGCAAAGCTAGTAAAAACAGAACTTAAAAAGCTTGGTTTGAACTAATACCAATTGCATTAAATTAGTGAGTTATTATAGCGATAAGAAAATAGCGCAATAACAAGGCTAAAATTATGATACATAGTTGTTCTATATAAATAATTTTTAACGTAGTTAGTGAGTTATTTAATACGCTAGAATGGTCATGTTTTTAATAAAATTGGTATGATAAACCATAGGCAATAAAAAACCGCTCACTGAGCGGTTTTTTTATGCCTAAAACTAAAAACTTTAAGGAATTAAATATTACCTAATTTTTCGGCTTGTGCTTTACATTGATTATAGCTCTCAACACATTTACCAGAGCATACTTGCTGCTTTAAGCCCTCAGCAGTTGTTTGCTGTTCACATGTACTTTCGCATTGGTAATTTTGTTGAGCACACTGATTCATTTCAGGGTTTTCAACTTGGTTTTGGCAACCTACTAATAGTGCAAAAGTAAGGGCGACTACGCTTGTTTTTATTAAAGTGTGCATGCTTCTTATCCTTAAAATGGAGTCGCAATAATATTAAATTTCGACTTGAATATTGTCGATCAATCTAACACCACCAAAATAGGCTGCGGCTAAAATAACAAATTGAGTATCTTCGATTGTAGCAGTTTTTAATGTATCTCGTTGAGCAATCTCAAAATAGTCTGGCTTTAGGCCAGCTTGCTCTAAGCTCTGTTTAGCTAAGCTTTCAAGTTTTACGAAGTCTTTTTCGCCGCTTTTAAGTTGCTCAGCGCATGTATTAAGTGCTTTAAATAATACGGTTGCAGTCGCTTTTTGCTCATCAGATAAGTAACCATTACGTGAGCTCATAGCAAGGCCAGAAACTTCTCGCATTGTAGGTACACCAATAACTTCGACCGGAATTGATAGGTCGCGCGCCATGGTTTTAATTACTTGCAGTTGCTGAAAATCTTTTTCACCAAAGCAGGCGTAATCGGGTTGTACAAGATTAAATAATTTTGTAACTACCGTGGCAACACCTCTAAAGTGACCAGGGCGTGAGCCACCACAGTAACCTAATGAAATATCAGGCACATCTACAAAGCTCTGTGCGCCAAGTCCATTTGGATAAATTGTCTCTGCACTTGGGGTAAATACAATATCAGTGCCTAGTTCTGCAAGGCCTTGTTTATCTTCGTTTAGTGTACGAGGATAGTTATCTAAATCTTCGTTAGCACCAAATTGCATTGGGTTAACAAAAATACTCACAACGACTTTATCGGCTAAGTTTTTTGCTTTTTCTACTAGCGAAAAATGCCCACGATGCAAGTTGCCCATTGTTGGCACAAGTGCCACGCTAAGACCCGCTTGGCGCCATGCTTTAATTTGACTACGTAACGATCTGATTTCAGTAATTGACTGCATTATTTAAACTCGTGTTCAGCGCTTGGAAACGCGCCATTTTTAACGTCTGTACAATACTTTTGAACGGCTGCAGGCATATTGCCTGTTTCGAGCAAAAAGTTTTTAGAAAATTTAGGAATGTAACCTGCTGAAATACCAACAAGGTCATGCATTACCAGTATTTGGCCGTCAGTTAAACTGCCCGCACCAATACCAATAGTTGGGATGCTTAGGGCGTCTGTAATGCGTTTTGCCAGTGCACTTGGAATACATTCAAGTACTAATAATTGCGCGCCAGCAGCTTCTAGTGCTTTTGCGTCATCAATCATTTTTTGTGCTTTGTCTTCTTCGCGACCTTGTATTTTAAAGCCACCAAATACATGTACTGACTGTGGTGTAAGGCCTAAATGCCCACAAACTGGAATACCTTGTTGAGTAAGCGTTTTAATGCTCTCGTAAAGCCATTCTCCGCCTTCAAGCTTAATCATGTTTGCGCCAGCGCGCATAAGCTCAGCTGCATTTTTACAAGTATCACTTACGCTTGAGTAGGTCATAAAAGGTAAGTCAGCAATTACAAATAATTCGCGGCTACCAGCGCGTACACAGCGGGTATGATATGCAATATCTTGATTGGTTACGCCAAGGGTGTCATCGCCGCCTTGTAGTACCATGCCCAAAGAGTCGCCCACTAAAATAACTTCAACGCCGTTATCATGAAATAACTTTGCAAAACTAGCGTCGTAGGCTGTTAATGCAGTAATTTTGTTATTTTCTGCTTTCATTTTATTTAAAGTAGAAACGGTTATTTTAGACATAATATCCTCGCAGGCAAAAGCCTAGGTTAATTACAGAGGTAATTGTTGTAAGTCGTTGAGCGGTAAATTATTTGCAATGGTTTTTAATGCAATGCCGCTAGGTAAAATAAGTTCAGGTGCAAGCTCTAATAGTGGATAAACCACAAACTCGCGATTATTCAAACCATAATGAGGCACAGTTAAGCGCACCGTATTTATAATTTGATCATCAAATAATAGAGTATCGATATCAAGTGTGCGTGGACCCCAACGCTCAGCCTTTCTTACTCGACCATGCTCAAGTTCAATGCTTTGTGTTAAATCAAGTAATTGCTCTGGCTCAAGGGTCGTTTTAATGCACGCTACTGCATTGATATAGTCTGGTTGATCTTGTGGGCCCATAGGCTTACTTGCATAGTAATGCGATACGTTTATAAATTCACAATTAGGCAGCTTTTTAAGCGCGATTACCGCGTTATCAAGCTGCTCTTTTGGTGAGTTTAGGTTGGCACCTAAACCCAAATAAACACAGTGCATGTTATTACTCAGCTGGCTTTTTAGTAGGTCGACGGCGCTTTCGCGGCTTAGGACCACCTTGGTGGCCTAAGTTCTTAACCATCTCTTTTTGGCCGTTTATATCTTGGCTTAAGTATTGTGTCCACCACTGGGCAAGCTCAGTATGCTGTGTTTCGCCCGCGTCTACGCGTAAGAGTAAAAAGTCGTAGGCGGCTTTAAAGCGAGGTTGCTGCGTTAGTCTGTAAGCACGTTGGCCTGCGCGTTTATCCAAACGATGCTGAATATGCCAAATATCGCGAGCACCTAAAGTAAAGCGTTTAGGAACCGCAATGTGTTGTGAGTTATCGCTTAGTACTTTATTCATTGCTTGTGCGAAAGCATCGTATTCTGCAAGTTGCTCTTGGCTTTGAATCTTTTTAGTACGTTCAAGCAGCGGGAACCAAAGTAGTGCGGCAAAAATAAACGCTGGTGTTACTTTTTTATCGGCATTAATACGTTTGTCGGTATTTTGAAACATTTGCTGAATAAGCGTGTGTTCTAAGCCACTTGGGTTTTTATCTAAGATTTTATCAAGCTCAGGAAACAGTGAGCGGAATAAGCCGTATTTACGCAGCATTAAAAAGTTAGCTTCGGCCTTGCCATTTAAAAACAGCTTAAGAATTTCTTCAAATAAACGTGCTGGCGGAATGTTATCAAGCAAACTTGCAAGCTCGCTAATTGGTTTTTCACTTTTAGGCGCAATGCTCATATCAAGTTTAGTAGCAAAGCGAACTGCACGTAACATACGAACAGGATCTTCGCGGTAACGCGTTTCAGGGTCGCCGATTAGCTCAATTTGTTTAGCTTTAATTGCCGCTAAGCCGTTGGCGTAATCGTGAATACTAAAATCTTTGATTGAGTAATAAAGTGCATTGATTGAAAAGTCGCGGCGTTCTGCATCTTCTTCAATACTGCCAAATACGTTGTCACGTAGTAACTGGCCTTCATCGCTTGATTGGCTTATTTGATTTTTGTCTTCTTGCGCTTCGTGGTGGCCACGCATAGTCGCCACTTCAATAATTTCACGGCCAAATACAATATGTGCTAAACGAAAGCGACGACCAATAAGGCGACAGTTTCTAAATAGTTTTTTTACTTGATCTGGCGTGGCATTAGTAACTACGTCAAAATCTTTTGGCTGTTGGCCTAACAATATATCGCGAATACAACCACCAACAAGGTAGGCATCGTAGCCACCGTCTTTTAAGCGGTATAATACTTTGATTGCATTTGGGCTAAATTGTTTGCGAGAAATACCATGCTCACCACGAGTGACAACAATAGGTTCACTGCTTACAGAAGCGCTTTGTGCACTTGTATTCGGGCCGATTATTTGTCGGCAAAATTGAAAAAGCTTGGAAATAATAGTCTGTCTCCTAGAAGGTGTGATTGACTCTGCATCGCAATCAAAAGTTACAGCAAATGGGGCGGTTATAGCCCAGTACAAGCTGTTTGACGTAATTAGCATATATTTAGGCGGCTATCATATACCAGCAGGGTTTAAAAATTAAGTTGATGTGTTGAAATTAAGCCGTTTTTAGCTATTTTATTTACTTAAATGTGTAAATTGGACTTTCTGACTACGTGGATGCTGAGAAATTTGTATTTCGGATACTTGTGGTACCTGTTTTAAGCTAAAGTTTTTAATTCCCCAAGCGATTAATTGTTCAATATTTAAATCGATTAAATCAGCTATAACAGGCAATCCTAAAAATTCAAATGCACTAATTAAAGCAGGCTTTGGATTTTGTTTGCTAATGGCAGGAGCATAATTTTGTTTAGACAATTTGAAACCAGGCTTGGCAACCGCTAAAGGTAAATGAGCAAATTCAGGCACAGGGCTATCGAGTTGTTTAAATAAACTAATTTGCCGTGCGGTTGGCTCAATTAAATCAGCGCCTCTTACAATTCGATTAATCCCTTGATCAATATCATCGACGACCACAACAAGTTGATATGCAAATAAGTCATCGCTGCGTTTAATTAAGTAATCTTCATGGGAAAGGGCACTATTTACTGTTATATCACCTTGAATTAAATCATTAAATTTAGCCGTTGGATGTTGCTGAATTAAGCGAAGCGCACCAGATTGAGTATTATGATTAAGTGCTTGGCAATGCCCCTGATAAATACCGCCAATAGCTTTTATTTGTTTGCGAGTACAGGTGCAACCATAAACAAGTTTTTGTTTTAAAAGTGAGTGGGTAATATCTTGGTATAAAGGTAGACGCTGCGTTTGATATACAACAGGTTCGTCCCAGTGAAGGGCGTAGGCATGTAAGGTATTAAGAATATCGGAGTCGGCGTTTTTAACCACGCGCGTAGTGTCAATGTCTTCAATACGAACTAACCAATCTCCTTGGTTAGCTTTTGCATCTAGATAACTACCCACAGCCGCTACAAGTGAGCCAAAATGTAATGGCCCAGAAGGAGACGGTGCAAAACGACCGCGATATTTACGCATAGGCGCAGTAACGGCTGTAGGAGACATAACTAATTAATAAATATTAATTAGCCGCGTCCAGATTGCTTTTCTTTGATTTCTGCAAGTGTTTTGCAGTCTACGCATAAATCGGCAGTAGGACGTGCTTCTAAGCGACGTATGCCAATTTCGATGCCACAAGACTCACAAAAGCCAAAATCATCTTCTTTAATCAAATTAATTGTTTTTTCAATTTTTTTGATTAATTTACGTTCGCGGTCACGAGTACGAAGTTCTAAAGAGAACTCTTCTTCTTGTGCAGCGCGGTCAACTGGGTCAGGAAAGTTAGCAGCTTCGTCTTGCATGTGTGATTTAGTACGATCAACTTCGTTACGTAAATCATTACGCCAAGTTTCTAAAATCGCTCTAAAATGAGCACGTTGTGCATCATTCATGTACTCTTCGCCTGGTTTTTCTTGGTATGGTTCTAAACCGGCTTGAGCCAATAAACCATGTTTCTTTTGGTCTGGCATAACTCTCTCCTAAATCCTTAATTTAATGCCTCAGCATTAGCCGGCGGTATAAATAACAGAATCTTATATCCTAGGCAAATTTATTTTTAATTAATCGAATTAGCTTCAACCATGCTTACTGAGTAAAAAGTGTATTAATAGTCTATTTACACTTTTAATTAATTCACATATTCGCTTTCTAAAACTTGCCTTGTTATGTGGGCAAAAGCTTTAAAAACAAGTTAATTTTTATAATTCACTTTGTATAACTTTTTTTAATTTGAGTACTTTGCTTATTTTGCAAATTACGCTTAGTTCAATCCCTTGGTTTAATACACTATTGTGCAAATACTATTTTTTTATGAAGTAAAACTTCATTAGCAGAAATTGTGGCCTTGTATGCTAATACTTCAACGCCGGCTATTATTGCTTGGCTTAATAGCGTGGCGTATTTTTTATCAATATGCGCAGCTGCACTTACTGTATTTATTCCTTCATGCAAAACAGCGAACAGTAATACTGCTCGGTGGCCTTGTTCGATCATTTCTATTAGTTCGCGAATATGTTTTTGTCCGCGCAGTGTTTGCGTATCAGGAAAGTAGCCTTGCCCGCTTTGTGGTGCATCTTCGCTTAATAATGTGACTGATTTAACTTCTACGTAGCAATCAGGCTTATTTTCGTCAGTGAGCAAAAAGTCGATTCTGCTGTTTTCGCTGCCGTACTTTACTTCGCTTTGCAATTGACTGTAGTCGAGTAGCTCGCTTATTACATTATTGTTTATTGCTTCTTCTACTACTTTATTAGCCACTGCTGTATTTACACAAATAAGCTGCGATAAGTTATTTTGCGTAAGCTCTAATGAATGCGGGTATTTTCGTTTTGCGTTATCGCTTGTTGAATAAAAAGCAGCAAAACCCGGCTCTGCGCATCCCGTCATTTTACCCGTATTAGCACAGTGGGCGGTAAATTCACTGCCATCACTTAATTGTAAATCAGCTAAAAAGCGTTTGTAGCGTTTTAATAAGGTGGCAGGTTGCAGAGTTGGCGTGTACTTCATGATAACTTCCAAAGCGTAAATACTGCACAGCAGTGTGGTTTATGTTATTTATCTCAAGCTGTTGGGAACTTAAGCGCTCTATAGTAAACTCGGTGGCACATTTAAGTGCAAGGGTATTCTAACATGAGTGAAAAATTTGTTGTTCAACTAAGCGAACAAGCAGCAGCGAGTCATTGGGGCGATAATGCGTCATTGTCTTTTAATGAGCGCGGTGCAACTGTTCATTTGTCTGAGCAAGAAACATTGAAAAATGTTCAAAAAGCTGGTCGTACTATTGCAATCCAAGGTATTAAAAACGTTGAATTAGCAGGCGATGCTTGGTGTACAGAAAGCCAGTGGGCTTTTTATCAAGGCTTTGTAACACCAAAATCGTTAAATGGTGTTGAGTTTGTTGATAACGCACAATCAGATATTAAAGAACTTGCTCACTTAAAAACGTCAGCAATTTGGGCACGTGAAATGGTTAACGGGACTGCCGATGACATTTACCCAGAAAGCCTTGCTGAAAAAGCAGCTGAGTTTATTCAATCATTAGCGCCTGAGCATGTAAGTTACCAAATTATTAAAGGTGATGCGTTACTAGAGCAACAGTGGATTGGTATTCATGCTGTTGGTCGCGGTAGTGTTCGCCCGCCAGTATTGCTTGAGCTTGATTACAACCCAACAGGCGACGAAAATGCACCAGTAAGTGCAGCGCTTGTAGGTAAAGGTATTACGTTTGACTCAGGTGGTTACTCAATTAAATCAAGCGAAGGTATGCTTGGTATGAAGTGCGACATGGGCGGCGCTGCAACAGTAACTGCAGGTTTAGCATTGGCTATTAACCGTGGTATTGAAAAACGTATTAAACTGTTTTTATGTTGTGCTGAGAACTTAATTTCGGGTCATGCATACAAATTAGGTGACATTCTTACTTATAAAAATGGCACGACAGTTGAAATTGTAAACACGGATGCTGAAGGTCGCTTAGTACTTGCAGATGGCCTAATGGCCGCAGGGGAGACTGGCGCTCCACTTATTATTGATGCAGCAACACTAACTGGCGCAGCGCTTGTTGCTGTTGGCCAAGAGTACAATGCATTATTTGCACTTGATAAAGAACTTGTACGTGAAGTTGAGAGTTTTGCATCTCAAGAAATGGAAGCTGCTTGGCCACTTCCTCTTGAAAAATGGCATCAACAAAACTGCCCATCTCCTTATGCTGATACGGCGAATAGCCGTGCACAAAAAGGTGGCGGTTATGGCGGTGCATCGAATGCTGCAGGCTTTTTATCGCGCTTTGTGCCAAACGATGGCAAAGGCTGGGTACACATCGATTTAGCGGCTGCATTTAACATGGGCAGTACAAGTCAATGGGCAGCGGGTGCAACAACTCAAGGTATGCGTACAGTTGCTCGTACTTTACAAGAAAAAGCATAATATTTACTAAATTACGCTTTTTACGCTAAAAATAGGCACCCTTGGGTGCCTATTTTTTAATTTACAGGCAAGCAATTTTATTTCATTTACGGTAAAATCAGTCGCCAATACCTGTTTGAGTTTAATTTTTGCTTAACTCTAAGCTGCGCTCAAATCTTATATCCACCACTGGGGTTTCTAATTATGTCAGATAAGTGCTACATCACAGCTCAACAGCTGCTTGAAGATTCGTTCCGCGTAGCGGCACAAGTATACCAAGATGGCTTTCGTCCTGATTTTATTATTGGTATTTGGCGAGGTGGTGCACCGATCGGTATTGCTGTTCAAGAATATTACGATTACAAAGGCATTGAGACTGATCACATTGCAGTACGTACATCGTCTTATTACGGTATTGGTAAACAGTCGAAAGAAATTAAAGTACACGGCTTACATTACATTGTAGAGAACGCAAATGCAGGTGATTCATTATTAATTGTTGATGATGTATTTGACTCAGGTCGTAGTATTGTTGCATTAAAAGAAAAGCTTTCAGAGCTTATGCGCTTAAACTTGCCACGTGATATTCGTATTGCATGCCCGTACTACAAGCCAAAAAACTCAAAAGTAGACACTGTTCCAGATTATTATATTCATGAATCTGAAGAGTGGTTAGTGTTTCCGCATGAACTATCGGGTTTAACACCGGATGAAATTATTGCTGGTAAATCTGATCTTGCGAAAATTCATGACATTTTGCTAGAGAAGTAATTAGTAATTTGCATAAATAAAAAAAGGCCGTTAAGGCCTTTTTTTATTTTAAAGCTGAGCAAAGCTATCTACGTATTCACTTAGTTTTGGTATATCGACTGCTTGCAAGCCATCGTTACTTCTAAGTACCAAGCCTTTTTCTACGAGTTCTGTAACAACACGTCTGTAAGCTCGCTCAGTGGTAGCAAAACGTTCGGCTTCAGCATTTACAGTTGGGTAGGCTCTAAGTAGCGTAGGGTTGTTGTTCTCGGCCCTTAGTAAGCAATCTTTAGCTATGTTATAGCTAAGTGGTAGTAATAACTTATCTAAATTGATTTTTTGGTTTTCCTGAAACTTAGCCGCAATAGTTTGTGCTGTGTATAAGCTTAGTTCTGGTTTTTCAAGCAGTAGAGCACGCCAATGCCTTAATTCAATAAGGTTATAAGTGACATCGCTAAAGCACGTTACCGTATATATACACGGATTATTATTTAGCGCTTCTATTTCACCAATAAGGGTGTTGTTACAATCCAATTGTCCTAACAGCAGGCGTCGTCCATTACCTACGTCGTAACTAAACGACACAGTGCCACTGCGTACAAGCACAAGCTTGCTTAAAGGCTGATCTTGATGGATCAGAACTTCTTTTTTTGATTGTTGATAGCTGCTACCGGCAAAGGTTAAAAGCTGATCAACAAGGTAACTAGAAAAATGGTATTGAAACATCAATGTGCTCTTCGGACATTTGTCCTATTTATTACATCTTAATGACGATAGCATTAAGACACTAAGAATTTACGCTAACTTGCTACTAATATTATTAGCTTTGCTAAGAGTATTATTTTACCTTCATTTCCCGTGTAATGATTTAAGAATTTGCTGGTATTTTCCGGCAAACTTTTTCAGGTTTTTTAAGCAGGTTAGCTTTTTTATTTTGTTGTAACTTTGCAATACTTACAAGTGCCATAAGATAGCAGTACATGTAATGCTAACCTAAAGGCTAGGAGAGAACAATTGAGTTGGGAATATTTAGGTTATATTGCATCAGCTTTATTGGTTGCATCGTTAACAATGACAGATGTAGTAAAACTACGTTGGTACAACATGTTTGGTTGTATTGTATTTACTGCTTACGGTGTTGCCATTGGCGCAGTGCCTGTTATTTTTACCAACGGCTTATTGTCGCTTGTAAATTTATACCACATTATAAAAATATATCGCCAACCTAAAGTTGAAGACGCTAAAAGCTAAAATAAGTTATCTGCACAAAGTAAGTTAATGGTTTTAATTAAAATCAAAAACTTCAGCTTTTGTGCAGTCCAGCTTGAAGCGTATATAGATAATCTCATATCACTCTACATAACTTACCTCTGAACCATGCTGTAATCTCCTACTTAAAAGATGATTACCTTAGGTTTTAATACGTCGATCGTTAGCTAATACCAACCTGCATAAATCTTTGATCAATTTAACGAATTAAATTGCACTATAACGTCGTTAAAAATTTTTTATTTAGAACAACTAGATACAAAAATTTTTGCCTAGTTCTAGCGTAATTTTCTCAACGTTAAATAGACCCCGTATATAAGCAGATTGGTATAAACTCTGTTCGCGGTTAATAAATATATAAATAAGTGCTTCTAAATTTCATAAAAAAATCCGATAGCAGTAAACTGCTATCGGATTTTTATCTGTTATACCAACCTACTTACATATGCTATTTAATTCGTTAAATTGCTTAAATATTTATGCAGGTAGGCACTATGGTATTTACGCTTTTTCTAAATCTTCAACGTCACCTAAACCTGCAGTTAGCTCTTCAAGTAATTGCTTTATTTCTTCAGAAGCTAAAATAAAGTCAGCATCAAGTTTTAAAGCCATATCTTCTTTAGGAATATCTGCGTTTTCTTCTTTTAGAGTTTCAGAGTAGCTTAAACGTTTGATAGAGCCATCGTTTTGCAGCATAAACTTAAGACGCTCTTGCCAATCAAGTGCAAGTTTAGTTACGCGTTTACCACTTTCTAAATGCGATTTAACTTCATCACACGATAGATCATGACCTTTAAGCTTTACTTGTGCGCCGCTGTCGTCTGCTTCTTCAAGTTCAGCGTCTGAGCCAATAGCAAAACCTTCTGGTGTACTAAAGTTAGTTAACCAATCAGTTAAAAATACATCTAGGTCGTAGTTAGCAAACGCAGGTACAACCGGAAGCGTTCCTAACGATTTACGAAGTAGTGCTAGTAGCTCTTCTGCTTTATTAAAGCTGCCACTATTTACAACAACCCAACCGTTTTCTTGGTCGATAAAGGCAAATTGTAAGCTCGACTTTTTAAATGCTTGAGGTAGAAGAGTATGAAGAATGTTTTCTTTTAATTCGTCTTTTTCTTTCTTTTTAACTGGGCGGTTTTCTTCAGCTTCTATCAGATCAACTTTCTCAGCAACTAGTTCATTAATAACAGAAGCAGGGAGTACTTTTTCTTCGCGTTTAGCGCAAACTAGAATACTTTTTTGAGAAAAATGCGATAGCGTATCGCCATGTTTTCCAAACGCTTTTGTCCAACCAAATGTTGCAAGCTCTTGACCAGTACATGGGCGAAATAAATCTTGCTCTAATGCTTTATCAAAGTCTTCTTGAGTATATGAAACGTCTTGCTTAAAGCGGTAACAAATAAGGTTACTAAACCACATAGGGGAATTGATCCATTTGAAAAATTTGTACAATCATAGCAATAAAAACAGCATCTCGAAATGACTGATTTGTTACTAGGGCGTGTTGAACTTTATGGATTGAAATTTGTTCAATCTAGGGGCGATTAAATCGCGGCGCGAGATTTGTAACCTAGTGGAATAAGTAAAAACCGAGCAACAAAGAGTTAATCGCCCCTAGATCGAGCTCAAAGGGCAGCGCATGTTTGGTATTTATGCTGCGTTGTCGCCTATTTATGGGGAATAACCACACTACATAGGCTCTGTCTTGCCTAAAAACCAAACACATTGCTGTAAATTCAACCACCAAAGAACAACACGCCCTAATAATTTAATGCATATACTTTTATTTATTCATATTTATTCATATTTATCAAAAATAGGCAGTGGCTTAGCCATGTTCTTCGGAAATTGAATATAGTAACGCAGACCTTTGCCCGGTTCACTCGTTGCATCAATAGAGCCACTAAGGGTTTGCTTGACCAAATTAAGCATTATATGGGTGCCTAATCCGCTACCGCCTTCATCGCGTTTGGTAGTAAAAAATGGGTCAAATAATTTTTTTAATTGCTCGTTGGTAACACCGTTACCGTCATCTTTGTAATCAATAGTTAAGTTAGTGTCATCAGCGCTTATTTTAATATCCATTACACCGTTGCTTTTACCTTCAAAGCCATGAATAAGTGAGTTCATAATTAGGTTAGTAAAAATTTGGCTTATAGCCCCTGCAGGTAGATTTAAAACTAAATCATCAGGACATTCTAATTTTATAGTATGGGATGTCTTTTTTAGTTTTGGGTGCAGTGAGCGTATTACTTCGTTAGTGTAATCTTTAAAGTTAATGGTTCTTACTGCTTCACTGGCTTGATCGACCGCTATTTGTTTAAAGCTAGCTATAAGCTCCGAAGCTCTATCTAAGTTAGTGGTTAGTAAGCTTGTGCTTTGTTTTGCTTCGTTAATGAATTCTTCTAGTGCTTTTGGCGAAAGTGTTTTTTCGGTATAAGCATTTTCGAGTTTATTTAAGCGTTCTTGTAAAAATGATATTGCCGTTACACCTATCCCAATAGGGGTATTTATATCGTGTGTAATACCTGCCACAAGTCCGCCTAGCGCAGCCATTTTTTCTGTGCCTAGTAAACGTTCCTGTGCAAGGCTTAACTCTTCTATATAGCGCTGAGATTCAGTTTGCTTTGTAATTAACTCTTGCTCTGTGCTGCGGCGTAAGTCTACTTCTTCGGTGAGGACAATTTTTTGCTTTTCGAGTTCGTATTTTTGCTGCTGTAAATCCATCATTGCTTGGCTTAAGTTGGATGTTTTACGGGCTACGTCTTGTTCAAGTTGTATGTTGTGTTGATCAAGCTTTTCGTTACTTATAATGAGTTCTTTTTGGGTGTGTTCAAGCTCTTTTCTATACTGAACCACTTTATCTATTAGTTTGTTAAATGACTGCTCCATCACTTTTAGTTCATTATGTTCTTCTGTTTCTATTTCTATATGTTGACCTTCTAGCTCGTCTAGTTCTAAATTTTCTAGTTGCTCAGTGAGTTCTGCTAAAGGGTCTGTAAGAAGTTTTCTAAATGCCATTAAAAATAAGATGATCAAAAAGGTGGTTTTAATCATCGCATTACCAATCAAAAAGTAGATTGATACCATAATGCGGCTAAAAACAACTTCTCGACTTGAGAATAAGGTAACGTCACCAACTTGAGTAGCACGACCTGAAAATTCAAAAATAAGTGGAAAGGTATAACCAAATAAACCCGATTTTGCGTCTTCTAAAATAACCTCTTCTTGTACTAACTGTTGGTTATATAGCTTGTGTATATCAAGAGATCGCCCTAGCTGTGAAATAATTTCGCCGCTGTCGTCTCGAACAATAATCCCTTCAATCATGGGAATGGCGAGTAAACCTTCTGCTGTTGTAATTGTTTGCTTGGTATTAAGCTCCCAAATTGCACGTGTTAAGCTGCGACTAAAGGTTTTTTGTAAGGTACTAAGTTCATCGCGAATATAGTCTTTAGTATTGACGTATTCAGCAAGCACTTGTCCACAGGTCACTACAAAGGTAAGCAAAAAATAGACGGATAAAACGCTAGTCAGCAGCTTCTTAGAAAGACTTTTTTGTAACATGAGTGACTTGTTCATCCTTTATTATTTTTGTAACGTTACGATAGTAATTTAAAAGTTAGTCAATAAACCTCTAAAAATAAATAAAAAAGTTAAAATTTAATAAGATAAATCCAAAAAGTGAGCGTGTAGTATCAAAGTATTTAAACCAAGGTATAAATTAATAAATTCGTTATCTGTTATGTATTGTAGGCTTAATTAGTATTTGCTTTGGTTAATTATATCTTAAACGGATTTATTCTATATTTATCATTGTATTAAATTATTAATGCGCTGAGTGCTTGGAGGCGTGTTAAAGTGTCTAAAATGCAATGGAAGGCATTAGTTTAATAACCTTTTAATAACTTTGATGGTTGTGTAGTAGTAAACATGATGAAATTTTCGATATTAGTCTGTGACGATTCTGCAGTTGCCCGTAAACAAGTCGTGCGGTGTTTAAATGAATGTATAGACGCTCAAATACAACAAGCTACAAATGGAGCGCACGCTCTAGAACTTTTACGAGCACAAAGCTTTGATTTATTGTGCTTAGATCTCACCATGCCCGAAGTTGATGGTATACAAGTACTCGAGACTATAAAAATAGAAAAAATAGAGTGCTTTGTTTTAGTTATTTCTGCCGATATACAAGAGAAAATGAAGCAACGAGTCGCACAACTTGGCGCAATAGACTTTATCGATAAACCTATCAATAAATCTAACTTAAACGAAATATTGCATAAATTTGGCATTCATTAGGTTTTTTCATGTTAAAAAAGGCTGTTTTATCTTTTAATTTAGGGTTGACAGCATAGCCTTTGTTAAGGCAGTCTTAACATATGAAAACAATTAATCGCGTACTGACCATTATTATTACAACCATCATTCTTACTGGATAGTGGCATAGGTCGGTGCAACAAATTTAAAGGCCTGTGTTCACTTAGAACACAGGCCTTTTTTCGTTTTATGGGATGAGGAACATAAACAATGCGAGTTTTAAAATTTGGTGGGTCTTCGCTTGCCGACTATGCATGCTTACAACAGGTAGCTCAGCTAGTTAAAGCACAATTAAAAGATGAAATGCTTTTGGTACTTTCTGCTCCAGGTGGAATGACCGATTCGCTAGTTGCACTTGCAAGTGCTGCAGAACAAGGCTCTGACTTTTCGCAGCAATGGCAAGCATTAGTTAGCCGCTGTGAAGGTTTGAAAGCTGACGTTGAAAAAAGTGGTGTAGTAGTTACAAGTTGGCCAAACTTAAGGGAACTTAAAAATAAACTAGATGGCGTATCACTTATACAATGTTGCCCTGATCAAGTTCGCGCATTTGTAATTAGCTTTGGAGAGCGCGTTAGTGTTTCTTTAATGCAGGCTTTATTGAATTCGCACGATGCAAGATACTTAGAAGCAACAAGCTGTATCGCTTCAACTGGCGGTTATATCGACGCCGAGGCTGATTTAGTAACAAGTAAAGCGCGCTTTCAAGCTGTGCTTAAAGAAAGTCCTGCAACTATCTATATCATGCCTGGTTTTACAGCGAGTAATGACAAAGGTGAGCTTACAACGCTTGGCCGTAATGGCTCAGATTACTCAGCAGCCATTGCTGCGGCTTGTTTAGAAGCTGAGATTTGCCAAATTTGGACTGACGTTGATGGTGTATACAGTGCTGATCCTCGTTATATTAAAAAAGCGACTAAAGTAGATTTTTTATCTTATAAAGAAGCGATGGAGCTTTCTTATTTTGGTGCAAAAGTACTTCACCCTAAAACAATTTTACCGTGTGCTAAAGCAGGCGTGCCGTGCGAAATTAAAAATACGCATAACCCAGACGCACAAGGCTCATTAATTGGTAACGATTATTCATCAGATGAGCCAGTAAAAGCGCTTTCGAGCCTACAAGACCTTGCAATGCTAACTGTCTCAGGGCCAGGCATGAAAGGCAAAGTAGGTATGGCGTCTAAGGTATTTAACGCGCTTGCTCACGATAACGTATCAATTGTATTGATCACGCAGTCATCATGCGAATTCAGCATTAGCTTTTGTGTACACGAAACAGACCTAGCACTTGCACTTGATGCGCTACAAACTGCATTTGAACTTGAATTACAAGCAGGGCTTATTGAGCCTGTACAAGTGCAGCGCAATTTAGCCATTGTTACTTTAGTGGGCGATAACATGCGCGCGCACCGTGGCTTAGCGGCTAAGTTTTTTGCATCGCTTGCACAAGCGCAAGTAAATATAGTGGCAATTGCACAGGATTCTACAGAAAGTGCTATTTCAGCAGTAATTGATGGCGAACTTTGTAACGACGCCGTAAAAATATGCCATGAAAACTTTTTCACGCATGTGCCGTCAATTGATGTGTTTTTACTAGGTTGTGGCTTAGTAGGGCAAGAGCTTATTAATCAGCTTGAACGTCAACAAGCGTGGCTTGAAAAGCGTAATATTAAACTCAACTTGTATGGTGTTGCTAACTCTCGCCAATTACACCTTGATAGTGAAGGTATTGCTTTTGGTGATTGGCAGCAAAAATTGGCCTCATCTGAGCAGGCGTTTGATTTAAAACTAGTAGAGCAGTTTGTTAAGCAAAATCATTTAGTAAACCCTGTGCTTGTTGATTGTACGTCGTCGGATGCACTTGCTGCGCAGTATGTAGACTTTTTAAATGCAGGTTTTCATGTGGTTGCTGCCAATAAAAAAGCAACAACAAGCTCATACACGTATTACCAAGATTTAATTGCAGCAACACAAAAAAATAATCGTAAATTTTTATACGAAACAAACGTTGGTGCAGGCTTACCAGTAATCGACAACTTACAGTCATTATTTGGTGCCGGTGATGAGTTATTAGAGTTTAGCGGTATTTTATCAGGTTCACTTTCGTATATGTTTGGCGCACTTCAAGATGGTTTATCACTTTCTGAGGCAACAATTAAAGCCAAAGAAAGTGGCTTTACTGAGCCAGATCCTCGTGATGATTTATCGGGTACCGATGTAGCACGTAAGTTATTGATCATCGCTCGCGAAGCCGGTATGAAATTAGAGCTAAGCGATATTGAAGTTGAGTCAGTATTACCACAAGGTTTTGCACAAGGTGATAGTGTTGATGAGTTTATGGCAAAACTACCAAGCCTAGATGCTGATTTTAACGAGCGTATCAAAAGCGCTGCGAGCGAGGGTAGGGTACTTCGCTATGTAGGCACAATTAAAGAAGGCCACTGTAAAGTAGGTGTTGAAGCAGTAGATGCAAAGCATGCGCTTAGTGTCATTCGCGATGGCGAAAACGCACTGGCTATTTTAAGCCAATACTACCAGCCACGTCCGTTTGTAATTCGTGGTTATGGCGCTGGTTCTGAAGTAACAGCCGCGGGTGTATTTGCTGATATTTTAAAAACGCTATCGCGCTAGGAGTTCGTTATGATTGAAGTATATGCTCCGGCGTCTATTGGTAATTTTGCAGTGGGTTTTGACGCCCTTGGCGCAGCGCTTGCGCCAATTGATGGCCGTTTGTTCGGTGATGTAGCCGTTGTAAGCGCAGCACCAAGCGATGAGTTTATTTGCACAGGCGAGTACGCTCACAAGTTACCCAGTGATGCTAATGAAAATTTAGCGTACCAGTGCTTAGTGCATTTTAGAGCGCATGTTGCGCCTAATATGCCAAGCGTAAAGCTCGAGCTTAAAAAGAACTTACCAATTGGCTCAGGGCTTGGCTCTAGTGCGTGTTCGGTAGTGGCTACCTTTGCTGCTCTTGATAAGTTTGCACAGACTCATTTAAGCCAGGTTGAGCTAATTGAGCTTATGGCTGACTTTGAAGCTGTGGTAAGCGGCGGTCGTCATTACGACAACATTACGCCATGTTATTTAGGTGGTTTGCAGCTAACAGGTGATTTAATTCCTGATAAATCGATTGCACTGCCGGTTGATGAAAACTGGTATTACGTTGCTGCATTTCCTGGTTTTTCGCTAAATACCGCAAAAGCGCGTTCTGTTTTACCAAAAGAGTTGAGCATGCATGCAAGTGTTGAGTTTGCTCAGCGTTTGTCGGCATTTAGTAGCTTACTGTTAACTAGCCGTTTTGACGATGCGCTAAGCATAATGAAAGATGAAATAGCAGAACCTTACCGCGCACCGCTTATAAAAGGTTTTAGTGAAGCCAAAGCAAGCTTGCCAGCACTGGGCGCTGAAATAGTCAGTATTTCGGGCGCAGGACCAACCTTATTTAGTGTGTGTAAAACACTTGAAGCTGCACAGCAATGCGCGCAGTGGTTAGAAACCAATTACATTAACGAGCAAGGCTTTTGCCACATTTGTAAATTAGATAACGACGGCACGCGTCAATTAACAGTTTTATAGGATAGTTAGTCATGCAATTACATAATTTAAAAGATAGCTCACAAAAAGTGTCGTTCGTTGAAGCCGTAAAAACAGGTTTGGGTCGTAACCAAGGTGTATTTTTCCCAGAATCACTGGCCCCACTGTCCGATGTTGATGCATTGCTTGATATGGACTTTGTTACGCGCAGCGGCAAAATATTATCGCACCTAATTGGTGATGAGCTACCAAGCGATACTGTGGCACAAATGGTTAAAAATGCATTTAACTTTCCAGTTAAGCTGGTGGAAGTTGAAGAGAACACATACTGTTTAGAACTGTTTCATGGTCCTACACTTGCGTTTAAAGACTTTGGTGGTCGCTTTATGGCAGAGTGTTTAACGCAGTTTAACAAAGACGAGAAAGTAACTATTTTAACAGCAACATCTGGCGATACCGGTGCAGCCGTAGCACATGCTTTTTATAATAAACCAAATATCGACGTAGTAATTTTATACCCTAAAGGCAAAATTTCACTTGCTCAGCAAAAGCTATTTACTACGCTAGGTAACAATATTCATTGTTATGCAGTTGAGGGCAGCTTTGATGATTGCCAAGAGCTAGTTAAAAATGCCTTTTTAGATGAAGAAGTTAAATCAACACTTGGGCTTAACTCAGCTAATTCAATTAATATTAGCCGTTTAGTTGCTCAGGTTTGTTACTACTTTGAAGCGATTGCACTGCTACCAAAAGAAAAACGGGCAACAGCACATATATCAGTACCTAGTGGTAACTTTGGTAATGTGTGCGCCGCAATGATTGGTGCGGTTATTGGTTTACCTGTAGGTAAATTAAGCGCAACAACAAATCAAAATGATACTGTGCCGCGCTTTATGCTTGATAAAAACTGGACGCCAAACGCAACGCTTGAGTCGCTTTCAAATGCGATGGATGTAAGTAAGCCAAACAATTGGCCGCGTGTACAAACAATGTTAGATAATAACTGGTTTAGCTACGATAATTTTTATTCAACAAGCGTAAACGAGCAAGACACGCAAGCCGTGATGAAAAAAATTCAACAAACGGGCTATGTTGCAGAACCTCATACTGCTATTGCTTACCAAGGTCTTGTTGAAAATCGTGCGCCGGGTACTGCGGGTATCTTTTTAGCGACAGCTCATCCTGCTAAGTTTAAAGAAAGCGTAGAGGGTATTCTAAATATTGAATTAGGTATGCCAAAACCACTTGCTGATGCACTAGCAAAACCATGCCTAGCAAGCGATATGAACGCCGATTACGACGCGTTACGTACCGAAATGCTCGCTAAATTAGGCTAAGTTAAATTAAAAGGAAAAGCGGCTTGAGCCGCTTTTTTATAACTTTATACGGATGAATACACTTAGTTATATTTACTAATTAAATGTAGTAAATATAATTCATTTAAAATTATTATGGCTTTATAAAAAAATATCATCTTAAAAGAGCTGTGAAATAGTTTCAATCCCTGTTTAAATATCCTCAACTTAAGAGCGTAGGCAAAGAGTCGTTTAAAGCGTACAATAAAGCCTCTAAAAAACACCATACACGTTGCCCTAGGAGACCCCAATGTTAGAACGTAGCATGAATATTTCGGATTTTGATCCAGAGTTATTTGACGCGATAACCAAAGAAACTGCTCGCCAAGAAGAGCATATCGAGCTAATCGCTTCAGAAAACTACTGTAGCCCACGCGTACTAGAAGCGCAGGGTTCACAGCTTACAAACAAATACGCAGAAGGTTACCCAGGCAAACGTTATTATGGCGGTTGTGAGCATGTAGATGTTGTTGAGCAATTAGCAATTGACCGTGCTAACGAATTATTTGGTTCTGACTACGCAAACGTACAGCCACATGCTGGTTCGCAAGCTAATGCAGCTGTTTTTCTAGCATTATTAGACGCTGGCGATACTGTACTAGGTATGAGCTTAGCTCATGGTGGTCACTTAACTCACGGTTCTCACGTAAGCTTCTCTGGTAAGCTTTACAATGCAATCCAATACGGACTAGATGAAGCAACTGGCGAAATTGATTACGCACAAGTTGAAGCACTAGCACTTGAGCACAAACCAAAAATGATTATTGGTGGTTTTTCAGCGTACTCAGGTATTGTTGATTGGGCTAAATTCCGTGAAATTGCTGACAAAATCGATGCTTATCTGTTTGTTGACATGGCTCACGTTGCGGGTTTAATTGCGGCAGGCGTTTACCCAAGCCCTGTTCCTCATGCACACGTTGTAACTACAACTACGCATAAAACACTTGCAGGCCCTCGTGGTGGTTTGATTATTTCTGCATGTGGCGACGAAGCAATCTACAAAAAGCTTAACAGCGCTGTTTTCCCTGGTGGCCAAGGCGGTCCTTTATGTCATGTTATTGCAGCAAAAGCAGTGGCATTTAAAGAAGCACTTCAACCAGAGTTTAAAGTATACCAAACACAAGTTGTTAAAAACGCAAAAGCAATGGTTGCTGTAATGCAAGAGCGCGGCTACAAAATCGTTTCTGACAAAACTGAAAACCACTTATTTTTACTTGATTTAATCGATAAAGATATCACTGGTAAAGATGCAGACGCAGCCCTAGGCAACGCTAACATCACAGTTAATAAAAACTCAGTACCGAACGATCCACGCTCACCATTTGTAACATCTGGTTTGCGTATTGGTTCTCCTGCAATTACTCGCCGTGGTTTTACTGAAGTAGAATCAAAAGAGCTTGCTGGCTGGATTTGTGACGTACTAGATAACATCACTGATGAATCTGTACAGGCGCAAGTTAAAGAAAAAGTAAAAGCAATTTGTGCAAAGTTACCTGTTTACGCTTAATTGCATAAGCGGCAGTAATTTAGAGCACATAAGCTAGGGGCCTGTTTATCTTTCGAGGTTTAATTTGCAGTAGTATGTTTGGCTTTTAAGCAAGGCAGAGTCTATGTAGTGTGGTTACTCCACACAAATAGGCGATAACGCAGCATAAATGCCAAACATGCACTGCCCTCGGGTTCGTTCTAGGGGCGATTTACTCTTTGTTGCTCGATTTTTACTTAGCCCACTAGGTTACAAATCTCGAGCCGCGATTAAATCACCCCTAGATAGAACAAATTTAATCCTGAAAGGTCAACAGGCCCTATTTTTTTGCTAAGATAAAAGACCGCTATTTAGCGGTCTTTTTTGTTTTAAAACGGAAGTACCGAGTTATGCATTGTCCATTTTGTACCGCAAAAGATACTAAAGTTATTGACTCACGCCTTGTTGGCGGAGGCCATCAAGTTCGCAGGCGTCGTGAGTGTAACGACTGCCACGAGCGCTTTACTACATTTGAAGGCGCTGAATTGGTTATGCCTCGTGTTATTAAACAAGACGGCAGCCGCGAACCATTTAACGAAGATAAATTATTAAATGGCTTAAATCGCGCACTCGAAAAACGCCCAGTGAGCACAGAGCAAGTAGACGAAGTAGTGAATATAATAAAATCGCAACTACGCGCAACGGGTGAGCGAGAAATTTCAAGCCATTTGGTGGGTGAATGCATTATGGAAGCCCTCAAAAAGCTCGATAAAGTAGCGTACGTAAGATTTGCCTCTGTTTATCGCTCGTTTGAAGATATACGCGAATTTGGCGAAGAAATTGCCCGCTTAGGGGAGTAATACCAATTTTATTAAAAACATGATCATTCTATCGCATTAAATAGCGCACTCACTGCGTTAAAAATTATTCATATAGAACAACTATATGTCATAATTTTCGCCTTGTTATTGCGCTATTTTCTTAGCGCTATAATAGACCACTTATTTAACGCAATTGGTATAATAAATGCTTAACCAAGTTCCTTTTACAGAACATGATGAAATGTATATGGCACGCGCCATAGAGCTTGCCAAAAAAGGCCGGTTTACTACCACGCCTAACCCTAATGTTGGCTGTGTATTAGTTAAAAATAATCAAATAATTGGTGAGGGTTTTCATCAATTAGCAGGCCAAGGCCATGCTGAAGTAAATGCACTGGCAATAGCTGGTAATAGTGCACAAGGTGCAACGGCTTATGTAACGCTTGAACCGTGTAGTCATTATGGGCGTACGCCACCGTGTGCTGAAGGCTTAAAAAAGGCGGGCGTTGTAAAAGTAATTGCCGCTATGGTTGATACAAACCCACAAGTTGCAGGCAAAGGCCTTAAAATACTGAGCGATGCCGGTATTGAAGTTGCTTATGGATTACTTGAATCACAAGCTCGCGCACTTAACGTTGGCTTTTTTAAGCGAATGGAACAAGGCTTACCTTATGTGACCTGTAAAATGGCAGCAAGCATAGATGGTAAAACAGCGCTTAAAAATGGGCAAAGTAAGTGGATCACAAGTCCCGCTGCTCGCCAAGACGTACAATTATACCGAGCGCAAAGCTGCGCTATTTTAACCGGTGCCGATACCGTGTTAGTAGACGATGCTAAACTTAATGTGCGACTAAGCGAGTTGCCTTGCACGCTACCTACCGATTTACCGCTTCGCCAGCCCGTGCGTGTTATAATTGATTCACAGAATCGTTTAACGCCCAACCTTGCTTTATTTAAAATCCAAAGTGATGTAATAATATTTACGATTAAGGTTGATAAATCACTGCAATGGCCACATTTTGTAAAGCATATTGAAGTAAGTGAAAGTAACGGCAAAGTTGATTTACAGGCTGTTTTAGAAAAGCTTGGGCAACTGCAGTTTAATAATGTTTGGCTTGAGAGCGGAGCAACACTTGCTGGTAAAATGACAGAGCTTGATTTAGTTGACGAGTTTGTTTTTTATTTGGCGCCTAAATTAATGGGCCATGATGCAAAAAGTTTAGTTAATTTTCCTGAATTGACGAGTATGCAAAACACCGTTGATTTAACATTTAATGAATGTGCGCGCATTGGTGACGATTTACGTATCACCGCGTTAAAAACTCATTAAAATCACTTAATAAAAAGAGTAGCGCTATGTTTACTGGGATAATAGAAGCCACAGGCAAAATTGCTTTATTACAAAAAAAACAAGGCGACTTAGCCATTCGTATCCAAAGTGCTGACCTTGATATGGAAGACGTAAAGCTAGGCGACAGCATTGCAACCAATGGCGTTTGCTTAACCGTAGTTGATAAACATATTGACGGTTTTAGTGCTGATTTATCTAACGAGACGATTGGTTTAACCGGTTTTGCTCACTATGCTTTAGGGCAAACGGTGAATCTTGAAAAAGCCATGCAACCTGTTTCGCGTTTAGGCGGTCATTTAGTATCTGGCCATGTTGATGGCATAGCAACTATTACAAGCATTACAGCAAACGCTCGAGCAACAGAATATTGGCTTACAACCGAAGAAAATTTAATGAAATACATCCCGTACAAAGGTTCGGTATGTATTGATGGTATAAGCCTTACAGTAAACGCTGTAGAAGGTAATAAATTCAAATTAACAATTGTCCCACATACGAGTGAGCAAACCACAATTGCTCACTTTAAAGTAGGCACTCAAGTTAATTTAGAAGTCGATCAAATTGCACGTTATTTAGAGCGCCTTATAAAAGGTGCAGAGCAACCAACGGGCTCTGATATTTCGATGAGCTTACTCGCTAAAGCGGGTTTTATTAAATAACGAAACTGATAACTTATACGAGCAAATTTATGAATTTACACAGCGCACAAGAAATCATCGACGATATTAAAGCCGGTAAAATGGTTATTTTAATGGATGATGAAGATAGAGAGAATGAAGGCGATTTAATTATTGCCGCAGAGCATATTAGTGCACAAGCGATTAATTTTATGGCGACTCATGGCCGTGGTTTAATTTGTTTAACTATGACGCAAGAGCGTTGTGAGCAACTTGATTTACCGTTAATGGTTAAAAATAATGGTGCTGCATTTTCGACTAACTTTACAATGTCGATAGAAGCATCAAAGGGTGTTACTACAGGTATTTCAGCAGCAGATAGAGCGCGTACAGTGCAAGCGGCTATAGCTAAAGGCGCAGTACCAAGTGATATCGTGCAGCCTGGTCATATTTTTCCAATTATGGCACAACCTGGCGGCGTATTAACTCGCGCAGGACATACTGAAGCTGGCTGTGATTTAGCGCGTTTAGCTGGGCTTGAAGCATCATCTGTTATTGTTGAAATACTTAATGCCGATGGCACCATGGCGCGTCGCCCTGATTTAGAAGTTTTTGCGAAAGAGCATGATATTAAAATTGGTACTATTGCTGATTTAATCGAATACCGTAACTTAAATGAAACAACAATTGAGCAAGTTGCAAAATGTAAGTTACCAACTATTCACGGTGAATTTGATTTAGTTACTTACAAAGACACAATTGACGGCCAATTACATTACGTATTGCTTAAAGGCGATATAAAAGAGCAAGAACCGACAAATGTACGTGTACATTTGCAAAGTACCTTTAACGATATCCTACTTTCAGATAGAAGTGCTGACCGTAGTTGGGGCCTTTCAGAAGCAATGGCTTATATCGCTAAAAATGAAGGTGCTTTAGTTATTTTAGGTAAGCAAGAAAGCACTGAAGAATTAGAGGCAACTGTAAAAGCATTCGCAGCAGCTGATGCTGGCGAAAGCGTTACGCCTCGTAAATTCAAAGGTACATCTCGTACTGTTGGCGTAGGCTCGCAAATACTTGCAGATCTTGGAATTAAACAAATGCGATTAATGAGTCGCCCTAAAAAGTACCATGCACTTTCGGGCTTTCATTTAGAAGTTGTTGATTATGTTGAGCCACAATAAGCATCACGCTTAAACTAGGCTATTATTTTATTTTTATGGTATGATGCGCAGCAATTTTTGCGCAATCGCAACCGCTTGAACTTATTTTTAGGGTTATCAAATGAAAATTATTGAAGGTAGTAAGTACGCTCCTGGCAAAAAGTTTGCCATTGTCATTTCTCGTTTTAATGACTTTATCGGTAGCAGCCTCCTTGCAGGTGCTGTTGATGAGCTAAAACGCACTGGTGGCGTATCTGATGACGACATTACCGTTATTTATGTACCAGGCGCGGTAGAATTACCTTTAGCGGCTAAACGCGTTGCGGCAAAAAAAGAGTATGATGCAATCATCGCATTAGGCGTAGTGATCAGAGGTGGTACACCACACTTTGACCTAGTTGCTGGCGAATCAAACAAAGGTCTTGCGCAAGTATCACTTGAGTATGATATCCCGGTTGCATTTGGCGTATTAACCACAGAAAGCATTGAACAAGCAATTGAGCGTGCTGGCACCAAAATGGGCAATAAAGGCGGCGAAGCTGCTTTAGGCGCGCTTGAAATGGTTAATGTGTTAGATAAAATTTAAGTTTAAGGAATTTTTGTGAAACCAGCAGCAAGACGTAAAGCACGTATCTTAGCACTCCAAGCCGTTTATTCTTGGCAAATAAGTGGCAATTTAATTGCCGATATCGAACAACAAATGTTGATCGAAACAGACGTTACTAAAATTGATGTTGAATACTTTAAAGATTTAGCGACGGGTGTTGCTGTAAATTATAAGCAACTAGACGAAGCTGTATCACCACATTTAACACGTCCGTTTAATGACTTAGATATGGTTGAGCGCGCAATTTTACGTTTAAGCAGCTATGAGCTTAAGTTCCGTGAAGATGTACCTTATAAAGTTGCTATCAACGAAGGTATTGAGCTGGCCAAAATATTTGGCGCTGAAGACAGCCATAAATTTGTAAACGGTGTACTTGATAAAGCTGTTAAGCATTTACGCAAGTAAGTAAACCGTTAAAGAGGGGAGCCGGCATAGGCCGGCTTTTTTGTGTATGAAGGAATTTGAATTAATTAACCGCTACTTTAAAGGTCGCGGGATCACCCGTCGTGATGTAAACCTAGGTATAGGGGATGATTGCGCTTTAGTAACCGTTCCACAAAACTGCCAACTTGCTGTTACAACAGATACTCTTGTTGCTGGCGTACACTTTTTTGATGATATTTCCCCTCGTGCATTAGGTCACAGAGCGCTTGCTGTTAATTTAAGTGACTTAGCGGCAATGGGCGCTGAGCCAACATGGGTTTCAGTTGCGTTAACCTTGCCAAGTATTGACCCACAGTGGATTGAAGAGTTTACTGAAGGCATGCATGAAATTGCAGAATACTTTAATGTGCAAATTATAGGTGGCGATACCACGCAAGGCCCATTAACTATCACTATTTGTGCAAAAGGGACTGTACCAGAAGGTACTGCACTTCGCCGTAGTGGTGCGAAAGTGGGTGATTGGGTTTATGTTACAGGTCCGCTAGGTGACGCTGGACTTGCAATTGAGTCTCGCAAACAAGGTATAAGTATTGAGCCAGAGCATTTAAAGTACTTAAATAAGCGCTTTGACTTTCCAACACCGCGTGTTGCTGCAGGACAGGTATTGCGAGGCCTTGCATCATCGGCTATTGATGTATCGGACGGTTTAATCGCTGATTTAAGTCATATACTTGATATGTCGCAAGTAAATGCAGTTGTGAATATTGAAAGTATTCCGACTTCAGATGCAATGCAAGCAAGCCTTGATTTTAATCAGCAGCTGCCATTTATTCTCAGTTACGGTGATGATTACGAATTAATTTTTACTGTACCTGATAGCAATAAAAGTATGCTAGATATAAAACTGCGTCAATATGGTGTAGATGCAACATGCATAGGCCAAATTAAAAGTGGCGATGGTCAAATTGAACTATTACACAACGGTGAAAAGTTTGATTTTAAGCAGCAAGGTTTTGAGCATTTTGCAAAGGAGCTGGTTTGAACAAAAACCGAAAGTTTAATTTAAAGCGCCCACATCAGTTTTTTGGTTTGGGTTTTGGTACTGGGTTAGCCCCTAAAGCGCCTGGCACATTTGGCACTTTTGCTGCACTGCCATTCATTTTTATGACTATGTATTATCCGCTATGGTTGCAAATTGTGTTTGCAGTAGTGATCAGTATATTTGGTATATGGGCCTGTGGTAAAACGGCTGATGATTTAGGCGTGCACGACCATCCTGCTATTGTATGGGATGAAGTGGCAGGCTATTACATTACAATGATTGGTGCAGCACTTAGCTGGCAAACATTACTCGTTGGTTTTTTGTTATTTCGCTTTTTTGATATAGCAAAACCTGGCCCAATCCGTATGCTAGACAAACGAGTACATGGTGGTTTAGGTATTATGGCCGATGATATACTTGCGGGCGTTTTTTCGCTTATATGCTTACAGGCGCTAATAAAAGTGGGTTTACTACCCTTTTAATTTTTTATATTTGATTTGTTTAACTAGGTGGCAGCAATATGATGCGATTTTTACTGGTTTGTGTACTGATGTTGTGCGCGACACCAAGTTGGGCTTCAATTAGTGATTACGTAGTTAAGCAATGGAATATAAAAGATGGTCTACCTTCGCAATCACTTAAAAGCGTAGTACAAGACCAGCAAGGCTATATGTGGTTGGGTACTCAGTTTGGCTTAAGCCGTTTTGATGGCACAACATTTACAAACTACAACACGCAAAATAGCCCGTTCTTGCCTAGTAATGGTATTAATAAACTTTTAGTCGATTCTAGTGGCTTATTATGGGTAGGTACTAAAAGTGGCTTGGTAGTTATTAATCCAGCCACATTTGCAGCACAAGAGTTTAATATTAAAGGTCCGGTAAGAGATATTCTTGAGGACTCTAAAGGCAGCATATGGATTGCGGCTAATGGTTTATACTATGTAGATAGAGGGCAAGTTGATTTACGCACTCAAGTAAATGGTCCCCTACCTATTGTTAATGCTACCGTAATTACCCAAATTGTTGGCTCTGTTAGCCAAATGGCACTCTCTCCTGAAGGTATTTGGCTGGTTAATGATCGTCATTTATTACGCCTTACTAAAAACTCATCAGATTTCTCTAAACTACGTTTAGAGCTTACCGCTAAAATATCGTTACCAGAGCGCTTAGCGCAAACCATAGTGCACGATTTATCATTCTTAAACGGTAATTTGTATATAGCCTCTGAGCTAGGTGCATACTTTTTAGATTTAGATGACGAACTAAGACCTTTTCCTTTACCTAATGCAAATAACTCAGCCGTTTATAAGTTTATGAGTGATACCGATGGTGGCTTATGGGTTTCGACTTATGGACGTTTATTATTTAGAGATAAAACCGGTGAGTGGCAATGGGTAGAACCAAGCCAACTTGATCAAAGCATATGGTTTGCTGATATTTTTAGAGATGATAAAAATAACGTTTGGTTAGCAAGTTTTAGTGAAGGCTTATGGCTTGCCCATGAAGGGCGAGTAGAAAGGCATTCAGCTGTTTCAGATATGACCGAGTCTGTTATGGCTATCAGCCAAGCTCCTGATGGAAAACTGTGGGTTGCTAACAAAAGCGGCATTGGTTATTTCGATTTAGATAAAAGTTTTATTAATTTAGTTCCAAGTAGTAAATATGGATACGCGTCAGTACACGATCTACAATTCGATGGTGAACGATTATATATAGCCACGGGGCGCGGCTTATTTGTTTTTGAAAACAAGACACTCTATACCGTCCCTGGTCGAGCGCTTCGCGATAACCCGGTATTTGCAATAAGTCGCTCTAGTAAAGGCGGTTTTTGGATTGGTACCGGACGCGGTTTATATCGATTAAATTATGCTGGTTTAACGCCTTTTGCATATAACGCTTTTTTAGGTAGTAAGTTTATTACCTACGTATTGGATAAAACAAACTTTGGTGTGATTGGTACTAGTAAAGGCGCATATTACTTTACAGACCGTGGCATTGAAAAAATTGGTGACCAAACAACACTTGAAAGTGCATACGTAACTAGCGTGCTACATATAGATGGCGTGGGTATTTTAATCGGCTCTCTTAACGATGGGCTTTTTTACAGAAGTACGCAAGGGCAGTGGCGTCAACTCGATGCCGCTAATGGTTTACCGTATGGGTCTATATTTAGCCTAGAATATGATGAAAAGTTAAAACATGTTTGGGTAAGCACCATGAAAGGTGTTTACAGAATGCCTGTAGAGCAATTTAAAACAGAGATAAAAAGCTTAAAAGTTGAAGAAGTGATTTCATCTTTTGACCGTCAACTCGATGGTAAAGCGAATCAATGTTGTAGTGGGCTTGGGCATGATGCGGTAGCAGACACCGGCAATTCTATTTGGTACCCAAGCTTACAAGGTGTTGTTGAAATACCTAAAAATGTAGAGCTATTTGGTGTGCTTGCATTAAAGCCAACAATAGAAACAATAACAACACCACTTCGTCATTTAACCACCGCTGCGCTTGGTAAAAAACCATCATTAGAAACAGACGAGCGTGATATAACGCTAACTTACACAGCTATTGATTACTATGCACCAAACAGTATTGAATTTAGATATAAACTAAGTGGCTTAGATAGTGACTGGCGCTATGCTAATACGCGACGTGAAGCTATTTATACTAACTTGCCTCCAGGCTCGTTTTTGTTTCAGTTAGAAGCGAAGCGCCAAGGTGAAGACTGGACTAAAGCGCAAGAAGTAGAATACGGCTTTGTAGTGCCTGAGCGCTTTGACGAAACTATTTACTTTAGGCTTTTAATTACCAGTGGTTTTATTTTGCTTTTCTACCTTATTTTTTGGGTATTTAGAGCGCAAGAGCGTAGAAAACAAGAAGCATTAGAGGGCTTGATCACCGAGCGTACCTTAGAGCTTCGTCAAGCTAATGATAAATTAGGCCAAGTGAATTCACAGCTTAAATTAGTTAGTCACTCAGATGAGCTAACAGGGCTGCGTAGTCGTCGCTTTTTGTTTGATCAACTCCCTAAAGATATTGAACACTTTCAACGTAATTCACAATCGCTGCAGGCACAAGGCAAGTCACTGGTGCTGGTAATTATTAACTTTGATAACTTCAGCCGTATCAATGATGCCTATGGCCCAATTGCAGGTGATAGCTGCTTACAGCAAATGGCTGCATTATTAAATTCGCGTACGCAGGGTTCTGACTATGTGGCACGTTGGAGTGGTGATGAGTTTTTACTATTATTACGTGATTTTAAATGCAATAAAATAGACAGCTATGCTTCAGATCTTTGTAAAGTAATAGCGGCTAATTCATTCCAATTACCAAATGGAAAAACAACTAATATCACGGCATCAATTGGTTGGTCATTTTATCCATTACCACTTTTGGGTGGGCAGGTAATTAGCTGGGAGACATCTATTAACCTAGCTGATATTTCATTGCACCAAGTTAAAAAGCGCGGTGGTGATGGTGTTGCAAATATTACGTTTGATGATCAGCTTGATGCATTTGAGTTTGAACAAAATTCTAACGTTGATCAACAATTAGGTATTTTACAAAGCAATGGCCTAGCTGATATTAAAGTGTGGATGCGCTGATCAGCAATATTTGATATTAAAAAAGGAGCCTAGGCTCCTTTTTTAATATGCTCAACTTTAGATGTATAGGAAGTTAATTAATAAACGCTTTAATAGCGGTTAATATTCCTTGCTCGCCTAATCCCATTTCATCGTGCATTTCATCTTGGGTGCCGTGTTTAATAAACTCATCAGGAATACCTAAGTTAAGGATATTAATATCAGCTTTTTGCGTTGCTAAGAATTCGTTAACTGCAGAGCCGGCACCGCCAGCAATCGCATTATCTTCAAGCGTAACAATTACAGCGTGGCTAGTTGCAAGCTCATTTAAAAGTGCGGTATCAAGTGGTTTAATAAAACGCATATTAACAAGCGTTGCATCTAATTCATCTGCAGCAAGCTGTGCATTTTCAAGTAATGTACCGAACGATAAAATGGCAATTTTACTGCCTTTCTTAATTGTATCTGCCTTACCTATTTCAAGCAGTTGCATAGTGCTTTCAATGTCTGCAGTACCTGCACTACCTCGAGGATAACGAACTGCAACAGGGCAGTTTGCTTTATAACCGGTGTATAGCATTTGGCGGCATTCGTTGGTATCGCTTGGTGCCATAATTACCATATTTGGAATGCAGCGCATAAAGCTTAAATCGTACGCACCTTGGTGAGTTTCACCATCGGCTCCAACAATACCAGCGCGGTCAATGGCAAATAATACAGGTAAGTTTTGCAGTGCAACATCATGTATTAATTGGTCATACGCACGTTGTAAAAAGCTTGAGTAAATAGCAACAACAGGTTTTAAACCTTCACAGGCAAAGCCAGCGGCTAAAGTAACGGCATGCTGCTCAGCAATAGCTACATCAAAGTATTGATCTGGATGCTCTTTAGAAAAACGTACCATGCCTGAACCTTCGCGCATTGCAGGCGTGATAGCCATTAACTTACTGTCTTGTTCGGCCATATCACATAACCAATCGCCGAATACTTTTGAAAAAGTAGCAGCACTAGGTTTAGATTTAGGTAGGCTAGTTGTGCTCGGATCGAATTTTGGTACACCATGATAGCCAATAGGATCGGCTTCAGCCGGTTTGTAGCCCTTACCTTTTTGGGTTTTTATATGTAAAAGCTGTGGGCCTTTTAAATTACGCATATTACGTAATGTATCTACAAGCATGTTTACATCGTGACCATCAATGGGACCAATGTAATTTAGGCCTAATTCTTCAAAGAAGGTACCCGGGATCATCATGCCTTTAATGTGCTCTTCCATTTTACTGGCAAGTTGCTTTACCGGAGGCACACCTGAGAGTAACTTTTTACTACCTTCACGAATGTTAGTATAAAAGCTACCTGATAAAATTCGAGCAAAGTGATTTGTTAATGCGCCAACATTTTCAGAAATCGACATTTCGTTATCATTTAAAATAATAAGCATGTCTGATTTTACATCACCTAAATGATTCATCGCTTCAAATGCCATGCCTGCGGTTATAGCTCCGTCACCAATAATGGCTACAGACTTTCGACCTTTACCTTCTTTTTGTGCGGCAATAGACATACCTAAGGCAGCTGAAATAGAGGTGCTTGAATGGCCTACGCTAAACGTATCGTATTGGCTTTCATCGCGAAAAGGAAAAGGGTGCAAACCGTCTTTTTGGCGAATGGTGTGCATTTGCTCGCGACGACCAGTAAGAATTTTATGCGGATAAGCTTGATGACCCACATCCCAAACTAGGCGATCGTCTGGAGTGTTATAAACATAATGCAGGGCAACGGTTAGTTCAACCGTCCCTAAACCAGACGCTAGATGACCGCTACTTTGCGATACTGAGTTGAGTAAATAATCGCGCAGCTCATTGCTAAATGCAGGGAGTTTGTCTTGCGCTAAGTCACGCAATTGGGCTGGCTCGTCAACCAAATTAAGTAATGGATACTTGCTACTATCAAGTGTCATGGTTTTATATATATCCTTCGCTAACATTAATTAATTCAAAGCTTTTACGAATAATTAATGTTGAGTAATAATGTCAGTGCTAATTGCAATACGTATGAGCAAAAATTAGTGGTCACGCTCAATTAGATAATTTGCTAGCGACGCAAGAAGTGTTGTGTCAGCATCTATATTTGCTAACGCTTCATGGGCTTGTTGTATTAAATTCTGCGCCTTTTCTTTAGCGCCTAGCATACCTAATAACGCCGGATATGTCGCTTTATTCGCGGCAATATCGGAGCCTTGTGGCTTTCCTAAAATAACTGTATCGCCTTCAACATCTAAAATGTCGTCGTGTACTTGAAATGCTAGCCCTATAGCATACCCAAAAACACTTAAATTTTCTAAGGTTTGTTGATCAGCCTTTTCACTGCACAGTGCACCAAGTGTAATTGCGCAATTAATTAGAGCTCCGGTTTTTAGCTTATGTATTCGCTCAAGCTCTTGTACGGTAATTACTTTATCAGTTGCTGCTATGTCAAGACCTTGTCCGCCAACCATACCCTGAAGGCCTGATGCGTGGGCAAGTGTAGCAATCATTTTTACTTGTGTTTGCGATGAGCATTCAAATTTGTGATTCGCAATAAGCTCAAAAGCAAGAGTTTGAAGAGCATCACCGGCTAAAATTGCATTTGCCTCGCCAAACTCTATATGACAAGTAGGGCGTCCGCGGCGTAAGTCGTCATCATCCATTGCTGGTAAGTCATCATGGACTAACGAATAGCTATGAATACACTCAATTGCAGCAGCAAGTACGTTTAAGTCTTGATGGTTTGCGCCGAGCATTTTACCTGTGGCATAAACTAAAAATGGACGTAATCTTTTACCGCCATTAAATAATCCATACTGGGTGGCGTTCTTTACCGTTTCTTCTGTATCGAGAGGCTGGTTAAAATGCTGTTGTAAGGTCGCTACTACATCTTTTTGAGCAAGTTCAATATGATTTTTTATGCTCACAGCTATTCCATATCATTATCAAAATTTGTAAGTACTGACTTTTCGCCATTCCCCATCAAAATTGATACTTTTTGTTCTGCTTGCTGTAATTTCCCTGATGAAGCACTTGCTAATGCAATTCCACGCTCAAATTGCTTTAACGATTGCTCAAGCGATAAGTCACCTTGTTCCATGTCACTAACGATTGTAGATAATTCTTCTAGTGCTTGTTCGAAACTTAAGTTTTCAGGTTTTTTAGTCGCCATCTTTATTTCAGCTTACATAATAAATTTAGGGGTCAATTTTAGGGGGAATGCTAAACTAGGTCAAAGGATGATATTGGTTTTTTACCTTTATAACGTTAAATTATATTTCAAGTGCATTAATAAAGCCTTAATAGCGGTCTGTTGGTTTAATAAATCAATTGATAATTAGGTAGCCCTTATAACTTGATCTAAGATAGTGCTAAAGGCTGCTTTTTATGTTTATTTATAAAAATGGCTTAAGCAATTCAATATGTTGCCGATAAGCAGTTAATAATAAAAGTTTATGATAAGGCCATTAAGCATGAAACTTCTGGAGGAAATGTGGATTTAGCAACCATAATCGGGATCCTAGGCGCAATTGGCTTAATTGTCATGTCTATGTTTATGAGTAGTAGCGGTGAAATGGCTATGTTTTACAATACCCCGTCTGTGGTTATTGTATTTGGTGGTTCACTCTTTATTGTTTTATCAAACTTCACCATGTCGCAATTTTTGGGGATAGGTAAAGTTGTTGCCAAAGCGTTTATGTTTAAAATCGAAACGCCAGAAATACTTATCGAAAAAGCAGTAGAACTTGCGGATTCAGCTCGTAAAGGCGGTTTTTTAGCACTCGAAGAAGCTGAAATTCCAAACCCCTTTATGCGCAAAGGCGTCGATATGCTCGTTGATGGCCACGACGCAGATGTAGTTCGCGCTACACTTCAAAAAGATATTTCTCTAACCACGACTCGCCATGAATTGGGCGCGGGTTTATTTAAGTCGTTAGCTGATATAGGGCCTGCAATGGGTATGATTGGTACTCTAATTGGTTTGGTTGCAATGTTGTCTAACATGGATGACCCAAAGGCAATTGGTCCGGCAATGGCAGTAGCACTATTAACAACTTTATATGGCGCGTTTTTAGCCAATGTTGTGGCAATTCCTATTCAGGTAAAACTTGAACTGCGTAAAGACGAGGAAGCGATGAATCAGCGTTTAATTTTGGATGCTATTTTAGGCATACAAGATGGTCAGAATCCAAAAGTAATCGAAGGTATTTTGAAAAATTACTTAGCTGAATCTAAACGCAAAGTAGATACCGAGGAGTAACTATGTCTGATCAAGAGTGCAAATGTCCACCACCAGGTCTACCTGCATGGATGGGAACGTTTGCCGATTTAATGTCACTGTTAATGTGCTTTTTTGTACTCTTGCTCGCGTTTTCAGAAATGGATGTACTTAAGTTTAAACAAATTGCGGGCTCTATGAAGTTTGCTTTTGGCGTGCAGAATAAAATTGAAGTAAAAGACATCCCTAAAGGGACCTCTGTTATTGCCATGGAGTTTACCCCAGGCAAACCAGAGCCAACCCCAATAGAAACCATTCAGCAGCAAACAGTCGAAATGACTCAACAAATGTTAGAGTTTCAGGCTGGCGATGAAAGCTCAGCAGGCGGCAGGCAAGAACAGCGCGGGGATAAACGCGGTGGCGAATCTCGTAGTACCTCACAAGAAGAATCTTCTGAGCAAGCAACTTCAGCAGCCGATCAGGAGCAAACTAACGAGCTTGTTAAAAAGATAGCGCAGCAGCTTGAAAAGCAAATAATCGATGGCGCAATTGAGCTTGAGTCTTTAGGGCAGCAAATAATTATTCGAATTAGGGAGAATGGTTCATTTCCTTCAGGTAGTGCATTTTTACAACCTAAGTTTAAACCTATAATTCAAGATATCGGTGTGCTGTTAAAAGATGTACCCGGTGAAATAACAGTATCTGGCCATACAGATGATTTTCAGGTATCAAATGAGTTATATATTAATAATTGGGACCTATCATCAAAGCGTGCTGTAGCCGTTGCAAGTGAACTGCAAAAAGTCCAAGGATTTGATAAAACGCGAATGATGGTGGTTGGTCGAGCTGAAACACGACCACTTGTACCGAATGACACCGATGAAGATCGCCGCAGGAATCGCCGAGTAGAAATATCTATATTACAAGGTAAAGCAAAAGAGTCAGCTCCTATAGATGTAAGATAACTTTTATTGGCAAACACACTTATTTATCATAAAGTATGCTTTCTTTAACAAATGTAACGGAATAGTTTATGAAAAAGGTCGATAAGTTTAGTCATATGCCAGGAAATGGCGGTGGTAATGACGATGATGAAAAAAAACTTGATTAACTCTAATGCCTGAATGGTTTTTAAAGACTATATTGATATTAGATACTAGTTGGGTGTTTATTTTAAGCCCTGCTATTTTCATCTTTTATTTTAGAAAAGATTATTTGGCCCTGCGTTTCGCTTTAATTACAGCCGCTTTTTTTTTATATGGAACCATTATTCATCCTTACTTGAAAGAGTTTGATAATGGGATTTATGTTTATCGATACCTTGTTTGGGCCTTTAATGATATTGCTTGGATGGCACTCATCGCATATCTGGGTTTAAAAGATAAGGTTTATTTATGGCAATGCGTATTAGGTCAATTGGTTGTTATTATGGCACCAATTTTACAGCTATTTAGATTAGTCGACCGCCATTTATGGGATCTTTCTTATAGTACATACATTTATAAAACCTTATTGCCATTTATTAATATAGGCACCGTTGTTGTTTGTTATCTTCCGCTTATTTATATTTTAACAAAAGACAAAAAAAGCCCAGCTAGCCAATAGTTACAAAAAGTTCCCTCCTTTAAAATAGCTGTGCTAGACTACTGTTTATATAAACAGTGATGAGCAGGCTATGAAACTCTACATTGCAGAAAAACCTTCACTTGGACGCGCTATTGCTGATGCGTTACCAAAACCACATAAAAAATATGATGGTTATATAGAAGTCGCTAATGGCGATTGTGTATCGTGGTGTATTGGACATTTGCTAGAACAAGCAGAACCCGATGATTACGATGAGCGCTTTAAAAAGTGGCAGTTTGAACACTTACCTATAATACCTGAACAGTGGAAGTTAAAAGCCAAAACCAAAACTCGCAAACAGCTCACTGTTTTAAAAAAATTAATTAAACAAGCCTCGCAACTTATTCACGCTGGCGATCCAGACCGTGAAGGCCAGCTACTAGTCGATCAAGTAATTGAAGAAGCTAAAATAAGTCAGGCTAAAAAGCAGAGTACGCAACGTTTACTCATTAGTGATTTAAACTTATCGGCGGTAAAAAAATCACTGGGTACTATGCGTTCTAATCGAGATTTTATTCCGCTAAGTGTATCTGCTTTAGCGCGCTCTCGTGCTGATTGGCTATTTGGTATGAATTTAACACGTGCATACACACTAGCTGGGCAAAAAGCAGGGTTTGGTAATGTGCTTTCGGTAGGGCGAGTACAAACCCCTATTTTAGGTCTTGTTGTTAATAGAGATAACGAAATAGCACACTTTGTATCTAAGCCTTTTTACGATGTACTGGCGCATTTACTTACTCCAGATAACCAGCCATTCATAGCTAAGTGGGTTCCTAGTAAAGCATGTGAGCCACATCAAGATGAAGAAGGGCGAATACTTAACAAAGCACTCGCACAAAATGTTGCTTCACGCATTACAAAGCAAAGTGCTGAGCTTACTTCACTTGACCAAAAACAAAAAAAACAAAGTGCTCCATTACCTTATAATTTATCTGCACTACAAATCGATGCGGCTAAAGCATTTGGTATGCCAGCTCAAAAAGTGTTGGATATTTGCCAAATACTTTACGAACGTCATAAATTAATTACTTACCCACGCTCGGATAATCGTTATTTACCTAAAGATCACCATCAAGATGCATCAGCTATTTTTAAAGCTATAAGTGCTAATGGTGGGCAAAGCAGTGAATTAGTAAATGGGGCTGATGTAAAAAAGCGTAGTAAATGTTTTAACGATTCAAAAGTGGCTGCCCATCATGCCATTGTGCCTACGGCTAAGCAGTTAAAGTCAGCGAGTTTGAGCGGTGACGAAGCGAAGGTATATCAATTAATAAGCCGCCATTACCTAATTCAGTTTTATCCCGACTATATATATAACGAAACTAAAGCAGAGATAACAATCGCTGGCGGATTATTTAAAGCAAATGCAAAACAAGATGTAAGCTTAGGCTTTAAGGTATTAATGGGTAAGTCTGAATTAAAAGATGAAGCTACGTTACCTCCTTTAACAAAAGGTATGTCTCTTTTTTGTGAGCAAGGCGAAGTAGTCGAAAAGCATACATCACCCCCTGCTTATTTTACCGATGCTACATTATTGGCTGCGATGACCGGCATTAGTCGTTATGTTAAAGATCCACAAATTAAAAAAGTATTAAAAGACACTGATGGTTTAGGTACGGAGGCAACACGTGCGGGAATAATCGAGTTGCTATTTAAGCGGCGTTTTTTAAAACGTGAAGGTAAGTCAATTAAAGCGACCGAAACGGGCCTTGCCCTTATTAGCGTATTACCACAAGGTTTAGCGAGTCCTGATTTAACCGCAAAGTGGGAATCGAGCTTAGGTGATATCGCGCAGCAAGTAATGAGTTATCAGCAATTTTTACAGCCTTTACTTGCTGACTTAAATGGGTTTGTACAATTAGCAGCAAACTGCGATAGCAATGCATTTGCAAGGTTACCAAAAAGCTCACCTAAAAAACGTTTTGCTAAACGAGATGGAAAAACGACCTTTAAAAAGTCGAGTTATAAAAAAAGCTCTGTTGCTAGTTAGCTACAGAGCCATTTTATTAAACGATATTACTTAACCTGGACTCTGCTTGAGATAGATTTATTATCCAGAATTCAGGTTACTTATTAAATAAAGCAACAGCAGCGTTACTCATTGCTTTTATTCCGGTAGGGATAGCAACTTTATAATCTGGTGCAAATTTACTAGAGTGTAGGGAAGGGAGTACTTCACCTGTTTTTATCGAATCTGCATATTGTGCTTGGTTTACACCTCCTAGCCAAAATAAGGTAATCGGGATATTTTCATCGGTGCGTCCGTATAGGCCAAAGTCTTCACCCGCCATTACAGCTTGTGTTTCAAGCACATTAGTATCACCAATTGCGCTGGCAATAGAGTTTCTAACAATGTCTGTTTGTGCAGGGTTATTATAAGTAGATGGAATAGATTCATCTTCATGTACATATACTACAGGGTAGTTTGATTCATTTAGGCCAGCACTTTGTGCAATACCTGCCGTGATTCGTTTTATTGCTGCTATTTGAGCACTTCTAACATTTGGGTTATAGCTTCTGAGAGTGAGTTGTAGTTTTACTTCATCCGAAATCACATTATGTTTTGAGCCACCATGAATAGACCCAACCGTAATAACCGAAGGCTCTAGCGGTGAAAGTTCTCGGCTTGTGATTGTTTGCAGAGCAAGTACTGTGCGTGCAGCTATAATCACAGGGTCTATAGTTGTATGCGGATAAGCACCATGACCACCTTTACCTTTAATTGTAATATCGACAGAATCTACACTTGCCATAGTGTATTCATTTTTCATTGATACCTTACCAGCGGGGACGCTAGCACTTACATGCAAAGCAATTATATGATCAGGTTTTTCATATTTACTAAATAGTCCTTCGCCTAACATGGCTTTAGCACCCCCACCAACTTCTTCGGCAGGCTGTGCAACCATCATCAAAGTGCCTTTCCATTGATCTTTGTGTACTATTAATTGCTCAGCAGTACCAATAAAAGAGCTCATGTGAATATCGTGGCCACAACCGTGCATTACACCTACTTTCGCACCATGCTCGTCTATTACTTTAACTTTTGAGGCATAGGACTTTCCTGTCTGCTCTATAATAGGTAAGCCATCGGTGTCAGTACGGATCATCACGGTTGGACCGTTTCCGTTTTTGTAAATGCCGACAACACCAAAGCCACCTACATTACTTGTTACTTTAAAACCCAGCTGAGTTAATTTATCCGCTATTTTATTACCCGTTTCTTGTTCGTGATAAGAAAGCTCTGGCGATTGGTGTAAATCAAGGTAAAACTTTTCTATAGCTGGCATGGTTTTGCTTAAATTCAAATCGAGTCCATTTGCTTGTACTAATGGGCTTGCTAATAAAAGTATTGCACTTAGATAAGTTAATTTCATGTTTTCCCTCATTGTTGAATATGTATACCGGATGATTTAGGTATATGACTTGTAATTATTATGTTCACCACCATATAAAAACCTAAATAGATGAATATGGCAATCAATTCAATGAGCAACATAGTTAGTATTAATGCGCAAAACCTTCAACAAGTACTCGGTGAAACATCACAGCAAAAATTGGTGTTGCTTAACTTTTTCTCTCCTCAAAGTCCTGACTGCATCGGACAGGCTGCAATTTTAGATAAAATAGCGGCTGAATATGCAAGCTATATAGTAGTAGCAAACCTAGATTGCGATGCAGAGCAAGCACTCGCTTCTCAACTTGCGCAGCAAGTTGGTCTTCAAACTCTGCCTACGCTTGTATTATTAAAAGACTCTGCACCATTAGATTTACTTGCAGGTGTTCAAAGTGAGGCACAAATACGCGAAGCCCTAGCAAAGCATTTACCTGCGCAACAAGACTTACTGTTAGAGCAAGCAAAACAAGCGTTATTAAAGTCAGATTTAAATGCTGCATTTAATTATGCAAAGCAAGCTTATGAAATAGACAGCGGTAATGCACGTATCAAATTAGTGCTAGCAGACATATGTATTCAAATTCACAAGGTAGATGAAGCCCAAGCGCTTATAAATACAATAGACGTACAAGAGCAAGATGCTTACTTTAATAATATAAAAGCAAAATGCGAAGCTGCGCTTGAAGCAAAAGACTCACCAGAGATTAAAGAAAAGCAACAACAAGTAGAAAAGTACCCAAATGACCTAGAATTAAAAGAAGAGCTCAGTATTTTACTCAATGAAGCAGGCAGAAAAGAAGAAGCATTGGATATACTATTTACAGTGCTGCAAAAAGATCTGAATTTCAATGAAGCGAAACCAAGCTTTTTAGCCATTATTGCCTCTTTACCTGATGGCGACGCACTCGCAGCAAAGTATCGTCGCAAGTTATATAGTATTTTATACTAGGGTCTGTTGCTCTTTGCGGATTAAAATTTGTTCAAACTAGGGGTTGTTTAATCGCGGCGCGAGATTTGTAACCTAGTGGGCTAAGTAAAAACCGAGCAACAAAGAGTAAATAGCACCTAGGAAGAATCCTTTGGACAGCGCCTGTTTGGCATTAATGCTACGTTATCGCCTATTTATGGGGAGTAACCACACTGAATAGGCTCTGCCTTGCCTGAATACCAAACAGGCTGCTGCAAATTTAACCTTGAAAGACAAACAGACCCTAGATTCTAATAACTATTACTTTTGAGAAGCACCTATATAAGGTGCTTTTTGTATTTTCAGGGTTTTAATTAAAAGCTATAGAATGGTTTAGCTATGTAAAAACAAGAGTTATCAACAGATTTTTGTGGGTAACTTGTGCTTATCATGTGTGCTTGCTTGGGGCTTAATTTTAATTACTATTTTATGCAAATAACGCTTGCGTAAAATCCGCCGCTCCCTATAATGCGACCCCACTGAGACGGGAAACGCCAACGCATAGCGAGGCACGAACTACTCAGAGAGTTAAATAAAACTTCGGTTTTAAATCTTCTAAAAGAAAGTTTAAAACTAAGTGTTGACTCGAAAAATAAAGGGTGTATTATTCGCATCCCTTGAGTCGCTAAAGCGACTCAAAACGTTCTTTAACAATATAAAGCAAT